>JBBQGV010000001.1:0-149752 GCA_038323375.1 Chitinophagales bacterium
TCTTGGTTGAGTTACTACGTTTACTAAACTTCAAAAGTTTAGTAAACGTGGTTCAACCTCTTGGTTGAGTTACTACGTTTACTAAACTTCAAAAGTTTAGTAAACGTGGTTCAACCTTTTGGTTGAAAATATAGAGGTAACAACTTTTTAGAAAGGTGTCACCTCTTTAGCGATTTTTAAACTCTCTGGCAATGGCGTTGAAATTCAAAAGAGTGGTACTCAAACTTAGTGGCGAATCCCTCATGGGAGATCAACCCTTTGGAATCTCTGCCAAAATGGTGCATCACTATGCCGCCGAAATCAAAGGATTGGTTGACCTCGGCGTTCAGGTTGCTGTCGTTATCGGGGGTGGAAATATTTTCCGGGGCCTGCAGGCAGAAGCGTCCGGCATCGAACGGGTTCAGGGCGACTACATGGGGATGCTCGCCACCGTCATCAACGGCATGGCACTGCAAAGTTCGCTCGAAGGGCTGGGCATTTACACCCGGCTCATCTCGGCCATTGAAATGAAACAAATCGCGGAGCCTTATATCCGGCGCCGTGCCATCCGCCACTTGGAAAAAGGCCGCGTGGTGCTCTTTTCTGCGGGTACGGGCAGTCCGTACTTTACGACAGATTCCGCCGCAGCCTTGCGCGCGAATGAAATCAACGCCGATGTGATTCTTAAAGGCACCCGCGTAGACGGCGTCTATTCTGCCGATCCGGAAAAAGACCCTTCCGCCGTTAAATTCGACCATATTTCTTTTGCAAAAGTGATCAGCATGGGGCTTGCCGTGATGGACATGACCGCTTTCACCCTTTGCCAGGAAAATAACCTGCCCATCATCGTTTTCGACATCAATGCCGACGGCAATTTGAAGCGCATTGTGAATGGGGAGCGGGTTGGGACGCTAGTAGAAGGGTAACAATGAAACACTGGATATTCCTCACTGCCGGTTTATTTTTTTCGCTTTTCGCAAATGGGCAAAGCGCCCTGAAGCTGTCCGGGAAATCCATTTCCCAATTGCGGATAGAATCGCAGGAGATTCTGCTTCCCAATCTAAGTTTGTCAAAAACCGGGATGCACCGCTTTGCACCCGCTGCTGCACCTTCCTACCCTACCCTGCGGGAAAGTCTCACCATCAGCACGCCACCAAAAGCCTGGCGCTATTGCGATCTGGCGCTGTTTTGCAAATTGGAAGTCCGCATGGAAAAAGTCATTAAATTCCCGCTTAAGTTGCGCCTCGGCGAAACGCAGGAAGTGGAGCGGATGGAGGGAAAATTGGGCGACGGGGTGAAGCAGGAGTAAATTTCAACATTCCCAGGTCATATTAATAAATACCCGCAATCATCGCACACCCGTTTCCGGTTTTGCTTTCTTTAAACACATACCGCTTTTTTATAAGGCCACACCGCTCTATTTCCTGTTTCAATTTTTCTTCAAATTGGGCCGGGCAGTGTTCCGGATTAAAGGTAATGCGCAGTTTAGCCCCGGCAGAATATTGCACAAACCGAGCCAGACCAAGGAGATACCTATTTTGGTAATGCACAACGCCGTCTGCTGTTTCAAACAAATGCTGAACCAACACGCCGTCTTCCAGGTCTGTATTTAGTTCGGCCAGCCAATCCTTCCAGACCGTTGATGCACCAGGCTGGGGCAAATCGAAACGCTCCAGTACAGGCATCCCCGAATTGCAATCGCAAGGTACGAGCGGAGAAGCGGCGTCAAGGAGGAGATTACCGTTGTAGAATTCGCCATTGGCAGAAGTGGCAGCGAGGATAAGGTATTCGAACGCTGCTTTAGGCTGCAATAAAAAATCCAGTTGTTGCCATTCCGTTTCTAAGATGGTTTTGGAGTATGCCAACACCGCAACGGGTTCGCAGTGCCGGTGTGCGCCCAATACCGTCAATTTCAGAGGAAGCGTAAACGGAGCGGGCTGTCCGGTGATGCGGCTAAAGCTGGCATATTGCTCCGAGCGGGCAGCAAAAATCCGGAAAGCATAACATTGTCCGCGTACGAGGGGCGCGGCGAGTCGCTGCCCGAGTTGTTCTTCCGTGCCATTGTCGCGGGCGACCATGCCCACGTAGGTTTGGCCGTCTTTGGGTGGTGTGACGACGCCATAAAAACCGCCGGGGTGAATATCCGGAGGCGTTTCACCAAAATTGCCACAATAAAACCACCCGACTGGCGGTTTGCCAAAATCAGGCTGGTCTTCAAAAGAAGGATTTTGGAAAGGAACAGGCTGCTGAGCCATACAGGCAAAGGACAGTGCCATTGCCAGCAAGGTGAAATTAGCCCTTAGGATTGAATATGCCTTCATAGATATCCATTTAGTCTCGTACCTGAGCCTTACTCCGTGAAACTCCCTCTCCTCCGCGTGACTCCGCGTAACTATTGGACTCCCGGTCTGTGGGCAGATAAAGCCAGACACATCAAAGCGCGCATTTTCCTATACCAATAAAAATGGCAATCCAAACCAAGCCTTTGATAAAAAAGAATAAAAAGCCTGCAACGCCGAGGCGTTTGAGCCATGTTTTGGTAGAAGATTCCTTCATGTCTATTGTGAGCGTTTTATCATTTAACCTGTCTACTTCCCTTTCCCCTGCAACAGCACCAGCACCGTATAAAACAAAATTTTAAAATCGAGCGCCAGAGACATGTTCTCGATGTAGAGAATATCGAATTTTAAACGCTGGATCATTTGATCAACGTTTGAGGCGTAACCATATTTCACCTGTCCCCAGGAAGTAATCCCGGGACGCACCTTCAGCAGGTGTTTATAGTGCGGTGCCCGTTGCAAAATGAGGTCAATATAGTACTGCCGTTCCGGGCGCGGCCCCACGAGCGACATATCGCCCAGCAGTACATTGGCAAATTGGGGCAATTCATCCAACCGCCACTTGCGCATCACGGCGCCCCAGAGTGTGCAGCGGTTGTCGTCGTCGTGCGAAAGCTGTGGGCCATCAGCTTCCGCATTGGTGTGCATGGAGCGGAATTTGTAAATATAAAATGGATGGCTGTTCAACCCGATGCGCTCCTGTTTAAACAAAATCGGCCCCGGCGATGACAATTTCACCCGAATGGCCACGTATAAATACAAGGGCAGCAACAACAATAGCAGGAACAAAGAGGCCGAAACGTCAATCAGGCGCTTGACCAAACGTTGCCACTTGGGCATCAGATCGCGGCGAATTTCGATCAACACAGCACCGAAAACGTGGTTCATTTTTACCGTACCGAGGATGATGTCGTACATATCGGGTATGATTTTGACCAAAAACTGGTCGTCAAAATCAAACAGGATATTCAGGATTTCGCTCAGGCGGTTGTGTTCGGACGTTTCTATCGCAATGATCACTTCCTCTACCTCATGCTGACGGACGATGTCTGCGATGTTTTCAATTTTGCCAACTTTGGGGAGGTGAACCGACAACTCATTGGTATTGCGGCCATTGGCATCAATGAATCCAACAAACCGATAGCCCAGCCCTTTTTTTCGCCCGGTGATTTCCCGATACAGATCCAGCGCGTTTTGGTTGCCCCCGATAATCAGGGTATTATAAGTCACCAATCCTGCTTTCAACCTGCGGCTGGCACGCGTGAGGAGCACCATGCGCATGGTAGCCGTGAAGAAAAAATGCAGTAGAAACAGCGCAAAAAAGGAAGTGTAGTAGGTGCGGTAATTGGTGACAAAATCGTCTAAAATGAGGGTGAAAAACAAAAAAATGACCCCGAAAAAGCTGAGAAACAAGGTGCGGGTCAGGGTAGCTAACCGCGACAAGCGGTAAATATCTTTGTAGTGATCAAAAATGGAATAAAACAAAACCCAGCCTGTAGGAATGATCAATACGCCGTACCAAAAGTTGGGATCGTACAACTCTTCCCAGCCCAATGGCTGGTCTTCCAACCGTTTTCGGTAAAAGAAAAAACACGCCCAGGCAGTCATCGCCATCAGGAAGTCTGCGACCTTGTAAAAAAAGCTATCCGCCAAACGGCGCCTGCTGGTCATGTCCATTTTTTTTATGCTTTGCCTTTCCCGACAGCAGCCAGGACGCCGAGCTGATTTTTTTCATACTGAGCACTGCTAAATCCGCTCGTCAGGTCACGTATGCTTGTCGGCAGCGCAAAGTATATGAATAGTTGCTTAGAAATATACCAACTTAATATTATCTAACCAAACTTTTGCAGTGTTCAAGGTTGGCTTACCGTTTTCAGATGGAATAAATGCTTGAAAAACAATTTGATAAGAGTCAAAATCTCCGTCGAAAATCATTTCTGTAAGGTTGAAATAAATTTTATTCCATTCATCTTTCGGCAAAAAACCGGGGTCGAACAGGGTTGACGTGCTGCCAAGACCTCCTCCATCTAAATGGCCAATCACGCCAAAAATGACCGGCACTTCCGATTTATAATTCACTTCTAAGTACACGTAGGCTCCTGTTTTTAACAAATCCCGGTATTCATCGAGTGTGGCTAATTCTAAAAACTGTTTTGCCGTATCGAGCGTAATCAATGCGGAAGATTGCCCTTCAAAAACGTCTTCTATAGAAATCTGTAAGCCCGTCGCTCCTTCCGGTCGGCGCACATCGCGAAAATGATGATCCGTTGTCTCAAACGGCTCGATGAACGCGAACTTGGTATTTGACCGATACTGCGTCGTCGGACGAATGGTATCCGTTTCATTCGCTTTCAGGTCAACGGTAATTTCATAGGATTCATAAAATGGATAGATTTCCGGGGTGGCATTGATGCCGTTGTCTTTCATGCCGGCATCGAGCGTTAGCACGTGCTCGCCGCTTTCCAGCACCGGAATCAACGCAGGCAGGCTGTATACACCCAAAAAATTGCCGTCCACGCTCAACCAGACGTCCGTAATTTTATGGGAGCTCGAACCTTCAAGTGCCGCATCGGTGGTCAGTTCAAAACCGGTGACATACACATAAGCAGGCGTTTCTTCGTCCGGATTGATCAGGTCGCAACCACTCCAGAGCGCTATTGCCGCGAAACTGCCTACGATCCACAAT
The DNA here is from genome assembly GCA_038323375.1 of Chitinophagales bacterium. Taxonomy (GTDB): domain Bacteria; phylum Bacteroidota; class Bacteroidia; order Chitinophagales; family Saprospiraceae; genus JABWAJ01. Next base: position 5,005 of record JBBQGV010000001.1, read on the forward strand.
TTGATGTTTTTTTTCATCGTGTTAAGTTTATGATTTTCAAAGCTTTATTTAGTGTCTGTTTTTAGAGTCCGATAGCTGCGTTATGCTGTCTTTTCAATCTCCTCAATAATCCGGTACGCCAATTTCAAGGCTTCATAGCCGTCCATGATGCTCACTTTGGGCGTCGTGCCGGCTTCGATGCTGCGGGCAAACGTTTCCAGCTCCATGCGGATGGCATTCACCTGTTCGATTTCCGGCGCGTGAATATGTAATAGTTTTTCACCAACCGGCGTTGACAATTCCAGCAAATTAGCATCCACCGGCAAATTCGCTGCCCCTTTTTCGTACAACCGCACCACCTGCGCTTTCTTTTCAAGAAAATCAAGGCTCACATAAGCATCCTTCTGAAAAAGGCGAACTTTCCGCATTTGTTTAAGAGAGATGCGACTGGCGGTAAGGTTGGCTACACAACCGTTTTTAAATTCAATCCGGGCGTTGGCAATGTCGGGGGTTTCACTCACTACAGCCACCCCGCTGGCGCTGACGGATTTCACTTCCGAACGCACCATGCTGAGAATGATGTCAATGTCGTGAATCATCAGGTCGAGGATAACCGACACGTCCGTGCCCCGAGGATTAAACGCAGCCAATCGGTGGGCTTCGATGAACATGGGTTGCAATGTCATGTCTTCCAGAGCCAGCAAGGCCGGATTGAAGCGCTCTACGTGCCCCACCTGAACCTGAATGCCCCGTTCGTTGCTCAGCTGCACTAAAGCATCCGCCTCCGCCAGCGTGTGCGTCAGCGGTTTTTCAATAAACAAGTGTTTCCCTTTGCGGATCGCCAGGGCGGCCATTTCGTAATGGTAAATCGTTGGAGTCACAATGTCCACCACATCCACAGCATCCATCAGGGCTTCGGCACTTTGAAAACAAGGGATGCCTAAGCTTTCAGAAACCTGCTTTGCCACTTGTGGATCCGGATCGTAGAAACCGGCAAGCTCATAAGTTTCAGCAGCTAATTGAATGCATTTCAGGTGTATTTTGCCAAGGTGCCCGGCACCGAGAACGCCAATTTTCAGCATTGTTTTGAGATTGAATGAGTGGTCTGTTTTTTATCGAAAATACATCAGAATGCCGCCAAACAGGGTTATGAGTGCGATGAGCACGGTTGCCATGCGGATGGAATAGCGCAGGTGTTGTACAAAAACTTCAATATCCGCCTGCATGTGCGGGTATTTCGGGTAAATTTCGGCTTCCATCTTTTTTCGGTTGAACAAGTGCGCAGCGCCGAATTCCACCCGGTTTTGCACCAACTTTTTATAGGCTTTCAGCACTTTCACCCTGAAATAGACATTCAGAAACACCATCGCCGCAAACAGCGAAAGGACAATTGTAATGAGCAAAACATACATTTCTTTCTCCGGTTTATTAGCGGCGCAAAAGTAGCCAATTCCTTTCGCCAACCCGAAAAGCCTTCGCTAAAATTCACCAGACTGACAAACATTTGTATTTTTGACCGTACGGGCTGAAAATCTTCAGCCCGCACGGGGCTGAAAATCTTCGGGCCGTACGGGCTGAAAATCTTCGGGCCGTACGGGCTGAAAATTTTCAGCCCCTAAACCAATAAACGCAACCACTTTATGAATCGCCTGCTTGCCTTTTCCTTTTTTCTTGTATTTGCCATCCAGCCGACGACAACGCCCCTGTGGGCACAAAAGCAACCGCTGACCTACTATCTGCCGGATATTGCTTACGACCCGGCCATTCCAACCCCGGAAGCTTTTCTGGGTTATCAGGTGGGCGAATGGCACATCAGCCATGATTTACTGGTGGCTTATATGAAAGTCTTAGCCGCTGCTTCCCCGCGAATCATGCTGACGGAATATGCCCGTTCGCACGAAAGTCGTCCGCTGATCTACCTGACCATTACTTCCGAAAAAAACCACGGCAGGCTGACCGAAATTAAAGCGCAGCACCAGCGACTGAATAACCCCGCTCAATCTGCCGAACTGGATATTTCCGGTATGCCGGCGGTTGTGTATCAGGGTTTCAGCATCCACGGCAATGAACCCAGCGGAGGAAATGCGGCAGCATTGGTCGCCTATTACCTGGCTGCCGGGCAGGGTGCAGAAGTCCTCAAATTGCTCGATGAAACCGTCATTCTTTTTGATCCTTGTTTTAACCCGGATGGCTTCAATCGTTTCGCCTCCTGGGTCAATGTGCATAAAAATAAAAACATGACCCCCGATCCGCAGGATCGGGAATACAGCGAAACCTGGCCAGGCGGGCGCACCAACCACTACTGGTTCGACCTGAACCGCGACTGGTTGCCGGCGATCCACCCGGAATCCCAGGGTCGCCTGAAGCTGTTCCACGAATGGAAACCCAATGTGTTGACCGACCACCACGAAATGGGAACCAACGCCACGTATTTTTTCATGCCGGGCGAGCCGCAGCGCGTCAATTCCCTGACACCGCAGCGCAACCAGGATTTTACTTCAAAATTCGCCGAATTTCACGCCGAAGCGTTGGATAAAATCGGCTCGCTGTACTATACCCGCGAAGGGTTTGACGATTTTTTCATCGGCAAAGGCTCCACCTACCCTGATGTAAATGGTTGTGTCGGCATCTTGTTTGAACAAGCCAGTTCCCGGGGTCACGTTCAGCAAAGCGAAAACGGCCTGCTGACTTTTCCGTTCACCATCAGGAATCAGGTAACGACGGCCTTGTCCACCCAGCGAGCCTCCGTTGCCTTGCGCACCGACCTGCTCAGTTTCCAGCGCGATTTTTACAAAACGGCAATGGACGAAGCGCGGGCCGACGGTCGTCGTGCTTTCGTTTTTGGCGACCCTTACGACGAAACCCGCACGGCGATGTTTGTAGAATTGCTGCGCCGCCACCAAATCGAAGTCTATCGCCTCGGCAGCAGCGTCAACGCAGGCGGCCAACGCTTTGAACCGCAACACAGCTACGTGGTGCCGTTGGAGCAAAGCCAATACCGGCTGATCCGGGGTATTTTTGAGACCAATACAGCTTTCAGGGACAGTCTTTTTTACGACATTTCCAGTTGGACGCTGCCCTTAGCTTATAATATCCCTTCCGCAGCGGTAGACCGCAAAACGGCTGCCGGCAATTTGCTTGGCGCAAAAGCGGATCCGCAGGAAAGGCCCACGCCTGCCGTCAGCAAAAGCGAGTATGCTTACCTTTTCGAGTGGGATGACTACTTTGCGCCACGCGCACTGAACTACCTGTTGCAGAATGGCCTGCGGGCCAAAGTCAGCACAGACGCCTTTGTCAGCGATGGGCGTAACTATTCAAGAGCCACCATCCTGATTCCGGCCAAGGGCCAGGATAAAGATCCGCAGACCGTGTTTCAGTTGATGGAAAAAGCCGCTGCTGCATCCGGCATCACAATCCACAGCGCACAAACCGGCCTCACGCCCGAAGGCTCCGATTTGGGGAGCAACCGTTTCCGCCCGCTGCATTTACCCAAAGTTATGCTGGTCATCGGCGACGGCGTCAGCAGCTACGACGCCGGGGAAGTCTGGCACTTGCTCGATCAGCGCTACGGCATGACAGTGACCAAAGTAGAAGCTGTTAATATTGGCCGTTACACCTTAGACAAATACAATGTCCTCGTTATGGTGGATGGCAGCTATAATACGATCAATGCGGCGGGTATTGAAAAACTAAAACAATGGATCAGCGAAGGCGGCACCCTGATTGCCATGGAAGGTGCCGTGCAATGGCTGAAGAATGCGGGGCTGGCGCATGTGAAATGGTGGGAGGAAAAACCAGAGGCCGATAAAAAGTCCGTGCGGAAAGCATACGACCAAATATCGCTGGAATCGGGCGTCAGCAGCATCAGCGGTGCCATATTCGAAGCGGAGGGCGATTTGTCGCATCCCCTGCTTTACGGATTCAGGCGGAACAAACTTGCCGTTTTCCGACGCGGCGCTTTTTTTATGGAACCCGCGCAAAATCCGTATGCCACGCCGTTGATCCATCCCGCTGCTCCCCTTTTGAGCGGCTATGTGAATGAACAAAATTTGCAGCGGATCAAAAATTCGGCAGTTGTAGTGGTAAGCGGTCAGGGCAGCGGCCGGGTAATTTGTTTTGCAGACAATCCCAATTTCAGAGGTTTCTGGTATGGCACCAATCGCCTGTTTGCCAATTCGATTTTTTTCGGACATACCATCGGAAATAACGCGACCGAAAAAGCGCCAAAACCGGAGGTGAAGAAATAATATCTAATCACTCAGCGTGAAAGCAAAGGACTATGTATGTAAAACTCTTCCCCTTTTTGTTTGCGTTTGCGTTTGCGTTGTGCAATCAGATTTTGCACAGCCAGCCCACACTTAGTTCTCTGACCCGCGATACGATGGTGGCCAAATCGGAATTCCTGAGTACCACCTACCTGCTGAACGGTAAAAAACTGACCTTGCCGGTGATGCAGTGGTTTATGTCTGATTATCCCGAGGCGAATGACGAAATCAGAATCTCGGCACTTAGCAGCCAGGTTAGTCTGACTGGTTTCAGCGTTGGCGGCCTGTTCGGACTGAGTGGCCTGTTTCTTTATCAGCAAAATGAACGCATTGGCGGGGATATGCTCAAAATTGGCGCCGGAGGGATCGGCTTGGGCATTGCCTTTCAGTTGCTCGCTTCCGCTTATAAAAAAAGAGCTGCCAAAAGCTACAATCGAGCGGTCACGAAGTCTTTCCAAGCCCAGGGCGCTACGAATTTTAAGCTGGAGTTTCAACCGGATGGCTCTGGTATTCGTTTTGCTTTTGTGTTTTGATGTGGTATCTGTCTTTAGCGTCCGATAGCTGCGTTATGCTCGGCCCAAAAACGGTCACTTACGCGAGTAGGCTCCCGTTTTTGGGACTTCTCATGCCTTGCTCTCGAACGCTAAAGTCCAGACACGGAACATTTACTTATTTGATGTAATCACGCTGCCATGACCCGCTGGATAAAAAAACTGTTCATCCTGCCCATCCGGTTCTACCAGATGGCTATTTCGCCTTTGCTGGGGCCGAAGTGTCGTTTTCAGCCAACCTGCTCGCACTATACGGTAGAAGCCATCGAAGAATGGGGCGTTTTTAAAGGCATCTGGCTGGGGATGAAACGCCTTGGAAAATGCCACCCCTGGGGGCCGCATGGGTATGATCCGGTGCCGAAGAAGGGAGGGGGAGAGGGAGGGAGAGAGGGAGAGAGAGGGAGAGAGGGAGAGAGGGAGAGAGGGTAGAAAGTATGCACGTGCCCTACTTTCTACTCTCTACCCTCTACTTTAACCCACCGCTTCCAAAACCCCCATCTTCCCCGTATGATAATCCTGAATGGCCTGACGGATTTCTTCCGAGGTATTCATCACGAAGGGGCCGTAGCTTGCGATGGGTTCGTTAATCGGCGTGCCACTCAACACCAGCAAGGTGCTGTCTTCCAATGCTTCCAGCTTGACGGCATTTCCTGTTTGATCGAAACGCACAATTTCAGCTTCCGAAACCGTATCCGAATCGTTGACGCGCACTTTGCCTTTGAGGGCATAGACCGCCGTATTGTCGCCGTCGCGCAGCGCAAGTTCTAAAGCCTGCCCTGCTTTCAGGCGGATATCCAGCACATCAAGCGGCGTGAAGGTCTTTGCAGGGCCTTTTTTGCCGTCAAATTCGCCTGCGATGACGCGAACGTAGCTGTGTTCTGATTGGATCGGTACTGCGGGAATATCGCTTGCCAGAATCTCCTGGTAGCGCGGCGCAATCATTTTATGCGCCGCGGGCAAGTTCACCCACAACTGAATGATTTCCAGCGTGCCACCTTGCTGTGTAAAAGCCTTGCTGTGTTTTTCTTCGTGTACCAGCCCGCTGGCGGCCGTCATCCACTGCACGTCGCCGGCACCGATGCGGCCGCTGTTGCCGGCGCTGTCGCGGTGCTCCAATTCACCCTGATAGACAATGGTGACCGTCTCAAAACCCCGATGCGGGTGCTCGTCCACCCCTTTTGGGTGGTTGCTTGGCGCAAAAGGGGTCGGACCGGCGTGATCCAGCACTAAGAACGGACTCAGTTCGCCCAATCCCACGCCGCCGCCGGGCATGGCTCTGCGGATGAAAAAACCATCGCCTACCTGAGCCGGCGAGGCTTTGGCGGTAACGGCTATTGATTTGAAGGTATGCATAAAAAGCTCCTTGTTTGTTAATTGATGTAGGCACAACAATCAGGCGACGCCTTTAGTTGAACGCAGGGATTTTGTCTTTATTTATCTTTCAATAGCCGCCCCGGATCAGCTTTGTTTCGCTCAAAATTCGTCCGAAGTGCTCCTGATGCTCGCCGGCAGCAAGTGTTGCGTCGAAAGCGTCGGCAATTTTTTTCACCAACACGTGGTATTCCTGACTGTCATCGGTATAAAGGTTTTTACTAAAAGTCAGTTTTTGGTCGTCTTTTGCGAAACCGATGTCCAATTTCACTCCTCCGGATTCCAGCAAGAGGCGACGCCCCGTGTATTCGCCCGTTTCGTCGTGCACAATGTTGGCTTTTGTCCAGCCCATCTGGTTGAGAACAAAATCCAGAAATACCGGCAGCATTCCCGGTTTTACCGGATAAAGCGTATAATAGTTGTCTTTGGGGTCGTAACGTCCCGTCCAGTCAGGCGATTTTTCGAGTTTCCTGGCCTGCAATTGATCGCCTTGCGGGGATTTTTTCCATTCAAAAAACGCATCCACCCAGGCTTGATCCGCTTCCTGTACATTGATGAGGCGCAATTCTGTATCGTCAAATTTGACGGCATAACCGCTGTCCTTTTCAAAATTAAAAACGATCAGCGCGTGCTCAGAGTCAGGTAAGTGCTCGGTTTCGGTATTCCAGCTTTGGAATTCCCCCATAAAAACGATGCTTTTCTGATCGGGGGAAAAAGCCAGCGCGCCGTGAGGAGCAGGAAAGGAATAGTTCTCCACATCGTTGTTGCTGACATTGAATTGCTGGCATTGCCGGGTCTGCACATTGAGCACAGCATGCTCACTGATCATTAGGAAGCGTCCGCCTTCCAGCGTATCCAATTGCTTATCGTCGCTGCCGTTGCTCATAAAAACCTCGAAATAAACGCCGGGCTGTTCGTTGTTAGTGTCCAAAAATTGCAAAGAAGCAAAGTCGTATCCTTGTTCCAAAAGCGGCTCAACGACAGGCGCGCCGTTTTTCAGGTAAACCAGATATAAACTCTGACTGCCAGCAACAAGCGTTGGATCGGGCGCTCCAGACAGGGCATACACCCTCCACAAAAATGGCAGCCCCGTGTTGTTTTGCAGCGCACCAGGAAAGGCTAAGGGCTTGCCATCGTATAAAATGGAATAGGCCGAATTGGTATAACTGACCATCCCATAGTTCATGTTGAACGTTTTGCCTGTTGTTGTTGTCACCCGCACGGTAAACGGGCCATAAGGGATATCTTTTTCGGCAACACTGGAATTGTTTCTGAATTTCAAAAACATATAGATTGCCAACAATGTAATTGCTAACAGCGTGAGTATCATTTTCATGTTTTTTTTCAAGACAGGTTCAATTGTTTTGCAAATTTTTTTAAAAAAATGATTGTCAATTTATTGAATGTTGTCGTATAAAGAGGTGCCTGACCTTTGTCAGACAGAGCCAAAACCTCAAACAAACAGATGCAAAGTTGAGAAAAAAATGCAATGTGGAGAAGATGCTTAACAGACCAAGTCGAAAGAAGATTTCTTTCCCTCCGTCTATGCGTTGATATTATTGGCAATATTTTTTCCGGATTCCAGCTCCTTTTTAGAGCTTTGCTTAAATTCTTCATCAACATACCATACCTATGATTCTTCACAAATCAATTAGCTTATTTAGTCTTTTCATTTTCTTGACAATCAGCAGTCAAGCGCAAACCCTGAAAGCAACCCTTCAGGAATTATCGGCTGCCCTCCCGGAGGTCACCGATGATAAAAATACCTACGCCCAGCAATTGACCTTCGATCCGGACAAGCCTTACCGGGTGGTCATTACTCAAACAGAAACCGCCCAAAAAGATGGTAAAAGCAAACAATTCCGCTATGAACTGAACCTTGCCGAGGTGGATAAAAACCTCGTTCGGCGCGTGGCCAATTCCAAAATGCTGGCAATTTCGGTCAAAACGAAGCGGTCGGTGAATTCGATCCGCTATTTCCAGAACGACGTCCAGGAAAATTACCAAAACGAACTGAACCTCCGGGCCAAAGACAGCGACAACCTGGCCGCCATCGAGCGCCTGCTGAAACAAGCCGTCCCGCAAGCTGAAGTGCTTTGGGAAGAAAGCCTGAAAATTGACCTGAAAGACCTGAAAGCCGTGACGACCTGGTTGGAAAAGGCTGTTAAACCCGCTTCCGTTGGCGAAACGACCTACAATCAGGCTTTTTCCGGCGATGGCCGGAGCGATCTGGTGAAATTGCAGGTGGAAACAACCTCCAGCAAAGGTGCTGCCACGGAGGTCTTTCGATTCAGTCTGGCTGACCTCCTCGAACAACGTATTTCCTACAAAGTGCAGGGCGTCAAAATTATAGTAGAAGCGGAAACCCGGCACAACCTGAGCCTGATCCGGGTAGACAAGAATGGTCAGCAGGAAAACTACGAAAAAAGCATCCAGCTCCATTGCGCCGACCCCGACGACGCACAACGGTTGGTTTATGTGTTGCAAAAAGCGGTTCCGCTGGCCAGGGAAAGTTTGAAGCAAACAATCAAGGAGCCAGCCACCAAAGCCGAGGCGCTGAAATTGATTGCGGCCAACACCAAGTCTTTCCGCAACAGCAAGGGCGACATCACCCAAACCATTGGCTCTGAATGCCAGACCACGCTCGCAACGACCCTCGCTGCGGAGAAAAAACAGGTGGCCTCCGAGTATGCGTTCGATTTTGGAGATTTTGACGAACGCGAAGTCAAATTGGCGGTGAAGGGCATGGATATTTCCATCGGTCTGCAAACGCTGGGCAATGAAAAATTCGTCCGGGTCATGAAAGATGGCGAGCAGGGTAACTATGCCAAAAGTTTCGACCTGGAAGTACCCGACCTGGAAACCGCCCGCCAGTTAGAGAGCGATTTAGCTTATGCCATCAAGGCGTGTAAACAACCCGTTGTGCCCCAGGATTTTGCCTGGTTGGCCAAACAAGTCGTGTCGTTTAACACCATCGTACCGGAAGTTGCCCAGGAGTTTACCCAACAAGACGGCGGCGCGGCTTGCAAATACAGCTTCAGCGTAAAAACCACCACCAGCAAAAGCATTCAGGAAGAACTCAGTGAATTCAGCCTCAAAGACATGGAAGCCTCGAAAATTGAGTTAAAAATCGTTGGCAAAAACGTCTTCGTGGAACTCCCCACCAAGGGAAAACAAAAACTCATCAACTTCTACAAAGACGGCAAACCTTCTTTTGTAGAAAAAGTGCTTTTCGGGGTCAGCAGCGTGGCCGAAGGGAAGCAGTTTCGGGAGACGCTGAAGGTCTTGGTGGAGGGGTGTAGGTAGTGCCTGCCTTTATAGTCCGATAGCTGGGGGCAAGTGAGGGCGTCACTTAGGAGCGTGTCGTAAATAACTTACCGGTTTGTGCGGTGGCTTTTTCCATCAGGCTGCGTTGATCGTCGGTCGCGTAGCTTAGGCTATGCTCCCTTCTCGCGCCTTGCCTGATGAAAAAATCCTCTCACCCAAATCCCATAACTTATTTACGACGCGAACGACCCTGCAAGGGTCAAATGTGAATAGGTAGTAGGGTGAACCAACCCCGAATGGGGTTGAATATTGACAATGGAATGTGGCGGATTAAGATTCAACTCCATTCGGGGTTGCGCGTTACCTTTCGTTTATGACCTACACCTTCAACCACTTCGTGGTAATCGTTTGCTAAGTTGACGACATTACATTTAGCGTGACACCCTCACTAACCGCACCAAACTCCCGTTTTTGGGTCGAAACACGCCTTGTTCTCGAATTTTTCACACCCCATCCTTCGACAAGCTCACGCCCCATCGGGGCAAAATGTCGGTAGAAAAAGCTACAGAACCGACCTGATGAAAATTCGGGAGGTCTCCTGTTCGCATAGCGCCTTGCTCTCGAACGCGAAAGAACAGACACCGACTAAATGCACGGACATCAAGTAGGGGGAGGTCGTACCGGGGTTGTGTAGAGCGGCATTCCATTTTGCCTCTTTACCCAACTCCGGATACAGAACTATAACACCCTAAAATCAAAATAAAAAAATTATATTCTTATCTTTAGGCAACCTTTCAACCCAATCCCTTATGCCTAAGACAACATTTTCTATCCTCTGCTGCCTTTTTTTTCTATCCGCCACCCACGCCCAGGATGCCTTTTTTACCCATTTTTACAACAACGAATCCAGTTACAATCCCGCATTAGTGGGTTATCGCGGGGCATTTAGTTTTTCTACAAAATACAAAAGTCAATGGGCGGCTGCGGGCATTCCGGCGTATCAGTCGGGCGTAGCAAGCTTAGAGGAGAGTTTGCCTTGCAGCATTTTCGATTACGGCCTGACGGCTGCTTTTGATCAGGAAGGGCAGGGCATTTTACAGACGTATGAATTTGGGGGCAAATTGGCGGGAGTAGTGCCTTTAGACATTGGTAAGTCGCAGCATAATTTCAGGATCGGGCTGGGTTTAAACTGGTCTTTTAAAACGATTGATTACAACAAGCTCATTTTTTCCGATCAGTTGGATCCAAAATACGGCAATATTGACCCCACCGGATTCATCATCCCAAACGATGGCCGTTCGCTTTGGTTTTTTACGCCATCCGTCGGCGTCACGCACCGCATCTTGTTGAATACGAAGAACAAACGATCCCCAACGATTCACTACGGCGCAGCAATTCACAATGCCTATTCCATGTTTAAAAGTTCGGAAACCGGCCAGGAAGAATCCATCCTGAACACCGGCACCCGGATCCCCAGCCGTTATACCTTTTTCGGCACGATTGAATTTATTCCCTATTGGGAAAGCAAAAGCAACTTCTTCATCAGCCTGCGGCCTTTGGTGCTTTACCAACAACAAGGAGGCTTGAGTTATTGGGAAGCCGGTGCGCGTATTTCTGCCAACCGCCTGATTGCTTTTGGGATTTATGCCCACTTCAATGAGGCACCGCCTGAAGATCAAAATACGAATTGGCTTACCTTTAACCTGGAGTTGGGAGAGGTCGTCTCCAAAAACAACAGAATTGACCTTGGATTGGCTTACTCCACAAATTTCAGCGGCCTTCGTAATCAATTTGGCCCGACGCTTGAAGTTTCCATTGCTTACCATTTTGGAAAAAGCCCGTCGTGTGCCCTTATGGGTCAGGATAGCGATTTGGCCACCTCAACCCCGGAATGCCCGACTTCCGCCCGTTCGCCCTGGCGCAGAAAGATGTATGAAGGGATATGGTATAGAACGATTAACCGATAAAAGCCTGAATATGAATACGATTAAAAACCTATTTACAGGTTTCCTGATCCTGTTTGCAGGGGTAAGTTCCATTTCTTTGTTACACGGACAGCAGTGTACGCCTGCTCCAATATTGTGCAATCAAAACCAGTGCGGGTTCCCCAATGTCAACCTGACCTTGTCAGTAGATGGAAACAATGAATTTTGTGATGGCGCGACCATCATGCTGGAAATAGACCAAAACGAATCGCTCGACTTTGATTACCTCATTTATTACTGGTGCGACGGCACGGTGGATACCATCAACTTTCAGGATCAACCCGGCATGCACACCTATATCGTTCCTGATTCGGTATTGTGCCTGAATTCAGTAAGCAATTACACCATTTGGGTGGTTGGGGTAAAAAACTGTGGAAACCAAATCACCTGTCGAAGCGCAGCCACAACACTCACTGTAAACAACCGACCTGGCGCTAATTTTTGTGTGCCGGAAGAAGTTTGCATCGAATCGCCCGTTGTTTTTGTCAACTTAAGCTGTAATGAAACAAGCTACTTCTGGAACTTCGGCGACGGCATTACCTCTATTGAATCGAACCCTTTTCACCAGTATGCTACTCCCGGCAACTACACCGTCAGCCTAACCGTCACAAACGGCTGCGGCTCCGATACGGAAACCAGAACGGTGCGCGTCGTTGCGCCTCCTGAAGCGAATTTTGCGCAAAGCGCGAGTTTTGGTTGCGGCCCAACGACCATCGCATTCACCGACCAAGCCAACATCTGGAGCAACACGGTTTGGAGCATCCTGCCAAATGATACAACCCGATGGGATTTTACCGATACGTTGATGGATTTTTCTACCAACAACATCGAAGTGAATTTTATGCAGACCGGGACTTACCTCGTCACGCAGCGAGCTTTTAATGCCTGCGGCCAAGACATAAAAACGGATACCGTTCACATTTACGCTCCCCCGGTTATCAACCTTACCGCTCCTGATCCTTCCTGCGATGAAGTGACGCTATCCTCCGCTGATCTCAACTTTACCCAAAGCGGAGAAATCACCGCTTTCAATTGGACGTTCACCAATGGCAGCCCTCCTACTGCGACCGGGCCGATTTTCAACAACGTTACTTTCACCCAACCGGGCGCAATTACCCTGATGATAACAAGCCCCTGCGGGAACCAAACGCAAAGCGTGCCCGTCATTGTAGCAACGACGGAAACCATTACCTTCAACGGCAACCCCTCGCAGTTGTGCGCCAATGGCGCTCCGGATACGTTACAAGCCATGCCCGCCAATGGGCAGTGGTCTGTGCCGGGCGGGATTGTAGATCCGACAACACTTTCTGTTGGTTTTCATACTTTTACTTATTCCATCGGCGCAGCAAACTGCCCGAACTCCGCCGAACTAACCCTCGAAATTATACCGGCGGTCAATGCCGATATTGCTCCCGTTTCTCCTGCCTGTGAATCGCTGGTTTATGCGCCACAGGTTAGCTATACGGGTGCGATAGGTAACTATGCGTGGAATTTCCCAGGTGCTGCACCCAGCGCATCTGCCCAGGCAAATCCGACTGGTATTCAATACAATATGCCCGGCAATTATTTCGCCACCCTGAGCGTCGTTGGCACCTGCGGTACGGCCACCGACACCGTGGAAATTGTTATTCAGGCCAATGTTCAATTGGCGATTACGCCGCCCACAGGGCCACTTTGTTCGGGGTCTTCACCCATCACCCTACAGGCCAACGAACCGGGGGGCGTCTGGTCGGGAAATGGCATTACAGATGCCACCGCCGGGATTTTTGACCCTGGCATCGTTGCGCCGGGGATGCCCCACCTCATCACTTATTCGCTGGGTAGCGGCGCTTGCAATGCGATGACCAGCGTTTCGCTCCTAACCGTCGCCTCGGCCAATCTCACGTTTCCGGCTGATACTTTTTGTATTGACAGCGACCCGCGACAATTGATAATTAATCCACCCGGGGGCGCTTTTTCCGGAACGGGCGTTGATGCAACGGGCATCTTCGATCCGGGAGTAGCCGGCACCGGACCAGCGCCCGTTGCTTATGCCTTCACCGACGCGAATGGTTGCAACGTCAATGGTGCAGCTACCGTCTTTGTGGAAGGGCTTCCGCTGCTGAACCTGCCCGATACGCTGGCCTTGTGCCTTTCCAGCTTCACGGTCAACCTCCCTGCGACTTCGGGTTATACCGCTCAACCTACAGGGGGAACAAGCACCTGGAGCGGGCCGGGAGTGACTACACCACAGGGCAGTTTTAACAGCACAGGACTTGCGACGGGTAATTATACCCTCCATGTCGAATATGAGCGCAACGATTGCAAGGTACAGGACAGCTTGGTGGTTGCACTCACGCAGGCTCAGCCGTTGCTGATCAGTCCCGATACAACGGTTTGCATCAGCGATCAGTTTTTGCAGTTAGCAGCCAACCTGCCCGGCGGGATGTGGAGTGGCGCCGGAATAAATTCGAATGGTGTGATTGACCTGGAATTGGCAGGCGGCAATCAAATACATTCCTATAATTATGATTTTCAATTAAATACAAGCTGCGAGCAATCGGCCTCGGTAGCTATCGAAATCATTGACCTAAGCTCGCAAGTGAACGCTGGACCAGATATTGCCTTTTGCGCAGGGCCAGCCACTTTTACCCTGACCGGCGCCTCGCCCGCACCGGGCACCTGGGTGGGACATGGCTTGATAAATGATCAAACGGGAGCGTTAGATATCAGCGCATTTGAACCCGATTCGGTTTATGTTTTTCAATATTGCATCGAAAGCCAATCGGTAGCTGGTTGTAGCGCCTGCGACAGCCGCACTTTTGTCATTTATTCCAACCCGGTCGCAGCATTTGAGTTAGATGGCACGGCTTGCATTGGCGAGACTTTTAGCGTTCAAAACAACAGCAGCGGTGCCAATGCTTATCACTGGGATTTTGATGACAACACAACCAGCACATTGTCCAATCCACTGCATGAATACGCTATGGCTGGCAACTATACCATTGAGTTGATCGCCACCAACACAACAACAACCTGCAAAGACACGACTATCCTGCCGCTTTTTGTGACCACCCCGCCGGTTGCTGCCTTCACGTTAGCCGACGACGAAGGATGCGCCCCTTTCCCCTTAGTGATTCAGGACAATAGCAGCGGTTTTGAGGTCACCTTAACCTGGTATGTAGCGGGGGATACGACGATAGGCGCGCCACCCACCGGCATTCTGTTAGACAGCATCACCCAGGATTCCACGTTGGTTATTCGCCTGATGGCTACTAATTTATGCGGGGATCGTTTTGCAGAAGCACCGGTATTGGTACACCCCTACCCCATCGTCCGGTTTGGTGCCTTTCCCAATGAAGGGTGTTCGCCGCTAACCGTTGAATTAGCCAATCCGACTGTTGGGAATCCGGATAGCTTTGTATGGAATTTTGGAAACGGCCAACCGACCTCTACCGACAGCCTGCCTCCTTTCCCAACTTATACAACTCCGGACGACATCGTTTCTACTTATACCATTACCCTCATGGCTTTCAACGAGTGTGGATCAGATACGTTGTCAAAAGAAATAGTGGTTTATCCTCCTGACGTTCAAGCATTCATGGAAATTGACACCCTCATGGGCTGCCAACCTTTTATAGTAAACTTAGCAAGTTTTTCTACGCCCGGTGCCATCATCAGTTGGCTCATTATTGATGAAAATGGCAACCAGCAAGGCAGCAACCAGCCAAACCCTCAAATCATTTTGGACACGCCGGGCTGGCATACCGTTATTTTGTATGCTACCCGATGCGGAACGGATGCCGATACGGCTTATATTCAGGTACTTCCTGCGCCGGAAGTTGATTTTACGCACCGCCCATTTATTTGTGTTGGACAGCCCATTACTTTTGAAAATACCTCTTTAAATATCAGCGGCAGCGAATGGGATTTTGGAGACAACAATACCGCTACTGTTTTTTCGCCAACACATATTTATGACACGGCGGGCATTTATACCGTTACCCTTACCGGTTACTCTTTGCTCAACAACTGCCCGACAACCATTACCAGTATCATCGAGGTGATTGGCAACCCCGTTGCTTCATTTGAGCCTTCCACCACGCAAGGTTGCGGGCCGTTGACGATTAATTTTACCAATACCAGCTCGGGGGCGATCCACCATTTTTGGGATTTTGGGGACAATTCCTCCGCTTCTTTTGAAGCAAATCCTTCCCATATCTTTTTGTCGCCTGGAAACTACATCGTGCGCCTCACCGTTTACGATGCAGATAGTTGTTTCACCGCTTCGTCTGTTGCCAATATTTTTGTCCACCCCGACCCGGTGGCTAATTTTTCAATCCCCTCACAAAATTATTGCCTGGGCTATTCCCAACTACAACCCGCCAACCTTTCCGTAGATGCGGTTGCTTACGAATGGTTGTGGCAAACTGCAATTTTTACAGAAGCCGCGCCAGTTATTACGCCGCAACAGGCCGGCACTTTTCCTTTACAATTGGTTGTTCAAAACTTGTTTCAATGCCGGGATACGTTGGTGCAAAACGTCACTATTCTCCCCTCCCCTATTGCCGCTATGGCGGTAAGCGATACAACAGGGTGCGAAGATTTGCTGGTTCAATTCAACAGCAACGCGGTGGCAACCGACACCCATTTTTGGAATTTTGGAAACGCAGACAGTGATATTGGCCCTTCGGTGAGCTATCTTTTTACCGAAGCTGGCGACTTTACCGTCACCCTCATCGCCGGGGCCAATAACGGTTGTCCGAATGATACGCTGACTCAACTCATCAGCGTCTGGATGAAGCCTATTGCCGATTTTGCTGTGGAAAAACCCGAAACTTGTGGTGTGCCGGCAGTTGCTTCATTTACCAATTTGTCGGCAGCATTTGAGGCGAGCGACTGGAATTTTGGTAACGGGAACACCAGTACAGTAACCAATCCAGTCTATATCTACACGAATCCTGGCATGTACCCTGTGCAGTTGATCGTGACAACCGTCAATTTTTGTAAGGACACAATTGACCAGGTTGTAGATATTTTTGGCCAACCGGATGCAAGTTTTACTGCGACAAATACAGTTGCTTGTGAAGACGCCAGCATAACTTTTTCCAATCAAAGCACGGAAGCACTAAGCTATCAGTGGCTGATTCAGCCTTTTAACGAACCAATAGATTCTACTTCCCCCACTTTGCTTTTTACGGAACCCGGCGCTTATGATGTACAGCTCATTGCTATTTACAATGAACAGTGTCGGGATACGTTAACCTTGAACGACTACATTCGCATCTACCAGTCGCCCGTCGCCGCTTTTTCTTATACAGCCAACCGGTTGGAAAATATCATTGGCGATGTAGAATTTACCAATTTGTCGCAATTAGCAGACCGCTACTTCTGGGATTTGGGCGACGGTACGACGACGACCGACGAAAATCCTGCTCACGAGTACGATATCAATCGAGCCATTGAGGTGTTATTGGTCGCGTATAACGACAACAACGGCGCTTTTGTATGTGCAGACAGCATTACACATCCCGTTGAACCGGAATGGATTACGACTTTTTTTTCACCGAATGCCCTTTCGCCCGGCTATGGCCCGGAGGAGGTACAGGTTTTTAAACCCGTTGGCATTGGCATAGCTAAGTATAAAATTGCAGTTTATTCGCCCTGGGGCGAGCAAGTTTGGTTTTCTGAACTCTTGGAAGCCAACCGCCCGGTAGAAAGCTGGAACGGGGGCAAACATAACACAGGGGACATACTTCCTCAAGGGGCATATAGCTGGCGCGCCGACATCACATTTGTGGATGGTACGAGTAAAGTTTTCACAGGAAGTGTGACGTTGCTGCGGTAACAATTCCGCGAATAAATCTACATCAAACTCCGCC
This sequence comes from Chitinophagales bacterium, assembly GCA_038323375.1. Classification (GTDB taxonomy): domain Bacteria; phylum Bacteroidota; class Bacteroidia; order Chitinophagales; family Saprospiraceae; genus JABWAJ01. The sequence continues at coordinate 22,284 of JBBQGV010000001.1, forward strand.
CCGTCGCAGGAAGTGTGACGTTGCTGCGGTAACAATCCCCCCTAACAATCCACACAACACACCTCCGGTACCGCCGTCAACGTCGAAGTGCGCAAAATTCGATAGTACCCCAAATCGTCAGAAAGCGGTCGGGCAGACAGCTCTTCCGGGGTATGCCCGGCTCTGATTTGGGTCGTTTTCAGGTTATGAGCCGTAAGGTTCAAAAACAGCCGCGCCCGATCTGCTGAGAGGAACGAAAGGTCTCCCTGGTTGTTTTGATTCAGCGCGTGACCAAGTACGTCAACCCGATGCCAATCCGTGGCCATGGTGAAATGGTCAGCCGTTGGCATCATTTCCACACAAAGCACACTCAATTCGCTCTCGGCGGGCAGCCCGTAGTTTTTCAACAACGTGCTGATTTCGGCATTGGTCCACTGGGTCTGGGCGCGTTTGGCAGCATCGGTGTTTTCGGAAGAAAAAAGAACAGCCCCGGTAAGCGGGTCGAGGATGTTTTCGGGTGCCGGTTTCATGAGGCGATCATTGAGCAAAATATTGCGGTTGTCGCTATCGTCGGCCATGCGTACCTGCGCGTAAAGCAAAGCCCAAAGCTGCGTGCGCACGGGCTTGCTGGTCACCCGCCTGCCGTCGAATACGGCTTCAGCGTGAATGCTGGATACCCGGATGCGCTTTTCGTCGCGGTCAGGTTGACCATACAATTGCGGGGCCGGATGTTGTACGCCTTGGCAATCTAAAGCCCGGCCAAAACGTCCCTGGGCGGTGCTCCAGCCTTCAAGGTGTCCGACCCGAAATTCGTAAGTAAAAAAGCCAAATAATTCCGGCGATTCGGGGTGCAAACCAGGGGGCAATGGCACAAGAAAATGCCGTTTGCTGTCTGTTGCAGGCAAGAGTTGTTGCATGGCGTTCAGGCCCGTTTTATCGTCGCTATGGCCCGGGCTGATCAACCGGATCGGCTCAGGTTCTATCGCTAAAGCTGGCGGCGGGTTGCGCGCCTCCATCCATTCCGGTATCCATTCTGCCAGCAAAGGATCGGGCGCATACGCCGTGATGCGCCCAAAATAGGCATCGCGGGGATTGTCTACGGGCCGGTCAAATTCTATCCAGAGGTATCGCTTGCGCACTTCCGTGTTGGCGTAAGTCTCATCGCGCTCGTAGCGGCTCATCGCCATGCCAGCACTCACCACTTTCGGCATTTGTGCCGGCGGAGTGGTGATCGGCAGGTGGAGGGAAAGCGTCAAAGGTGCGTCGAATGCTAAATCGGGGTTTTCTTCCTTAAAATTGGGTTGTATGGTATATTCCAACAGAATTTCGTCCGGGTGCTGCGCCGCCTCGGAAGATTTTGGTTCAACCGCATCTATAAAACACAGGAAAGTCTGACTGCGGTCCGCTTTGACAAGTGCCTGGATATTAATTGCTTTTTTCAATTCAATGCTGCCAACAAGCGTCGGTTCTCCCCAGTCAGCATCCATCATAAATTTCTTTTTCCGAAACACATCAATGCTCGTCGGCTTGATGCCATCCCAAGACCAATCGCGGTCTACGAGCAGCGTAATTGGGACTAACCAGTGGTTGGCCAATTCATCTTCCGTGGCAAAAGTCAGGCTGGTATTATCGGGCGACAATGTGTGGCGAATGGCTCTTGCCGCACTAAACTGCCAGCGTTGCCCTGCCTTACCGGTAAGGGACAATCCTCTGGCTTCTACATCTATGACTTTCGACAAACGCTCAACCAGTTCAGGCTGTTGATCCGGGGCGGCATTTCTGGTAAGCAGCGTTTTCTTTAAGGCAGCAAATTCGCCGTGGATCAGGATATCATTGTATTTAACCCCCGGCGATTTTTTTTCTGCCGGACGGCGCAGGTAAATGCCCCGGATCATGGTTTGTTCGCTGGTCGCTTTGAAAAAAGCTTGTTCGTTGGAAGCAGCCTTACGGATTAAAAAGCGGGTAATCATGCCACTCAGGGGTTTGTTATCCGCGTAATAATCTGGTTTTTCAGCGCAAACTGCGCGTATGGTAATTTGAATATCGCGTCCGGTAGGCAGCATGAGATCCAACACCTCGTCAATGGAATCTCCGTTGGGAGACAGGCCAAGCAACAACAGGTTTTTAGAACCATTGAAATGGATGACCGGGCAGTCCTGAAAAGTGATCGGAACGATGAGTGTTCCTTCCAAATCGGCGGAAAATGCCCTGTTTGTGGTGTAAAGAATAGCAAAATTATCCTGCGCCTGATGTTTGCTGACGGTGGTATCCATATCCAAAGCGCGCACCGCCACTTCAATTTCGAGGCGATCCACGTCCGGGTCGGGAAGACCAATGGGGCGGTTGCCTTCCGGGTCTTTGAAGTCAATCCGGAACCTTGCGGTAACTTCCTCAAAATCTGTTTTGAGCAAGTCCAACCCATTTGGATAAGCTCCTGTAAACAACACGCTTGGGTAGCCTAATCGGGGTCTTTTAACCCTTAATTCGGGATCCGTAAAATAAGCGTCATCGCCTTGTGCCAGTTCATTTTCCACGTGTAGAGTCTGCGGGATGGCGTGTCTTCTGAAAAGCCAAGACGCTTCCGGCGCTGCTGCATCGTATTGGCGTTGATCCTGAGGGAGGGGACCACCACCGGTAATGTCGGCCAAGCGCACCCGAAATTCGTAGTTTCCACCATAACGCAAAGACACTGCGGCTAACCCGGCGGCTTCGTAAACCGTGTTTTTGGTTGCTTGTTGCGGCTTACCCGCTTTTTGCAATTCGTTTTGGTCTTTTTGAAATAAATCAATCGCGTCCTCGTCCTGCAAGACCAAACTTTTGCCGATCCAGTACGCGAAATAAGCAGGCAGCCAAAAATGCTTGTTTTTGTCGCCATCGGGAATGGAGGGATAGACTTCCACGTTCAGTTCAGTAGCTTCGCCAATGGCGCCGACAGTCGTCGCGCCCAACATCAGTTCTGCTTTGTTCTGCACTTGGCACAGCGAAGTCCAGGCATTCGGATTGTCCGGATCGGCGCTTTTTTCCCGTACATCCAGCCGATAGCCGATCACGCCCATCGGGGCATCTACACGCTGTCCGGTTCCCGGTTTGTTTGGGTCTTCTTCCAATTGGCGGTTCATCCAGATGAGCAGTTGTTCGTCGTCCCAGGCCAGGCGAATGCCGGAATCACTCGTGACCGGAAATTCGGGGTCGCGCGTTTCTTTGAGCAAATGATCACTTAGGGGCTGTTCGGCGTGGACAATTTTGGCAAAACCATCGTCATAAATACTCGCTTCGAGCAACAGTTCATCGTAGGTGGAAGGCAGTTCAAGCGGGTCGGTCAGGGGAAAAAGCACCGCAGCAAATAAACGGCGGTCGGTTCCGGGAGGAATTTTCGGCAGCCGGGCTGCGTAGCGTTTGACTAAGGTCGTATCTGCAAAAACATAATCGGCACCCGCGGCAAAATCTACGTATAACCAGCCGCCATTTTGCAAAAAGCCGTCCGTCAGGTCAACAAAAACTTCGTGTATAAAGCCGCATTTTTTGGCAATAGCAGGTTGCCGCAAGCAATAAGCAAAAACCTTCCCCCAGCTTACGGTATCATCGCTGGGTTCAAATGGCGCGGCGGGCGGTTCCTGATCGCTCAGCGCACAGGCATAGCTGTCGTCAATAGCAGCATGTTTGGTGCGTGGTTTTGTGAAATTGAACGCCTGCCGGTAGCTTCCCGGCAAGTATTTGCGGGCATAGTGCTGCTTTTCCGGTTTTCCGGCAGCATCCTGCTTTGTAATTTCAAATTGCTGATCCAGCGTTTCAAAAATTGCTTTTGCGTCAGCGCCAATAGGCGTAGCAGGCAAGGTTTCACTAAAATCTGTGGGTAAACCCAGTTCCGGGTATTGATCGAGCGAGGCTTGGATATTCACCTGCAAGCTCAGCGTTGCTTCTGCCCAAGCCGGAAAAGGTGCCAGATCGAAATGCGGTTCCAACGGACTAAAATTCCGGGGAATTGTGAGTACATTAAGGTAAAGGCGATTGCCTTCTATTTTTTGTGGAAAAACTAAGATGCTGATTCTTGCTTCCATGATCTTATGCGATTTGGCGGTTTTCCTGAAAACTTTCCGTGAAACTGATGTTGATCACTAAAAAAATACTGATGTCGAGGCTGAAGGTCACCTGAGCAACGCAATCCGTTCGTTCGCCAATTCTCGCCGCTATGGTGCCTTTAGCTTCTATCTGAATTTGAATGGTAACCAAGCCGCCAATGAGTTCGGCTCTTCCCCGAAATAGAATAAAAGCACTCACCGTGACCAAGCGCTTGTCAATGAAGATTTCGATGCCGGCACCGAAATACACGCTCACACTGCCGATTACGGGAAGCCCCACCATGAGTTCAACGCCAAAGCCCATTTTCATGTACAGATTCGGGCCGTTGACTGTATCCGCGCCAATGCGCAGCGCACAAGTGCCCACAGCGTACACGGTTGCAGCGGCTACCGAAAGGCACATGACGCTGAGTTTGGCACCAAATTCGACGTACCCGCCGGCACTTGGCGCCGGTAGTCCCTCACCGGGTGGCAAGGGCATTCCGACATTGAAATAACAACCCAATTTCAGGTAACACTCCAAGCGTAGGGGCGCAATAGCGCTATCTACGGCGGGCGGAGGAAAGCGCAGGGTAGGAATTTCTTTGTCGGCCTGAAACTTGTATTCCCAATTGTTTGGGCTGTTGCTCATGGCGATTTTCAGCCCTTTTGTAAGTGCCGCCGCATAATTGCCGCCATTGAGCAGTGATAGAATTTGAAGAATCTCATAGACCGGTTGCAGCTTTTCTCCAAATTCTAATACAGGTCCGGTAAAAGACGGCGCTTTGCCTTTTTCGGTGTCAAATTTGCCACGAATGAGGAACAGGCGCTTCATATCGAGCAAATCCACCACCATCGTGACGTCATTGAGTTTATTGGCCCAGGTTCCGGCGCTGCTATCAAGGCCAAAACTCAGTTTGCCTTCCCCCAATTTATTGCCCAGGATGTCTTTTTTGGCGTATTCAACGTAGATTTTGACGTCTTTTTCATTGACAAAATAGATTGGGCCTTCCGGCAAAACATGCTCCAATATAGTTTCGGGCAAGGTTTCATGCGCCAGCTTATAGCCTTCTTCTACAATATTTAAATTAAAGTTGGTGAGATTGATGGAAGGTAAACCAACCACTTTCGGAAAAATACCCTTGCTGTCGAGCAGGCGGTACGCATCTGCTAAATCCGGCGGAGAACTTTGCAGGATGGTTTTGCCCAATTCAAAAAATGGGTTGCGGAACAGCACTTTTTGCGTGTCGGTGTTTTGCAAAAACGCGAACTGCGTAGCCCGATCTTCCAGATTGAGGTTAAACAAATCAACCGGATCAGCCAGTTCAAATGGACTATTGCTCGCAACGCCGTGTATGCCGCGCCGGATCAAAGGCACGCCACTGCTAATCAGTGGCAATACTTCTCCGCTGGCTTTTTTATGCATCACCACACTCCAACTGCCGTCTTTCGGCAATACCGGAGCGCCTTTAGCGGCCGTAACAAAAACGAGTTTGTTTGCCGCATCGCGGCTGGGTTGCACTTCCACCCGATTGATGCGCATCGTTTGATTGCTTTCCGCAATATTGACCAAACAATCCACCGGGCCACCTAATCCCTTGTTTTCCTGTAACAACCGCGCGAAATCTTCCGGTGAAATCGGAATCCCCTGCGGCCCTATCTGCAAAAAGCCGAGCATCCGTTTGGAAGGAACCCTGCCGTTGGTGCCGCCTTGTACGACGCCTTCTATCTGCACGTCTGCATCAAAATAGACCGGGATCAAATTTACCGAAAGGGGTTTGCCCGCCCCTACTGACTTGGGAAGGCCGTCGTTGGGGTCAATATAGTAACCGGTTATTTTGTTCCAGGCTTTCAGGAAAGGGCTAATATCTTCACTTTCAACAATATTGCGTACTTCAAACACGCCTTTTACGACGCCGGAATGAAATTCAAACCCGTCTGTTTCCAAAACCACAATATCTTGGCCCTGCGCGTTTTTACCAGTAATTAATTCGGTTCTAAAATTGTAGACCCCGTCGCTTTCCGCCCGCCAGCCGCTGTCTACGCGATAAACCAAACCGGTACTTTCCCTGAACATCGTGATCGTGCGCACGACGCGAATCCCCCACGGATAAACGATGCTTCGCACTTGAATGACTTCGTGTGCCGTACGCCCGCGCCATACGTCGAATTTTGCCTGGGAAGTTTGCCCTATTTTTGCCTGTGCATTGAGCCAGTTGCTAAAAATATTGGCGCCATAGCCGCTGAAATCATAGCGTTCTACGGGTACGCCGCGTTGCCGAAGTTTTCCATCGTTTCCATTCGTTCCAAATTCTCCGTTGAAAATTTCGGTGACCGTTTTTGTGAGGATGCTTCGATTCAGCGGACTGCCATCTGCGCCATGCAGGTTATACAATTGCTCGGTAGCGCCTTCAAAATTCCGGTTGCTCTGAATCGGGTTCAGGTAGCCCGTTGTGCTGATTTGCAAACTCGTCTGAGCGCCGCCTTCAAATTGGTGTTGCACCAATTCAATCGCAGCGCCCGGAGGCGCCCCGGCACCCATCCCTTTTTGGTCGTATCTCGCTACGCCGAGGATGCCAAAAGGCAGCGTAAAGAAGCTCCACGCCTTAAAATCGGCGTTCTTGCGGTAATTTTCTTCGAGGTAATGCGCTAAAGGCAAAGGGGCGATGGGCACCGTATCTCTGCCTGTATTGCCGATGAGGGTTGGCGGGCCATCGTCTTTAAACATCAGGACGCCTGCCGGAGGGTCATTATTGGCGTTTACCACCGGCGTGATATTAATCAACGGTTCCCAACTTATTTGGGGCGCAGTGAAAAGCCGCACAAAACGCCCGGTAGCCACCACGTCCATGCCTTTGGCAGAGAGGGGATTTTGGTCGGGTACAACTTCAAACGTGCGCTCGAAAATCAACCGCTCGTCCATGGCCCCCAAATTTACCCCCATCCAGTCGGCGGCGGTGCTCACATCCAGCAAACTAAAGAAATGCCGATTTTGGTAAGTGTCATTGATATGGATGTTGATATCATATTCATGGTTCCAACTGTTGAGTTCCTGCCCCGTCCGCCTGCGGACAAGTGCGGCTGCTTTCCGCGAACGCTCGGTATAGTCATCGGCTGCCCTTCTTGTCGCCAGGTCTAAGTTTTGCAAAATATTCAGACTCAGGGGTAAATTATCTGCCATTCTTTCCAAATCTCCAAAAATAAACCGAACGGCAGGCGCTTCGGCAGCTTGCCATTGCATGGCACCCACCAATAGGTGGCCGATCTGGTCAAGCGTGTAAGCGCCGTTATTCCCCTGTCGCTGCTCCACCATCCATTTAAAAACACCCGTATTGGCCGCGTAGGGGTCGGGGAGGGTTGGCAAATAACCTAACAATCCAAAAGCGTACGTCAGACTGGCTGTATCAAAAGTATTCGCCTGGGGCTGTAATTGCCCCGACAGTAGAAAAGCGTTGATCGGCGAAATAGTCAGCAGCGCATTATTTAAAGCAATTGCTTTGCTCTGAAAAGTGGACGCAGCGCCAGCTAATGCGGGCGTAGAAAGGTTGTCCCGAAGGATATTTTCATCATAAATGACAACATCATCTTTCAAGGCGCTGTACGTGCGTACGCAAAGCGAATTTTTGGTCTGAAGGGCAAACGGCTGCCCGTCGGCTGCTACGGGGCGGTTGAGGTTGCCTTCGCAATTCCCGACGGTCGCAAAAGTCTCCACTCCGTCAGCGCTGCTTTGATAAACAAAAGGAATTTGTTGTTTATAATGCAGGCGCAGGGTATTCCAGCGCTTCCCGGAGTCTTGCCAAAGCTGAAAGGTTTGTGTGGCGTATTCGGTTGCGGTTTGCAACGCCATCAGTTGAATCAACCCTGGCTGAACCGTGATCAAACTTTTTTCAGGCCGCAAAAGCGCGACAGTTTCCTGATTCACATCCAATAAGCCGGGAAAGGTGGCGTTTAATGCTGCTTCCGTATCTATCATCAGCATCCCGGTACCTTCTGCCCGGAGTGGCGTCGCTAATTTTGCTGCCGGCAGCAACCACGCAGCAGCAGTGGCTTTCGCCTTTCCGTTTAATCCTAAAACAGGTGATTGCACGCCTTCTTCCACAACAAACTTGTCCGAATCCAAGGTCATCGGAACAGCGACGGCATTAAAGGTTTGATTGTACGTCGGCTGTGTACCCGTCCATTCAAATTTTTTATGATCGCCATAAAGCGTCCACTCGGGCGCTCCCATCACTTCATCAAACGAAGTGTTGGATGGCGTAAAACTAATTTTTATGGCTTCCGGAAACTGCACTACGGCATTGCGGGCATCGGCGCCGAAAGGCGTTTCGTTTGCAGCCGCCGGCAACGGGGGCGCCAGCTTGATCGTCAGGACTGATTTAATAAATTGGTTACGAGGATGATGAATAACCCGAAAATTATTGGGACTCATCCCAGGAAACGTCAAAGAAACCCCCAATACCCGCAGTCCGCAGTACAAATCTTCGGCAGTGCCCGGCGAAAACAGTTTTGACTGCACCCAAATGAAACCTTCGCCCATTTCGACGCCAATAATCGGAAAACCCAATGGAAAAGCGATGACCTGGCTTGTTAAAGGCTCATTTGGTGCCAGGTAAAGTACGGGGCGGTTTGACCCATCCATCCATACCTCTCTTTTGGTGTCGGGAGCTGTTTTGTACAAATCTACCCAAAACCTCCGCCCGTCTCTGTTCACCAGCGAACCAAGCGTCTGTGACAGTTCTGCTGAAAAAGCCCAGTTGGGGATGCTGCTGCGCAACCAGGTTGCCCGGTTGGGCATTTCCCGAAAGAAGAGCTGAAAGCTTTTTTGACCAGGAAGTATTCCGATCCCGACGTTGCCCAATAAGTCGTTCAGCTCCGCGCGGTCTTCACTCGTTAAATACTGCGTTGTGAAATGTTGAATGCGTTCATATTCGAAGGTATCCCGCATGGAAGCCGCTTCTTGCCCTTCCAACAGGGCCTGGGCGCAATGCGCAAAAACCGATTTCAGGAACTCCGGATCATTGCCGGGAACGCCAATGAAATCTGCAATGAGTCGGGCAAAAGCCACGAGGAGTGGATGCTCTAACATAGGGACTTCGGTTTTAGGAATACAGTTGAACAATTGGATAACGACCCAATCAATCTCAAAATAACCACTGTTTATTCACTCACCTATCTGTCTGGTTGAAGAGCGCTGCATACTGTGTTGGGGAAGGATCAGCAAATATAGTTTTCCATAATGAAAACTTTAGAAAAATAATCCGCTATCGAGTTCTTCTACTGTTTACACCTGCAACACCCCTGGATTAAACCGTTCCACCGGCGCATTATTTGCCGCTTCAATCCCCATAGAAATCCACTTCCGGGTATCAAGCGGATGAATGATGGCGTCCACCCATAGACGGGCAGCAGCATAATAGGGGGCGGTTTGGGTTTCGTAGCGTTCGCTGATTTCGCTTAGGAGTTTTTGTTCGTCTTCGGGCGCAATGACTTTGCCTTGAGCCTTGAGGGTGGAAACCTGTATCTGGAGCAGGGTTTTTGCGGCTTGTTCGCCACCCATGACCGCGATGCGGGCAGTAGGCCAGGCCACAATAAGGCGCGGGTCGTAGGCTTTGCCGCACATGGCGTAATTGCCGGCGCCGTAGGAATTGCCGATCACGATGGTTAATTTAGGAACGGTGGAGTTGGCCACCGCATTCACCATTTTTGCACCGTCTTTAATGATGCCGCCGTGTTCCGAGCGCGAACCCACCATAAAACCGGTAACGTCGTGGAAAAAGACCAGCGGAATCTTTTTCTGGTTGCAATTCATGATAAATCGAGCGGCTTTGTCTGCTGAATCGGAATAAATGACGCCGCCAAGTTGCATTTCGCCTTTGGCGTTGCGCACCACTTCGCGGTTGTTGATCACAATGCCGACCGCCCAGCCGTCTATGCGGGCATACGCGCAGATGATGGTTTTACCGTAGTCTTGCTTGTAATAAGTAAGTTCGGAATCATCCACTAAGCGGCGAAGGACATCCACCGTCCGGTAAGGTTTGGCTGGACTATCCGGAATAATCCCGAGGATCTCTTCAGGATTTTCTTGGGGCGGTTTGGGGTCGGCGCGGTCGAACCCGGCCTTATCGAAATGCCCGAATTTATCCACGAGGGTGCGGATTGTGCTTAAGCAGGTCGGATCATCGGGCATTTTATAATCGATGACGCCGGAAATTTCGGAGTGTGTGGTGGCGCCCCCGAGCGTTTCTTTATCCACCTCTTCGCCAACAGCGGCTTTTACAAGGTAGGGGCCTGCTAAAAAAATGGAACCCGTTTTTTCAACAATCAGCGCCTCGTCAGACATAATCGGCAGGTAAGCGCCGCCCGCCACGCAACTGCCCATAATGGCAGCGATTTGTGGCACACCCATGCTTGACATTCGGGCGTTGTTGCGAAAAATGCGTCCGAAATGCTCCTTATCCGGAAAAATTTCATCCTGCAGTGGCAGGTAAACCCCGGCGCTATCTACCAGATAAATAATGGGCAGGCGGTTTTCCATCGCAATTTCCTGGGCGCGCAGGTTTTTTTTCGCCGTTATGGGAAACCAGGCGCCTGCTTTTACGGTGGCGTCATTGGCAACTACCACACATTGCCGTCCTTTCACATAACCAATCACCACCACCACGCCGCCAGCTGGGCAGCCTCCGTGTTCTTCGTACAACTCGAACCCTGCAAAAGCGCCGATTTCGATAAGCGGGCTGCCTTTGTCCAGCAAACCTTCAATGCGTTCTCTTGCGCTCAACTTGCCTTCGCCGTGCAGTTTTTCAATTTTTTTTGCGCCGCCTCCCAGGTTGATTTTATCCAACCGGTAGCGCATTTTAGCAACCAGCAGTTTCAAATGATCTTCATATTGACTTTGAGTCAGATTTATCTTGGCCATAATTGGTTTGCGTTTTAAAACAGTTTTGAATACTCGTAAAATAAGCGATACATTCTCAAAAAACAAAACCTTCATAAAGGTTTCCCTATATGAAGGTTTTGATGAATCGCTTTGTTGCGATAATTGTCGGTTCAGCCTGATGGCTTATCTGAAACGAGAAGTTTTTTGCTTGCGTTTCTGCTTAAATTCGTTAGCGCCTTTACCTTCGTTGCCCGTTGGAGCGCCCATGCGAATCATGGCGCAACGGAAACCGATGGTGCGGTCGCCTTTGTCTTCTTCTTTGAAGCGGCGTGCGCCCGGCGACAGCCAGTAAGCGCGATCCGCCCAGGAACCGCCTTTGTGAACACGGGCTTTATCGCTCACTAAGGTGTGAACGCCGAAGTCGTAAAGCGCCTGTGATTCTTTATCGCCGTCCTGATAGTTATAAACCTGGCCACGCTTATAGTTGTCGCGGGTGGAAGCTTCTTCATCCGTAACATACTCGTAGCGCACGCGACCAAGGCTGTCTTTTTCAATCGGACGACCGTTTTCGTCCAATATCTTTTTCTGGAATTTGCTACCGCGATAAGAGTTCAAATCGTGGTTTTCAGCATCCGACAGCGTAATGCTCGTCAACGGACGATACAGGTCAAGAGTCCACTCGCTCACGTTTCCAGCCATATTATAAAGGCCGAAATCATTTGGAATGTATGAACGCACCGGCGCTGTGGGACAAGCATTGTCATTGAGCTTGCCAGCCATACCCATATAGTCACCCGCGCCGCGTTTGAAGTTAGCCAGAATCTGACCCTGGTACTTGTCGCGTTTCTGGTAGCGCACGGTATTGCCGTCCCAGGGATAAAGGCGGCGATCGGAAATCAATTCATCCTTTTCGCTCACTTGATTACCCTGAAGGCCTAAAGCAGCATACTCCCACTCGGCTTCGGTCGGCAAGCGGTACTCCGGCAGCAGAATACCATCCTCAAAACGCACAGGGCGTTCACCGCCGGTGCGCAGGTCTTTCAGGTTCTTGCGAACGCTGCCCTGATACTGGCCGTAGAGGTAGGCTTCCGAATTGAAGTTGTCGTCGTCCTTTTGCTCCGTATTCGTATTGAGGATGCCCTTTTCAATCAGGATCATCTCATTTACGCGGTCGGTACGCCACTTGGCGTAATCGTTGGCCTGAAGCCAGTTCACGCCGACCACCGGATAATTTTCATAGGAAGGGTGGCGGAAGTACGTTTCTACCAGCGGTTCGTTGAACGCAAGTTCTTCACGCCAAACCAGCGTATCCGGCAGTGCCTTGAGGAAAACTTCCGGATAGGATTCTCCGAAAACCCGGGTAATCCAATAAAGGTATTCCCGATACTCGAAATTGGTAATTTCCGTTTCATCCATATAAAAGGAAGAAACTGTAATGCGGCGAGGGACGTTGTTCCAATCGTAGGTTACATCCTGCTCGGTATCACCCATGGTAAATGTACCACCCTCGACTAATACGAGGTTAGGCCCGGTGATCTGACCATCATAATCCAACTTTTCAATACCACCCCACTTTTGATCGTTGAGTTTCCAGCCCGTAGTAGATGAGCGCTCTTTTTTACTGCATGAGCTCAATACAACAAGGGCGAATCCCAAAAGGATGACTCCTGACTTCAACAGATTTTTCATTACCCTGAATAGATTTGGTTTCGAGAAATGACCGACAAATATAGTGAAAAACTGATTCTCTAATAACGCTAAACGGTTTCAGGCACTTTTTTCGGGTACTTTAACATTTGGAACCCTTCAATTGAACATTTTGAAACAGTTGCTGTAACGAGCCGCGCGCTTTTTGCGCTGCAAGGCACGGCTATCATCCAAGTTAATGGTAAGGGCTATTTCGTGGGTTCCTCCCGTGCCACCGGGAGCAGAAGCCAATTCGGAAAGGGTGATGTCGTAACTGTAACCCATGCGCAAAATGCCGTGGCGGAAACCCAGCATCATGATGGCAGCATCGGCATTGCTAAGCGCATGGCGATACCAGAGGCCGCCATAGAATTTGCCGAAGCCTGCATAGGAACCAACATTCAATTGTCCGAACGGCCCTTGCTTGATAAACATGACATTCGGGGATATAAACGCGCCTTCATTTTGATTATTGCCCTGCCCTAACTCAAATTCCATCCCTGCGTGAACCGTCAGGCGCATCGGCGCGCCGGCATTCAGATTTTCGTTCAATTGAAGAAAATTTTCGTTCGGCGAGTTCAGGTGTTTTAAAGAAATCCCGCCATACATATTTTTAGCATAGATCAGCAAACCCGCAGAAATATCCACAGCCGTTCTGCTTAGCGATTCCGGGCGATCTTCGTTGGTTGGATCCGTTGGGCCGTTGATGGGGTCAAGTTGGTCGCCAAAAACCAATTTGTCCCAGTTGATCGAGGTCTGAATGAGCCCGGCTTCCACGCCAAATTTAAAAAACAGGTTGTCCGATGCCTGAAGGCGGTATCCGTAAACCGCACTAAAGCGGTTGGTCTTATATATTCCGTCTCCGGCATTATCGGCCATGACGATAACCCCGATTCCGCTGTTGAGCGATTCGAGGGTTTGTTCATACGTTGCCGCATAGGTGGAATAAGCATTTGGCCACGCCGACCATTGGTTGCGGTAGTTAAGGGTAAACCGTGGCGCTTCGGTTACGCCCGCAAACGCCGGGTTGACGTGCAGAGGCGCTGCAAAGAACTGACTAAAAACGGGATCCTGCGCATGCAGGCTCGTAAAAATGGCCAGTGCGCTTAGCAAAAACAGAGGTAGTCGTTTTATCATAGCCTTTAATAATGGTGTACGCATCAGCGAATATAGAGAACTTTCACAGTCCGGCATCCAAACCCTGGAAATTATGAGACGTTTGTATGGTTTCAGACATTGTGAAAGATTGTTTTCTTAACGTACGCATCCCTCCGACTCCGCTCTGGGAGTGGCTCAGGAAAGCGACGTCAAATGAGCACATTACACTTCAATTTTCAGCGCGTATTTTTCAAAAACGCCTGCATCACTTCGGCATTGGTTTGCGCATCAAATATAGCCTTTACCGAAATAGCAAACCCCCGCAACGAAACGCTCTCGATAGCATCGGTAATTGTGGCTTTTTTGTAAAGTTCATATTGATCCGGCTCGGTGGCAGACAACAGGTACTGCTCCACCGTTTTTTTCTTCGGGTCTACAATCCAGTATTCTGGTACCCGATGCGCAGCATAGTCGGCAAATTTGGTTTCAGTATCACACTTGTGGTTTTCTTTTCCCGGCGACAATACTTCCACAACCATATCTGGAATAGGGTAAACATTCATGCCCGGTTCAAAGCGATCAGCCACCTCTTTTCTCCAAAAGGCGATGTCCGGTTCATAATCATTGCGGCTCATACCGACTAAGGCTTTTTCTACACGCACTTTGCCAAGTTTATACAGATCGGCATGAAGGCTAATAATGCGATACAATTGCCCTGTTGCTTCGTTGTGATCGTCAGCCGCTGGCGAATGCATGAGAATGCTGCCGTTGATAAACTCGGCTTTCACATCCCCTGAAAGCCAGGAGCGGAACTCCGTGCGCCGTTTTTGCTCGTCATTTAACCGGGCGTGTAAACGATCCAGCAAAAGTGGCAGCGAAGGCATTTCCAATAAATTTTCTTCCACAGAAGATTCAAACATAAACGATCGTTTCCTACAAAATTAAGCAATTTTAGAAATGATGGCGGAGCAATTTTCAATCTACAGAGACCTTGCGATCCATACGAATCACAAAGAAAGTCTGCCACACGACTTATCAACGTTCATTGCATCTGTTAACAAGGCAATACTGCAAAAACCATATCGTTTTGCTAACGGTTAAGCAAAATTCGGAGACATCCTCTCGATTTTATAAATGCCACAACATTATGAAGCAACAACTTACTACGGCACTCCTGTTATGCGCCGGTCTATTCACCCTGACAGGAAATGCGCAAACTATCCTCCGCGAACAATTTGTCTGGAAAATAGAACCCATCGTTTTCCAGGTTGGCGAAGACACCTACGAACGCTGGCGTTTCGAAGGCGGATCTAACAGTGATGAGCGGCCAAGTCTGCCTTTTTTAGTGCGCACATTCCCGGTACCCTCCAACGGCACCTTGCGCGTAGAGGTCGTTAGTGCCTCTTTTGAACCCTTCGAGCGCAGGCCTTCCCCGGACGATGTTTTTTTGGGCGCGCAGCTCAATTTTGAAACCGTTGTAGAACGCGACCGGAATAAATTTTCCGGAAGGCTCAGCTTTGTTCCCATCATCAAAAACGGCGACCGCTATGAACGCCTGACCGCTGTGCAATTGCGGGTGGTGCATGTCCCTTCCGTTGATAATCTTGCGTGGCGGGGCCCAACCGGAACGGAAACTTCAGCACTGAGCGACGGGGATATTTATCAGTTTACGGTTGCAAACCGGGGACTTTTCAGACTTACCTATGACTTTTTGAAGAATTCGCTCAAAATCGCCAACCTCGACAATATTGATCCCCGAACCATAAAGATCTATGGCAATGGCGCCGGGATGGTGCCGGCGTATTCCCAAGACGACAGGCAAGACGACTTGGTCGAAAACCATATCCAGGTTGTTGGTGAGGAAGACGGTAAATTTAATTCCGGCGATTACATCCTGATTTATTCGGATGGCCTGAACAAGTGGCGATACGAAGCCACTGCCGGTGAATTCACTAGGGAAAAACACCTGTACGACACCCAAATATCTTATTTTCTGAAAATCAGTGCAGGAAACGGCCTGCGCATTGCCAGCCAAAGTTCGCTCGGCAGCACCGCTTACACCTCTACATCCTTTGACGATTATGCCCGTCTGGAAGAAGACAAACGCAACCTGCTTCATGAGTGGACCAACCAGGCGCAAGGCTCCGGTCAGAAATGGTATGGAGACAAACTGAAGGTATCGCGCGAACTGCGCTACGACAAGCTTTTCTCTTTTCCAAATATAGATGCTGCAACGCCTGTAAAAATCAGGGCAGAAATGGCGCTTCGGGCCAGAGCAAGTTCGCGGTTTACGTTGATAATCAATAGCCAAAGCTTTCAAAGCTCCCTTGCCAACAGCGTTTCCAGTTCCTTTTCAGGAATCAATTTTAACCTGAACCGCTATGCGAATATCGCAACCATTAATACTACAGCGACTTTCACCCAAAGTGATTTTGACGCTTTAGTGAGTTACCCCCATCCGCAAAATCAGGATGATCAGAGCGAAGCCTGGTTGGATTATATTCAACTCAATGTGCGCCGGGCACTGAGCATGAATGGCAACCAAATGCTGTTCCGCGATGTGCAAACGACGGGCTTTCCGGATGCCACCTTCACGTTGTCGAACGCAGGCAACACGATTGCAATCTGGGACATCACCGATCCGTTACGGCCCAAGCTTCAGGAAACGGTCATCAGTGGCACCCAGCTGAGTTTTGGCGTCGCGACACCAACTTTGCGGGAATTCATCGGTTTTAATACCAGCGCCGGTTTCCTCACCCCGGAAGCAGTGGGTAAAATTCTCAACCAAAACCTGCACGGCATTACCCGGGCAGATATGCTCATCATTTATCATCCTGATTTCGAGGCGGCAGCACAGCAATTGGCACAGCACCGCAACAGTCACAGCAACCTGACCGTAGCCATGGCACCAGTTGAGCAGGTATACAACGAGTTTTCTTCCGGTGCCCGCGACCTGGCAGCAATTCGCGATTTTGCTAAACTGATCTACGAACGCGACGAAAACTTTCGCTATTTGTTGCTGGTCGGCGACGGCTCTTTTGACGCGCGTAATGTCTACGAACTGGGTGGAAATTTCATCCCGGTGTTCGAGCGGGAAGCGCTTGATGCCCTGTCTGCGTTTCCAACAGACGATTATTACGCCATTTTTTATGGAACGAACCGCGATAACTTAGTTTTGGGTTCCCTCAACGTCGGGTTGGGCAGGTTGCCCGTTAAAACGCCGGAGGAAGCCCAAGCTGTCGTTTCCAAAATTATTCAATACGACATCAACCCTGCTGCTTTTGGCGACTGGCGCAACCAATTAGTCTTCATCGGCGACGACGAGGACAGCAATCAACACATGGGCGATGCGGATGAAATTGCCAATAAAATCAAAAACAGCTTTCCTTATTTCAACATCAATAAACTGTATTTAGATGCTTTCCCACAGGTCAATACGCTTGGCGGCAACCGCGTTCCCGCGCTGACAGAAGCCATCAATAAGGCCATTTTTAAAGGTGCCTTAGTGATGACTTACCTCGGGCACGGCGGTCCGAAAGGTTGGGCACAGGAACGCATCCTAAGCATTTCGGACATTACCGCCTGGGATAACGACCAAAGAACGCCGTTGCTGGTGACGGCGACCTGTACTTTTGCAGGTTTCGACGACCCGGCTTTTGTTACGGCGGGCGAAGAAGTCATTTTGAATCCGAAAGGTGGCGCTATGGCTTTAATGACGACGACCCGCGCTGTGTTTGCCAATTCCAATGCCGACCTCACCGAAAAAGCCCTGTTCCGGCTATTCCAGCTGGTGGATGGCCACACGGCTTCTTTGGGAGAAGCCATGCGCCTTTCCAAAAACACCTTCACCGGAGAGAGTAGCGTAGTCAATGCCCGAAAATTTGCCTTGTTGGGCGACCCCGCCCAGCAGATCGCGCTGCCTGAATTTCAGGTTGCCACGACTTTTATTGACGAACACGATGTATCAGACAACCAATTGGATACGCTCAGGGCTCTGCAAAGGGTTACCGTTAAAGGCGTGGTGACGGATGCAGCGGGACAAGTGCTTCCGGATTTTAATGGCACGGTTTTTCCTACTGTTTACGACAAAGCGCAGAACATTACGACGCTTGGCCAGGATGCCGGGAGTATCGTGCGCGCTTTCAGCCTTCAAAAAAATGTGCTTTTCAAAGGCCGGGCTACGGTGCTGAACGGGCAATTTATGTTCACCTTTGTGGTTCCGAAAGACATCAATTACCAGTATGGCCGGGGTCGGATCAGCTATTATGCAGCGGATACCGACGCGCAAAAGGACGCCAGTGGTTTTTACGACCGCATCGTTATCGGCGGCACTTCCCCCGGCGCGCTTGCAGATGATCAGGGACCGGTTGTTGAAGTATTTATGAATACCGAAGATTTTGTATTCGGCGGCATTACCAACGACAAACCGGTGCTTTTAGCCAAACTCCAGGACGACAACGGCATCAATGTCGTTGGCAACAGCATTGGCCACGATCTGGATGGTGTTTTGGACAACAATACTCAAAATACTTACCTGCTCAACGATTTCTACGAAGCCGAACTCGACGATTATACCCGTGGAACAGTCCGCTACCCTCTCGCAAAATTAGCCGAAGGTCGCCATACCATGCGGGTTAAAGCCTGGGATGTCGCCAATAATTCGGCAGAGGGGTATACTGAATTCATTGTAGCCAATTCTGAAAAAATTGCATTGGAACACGTTCTGAACTACCCCAATCCGTTCACCGACCGCACCTGTTTCCAGTTCGACCACAATATGGCTGGCCAGGAATTAGACGTACTGATTCAGATTTATACCATTTCCGGAAGGCTCATCAAAAGCCTTGAACAAACGATGATCTCGGATGGTGCCATGCGACTCGGCGACTGTATTGAATGGGATGGTCGGGACGATTATGGCGACCGGCTTGCGCGTGGCGTCTACCTCTATAAGGTGAAGGTGCGCAGCCGTTTGACGGCGAACAACACCCTAAACGGCGAAAGTGACTTTGAAAAATTGGTGATCCTAAAATAACAAATAAGCAAAATTTTGATCCCCCTGAAATAAATCAACTACTTTCGACGTAAAGAATGCGGTATGTTTTTTGATCAGAAAGGTCGTTTGACCCCATTCACTGAAACATTTCAGCGCTAAGCGCGTACCATCTTGTAATTTTTTGTCTAAACTCACAAAGTATATCTCATGAAGAGCTGGTTACTCAAAGTTGCTATATCAGCAGTATTCGCAGGAGCGTTTTCAATAGCTTCCTACGCGCAGTGTTATGAAGGCCCGGATGGCAATTTATATAATTTGGATGGCACTCCGTGTACCAATACGGTCGTAACGGCAGTTCCATTCCTGCGCATTGTCTCTGACGCGCGTTCAGGCGCGATGGGCGATGTCGGCATCGGTGTGTCCGCCGATCCCAACGCTATGCATTTCAATGCTTCCAAATTGGTTTTTGCCGAGCAGGAAGTCGGCGTTTCGGCTACCTACACGCCGTGGCTGCGTTCGCTCGGCCTTTCGGACGTCTATTTGGCGTACCTGACTGGCTATGTTAAATTAGACGAGTTTCAAACGCTGGGCATGAGCCTGCGGTATTTTTCGCTGGGCAGCATCCAGTTTACGGATACGGAAGGCGAGGAATTGCTGATGGGACGTCCCAATGAATTTGAAGTCGCTTTCGCTTATGCGCGGAAACTGAGCGACAAACTCTCGGCAGGCATCACCGGTAAATTCATCTACTCCAACCTCGCCGCAGGTCAGCAGTTGGAAGGCGGCGAAACCATCGAAGCCGGCGTTGGCGGTGCAGCGGACATCTCCTTCACCTACAAAACGCCCATCAAAACGCGAAATGGCGACTCTGATCTGACCATTGGTGTGGCATTCACAAATATTGGTTCGAAAATCACGTATACCAAATCTATTGACCGGGATTTCATTCCGGCCAACTTCGGACTCGGCGCTGCGTGGACATTGAACCTCGACGATTTCAATACCCTTACGTTCGCCGGCGACCTCAACAAACTGATGGTACCGACCCCCTGCCCTACCGGCACGAATTGCGACGTTGACCAGGATGGTCGCTTGGACTACAAACAGCAATCTTCGGTTTCCGGCATCTTTTCTTCTTTCAGCGATGCGCCGGAAGGATTCAACGAAGAGCTTCGCGAGTTGCAGTTCTCTTTAGGCGTTGAATACTGGTACGACAAGCAGTTTGCGGTGCGCGCCGGGTATTTTTACGAGCACGTACAAAAAGGCAACCGCAAGTTTTTTACGGTTGGTTTGGGCCTGAAATACAACATCTTCGGGATGAACTTCTCTTACTTAGTACCAACTACTAACCAGCGCAACCCGCTCGATAACACGCTGCGGTTCTCGTTGTTGTTTGATTTTGGCGCATTCGAGTCGGACAACTAATCATTCAGCATAAGTCTAAAAGATAAGAGCCATCCCGAAAAGAATTGGGATGGCTCTTGTCGTTTTTTTCTGATCTTTGTGACCGAAAAAAGCAGCGAATTCCTACTCATCCGGGATGAAAAAACAAACGCAACATACCACGCTCTCCGTCCACCATGCCATCGTTCCGGTGAAAATCATCCGGGAACGAAGACCGAACGTGCGCGCAGCCATCGGGAAAACCGGAGCAACGCTGCGGATGCCGACGCTGACTTCTATTTCTGAAGAACGGAAACACCTGAAGTGGCTGCACGAGTGGCTACACGAACGGCTGGCCCAGCGGGCACCATTAGCACAGCGCTTTACGCCAAAAACATTCTCCGACGGGGAGGCGTTGCAAGTAGGCGAACGCAATTACACCCTAAAAGTCGTTTACGAAGATCGCAAAACGCATACGGCGCGGCTACAAAACGGGGTCATCCACCTGCGGCTTAGTCCGATAGAAAGCGGCATAGATTTAGAGAAATCCATCAAACAATTGCTGAGCCGGGTAGTAGCGCAGGATTTTTTGCCCGAAATCGAGCGCCGGGTTGACGAGTGGAACGACCGTTTTTTTCAAAAAGAAATCAGCGGCGTGCAAATGCGCTACAACCAGTCGAACTGGGGCAGTTGCAGCCGCACCGGTTTCATCCGGTTGTCCACCCGCTTGCTGTTTACGCCGCCGCAGGTGATAGATTATGTCATCGTTCACGAGCTGGCCCATTTGGTTGAATTCAACCATTCTGCAAATTTCTGGGCGGTGGTGGCTAAGGCGATTCCGGATTATAAACAGGTGGTGAAGTGGTTGAAGGCACACGGGGAAAGCTGTGACTTTTAACTTTCTTTGCTAATATCGTAGGGATATTTTTTCCAACTGGCACCAAACCTCACACCCCCCACAGTACTCCTCTGACATAGATGATGCGGAGGTTGGTCACAAGCGGGCTGGCTTTCGTCAGCACGTTCCAGCATTGTACCGTTGAACTCCAGTTCAGCGGAAAATCACACTGCCGTAAACAACAACGCCGAATCGGAGTTCGGCGGTACAACGTCGCCGCTCCTCTTCCGTGATTAGGCGAGAGGAACTATCCCATAATTTTAGATGAAAACGGCCTTTGCGCAACTGGGATGGTCTAGTTTTTCCGGACACAAAACACGCTTAAATTTGTGTTGCGATGAAAAGAAAAGTAACTATCCAGCCGCTTTGAAATGCTTTTTGCCATACGACCTCAGAGAGGTCAGAGGTTTGTAGAAATGTAGCATTTCAATGTTTTCCCGACCTCGGAGAGGTCGAAGGTTTGCAGAAAATAGCGTGGAAACAAACGTTCGACCTCTCCAAGGTCGGGAATTAAGGTCAACCCGATGCATTTCTACAAACCTTTGACCTCTCCGAGGTCGAAAATTATAAGTATTTGGAATCCGATTATCGTCATCAACAATTCCGATGGCCAAACTACCTTTGAAATGAACCTCCATGGATTTGGCAACTTCATTGATATTGGGCTGATGATTGGCTTTGAACCCCGAAACTTCTGCCAGTAAGGTATCAGCATGGCACTCAGGCAATATCCTCGGCTCCTTCATTCACAACGGCTCCTTTTTCCTGGTAACGGGTTCGGTTTACCCCGGTACTTAAAGCCGTAAGGACAACGGCTCCCGGAGCATCTGCATAAGCTGTGTTTGCACTATCAAGTGCCATGTCTATACCACGCGAAGTAATTAACTCCTGAACCACCGCTTCATTTTGCCCAAATACAAGCTCATATTGCTGTTTTTCATCGGCATAAAGCATACGGGCGCACCCAACGCCTTTCGCATTGACTTCGATCGGATTTCGTGTGTTTTGGTCGTAAAAAAGATTGCGAAGGTTTTCATAACGAATAAAAGCAGAAAGAAGAGGCGCTTCTGGCTTGCTGTATTCAGCACCCAGCAGAGATAGCGCTTCCAAAATATTAGACTTACCAACATTGGGGCTGCCGACTACAATATTGATTTTGCCACACGACAAATTCAACTGCCGGATAGACTTGAAATTCTTGATTTCCAAATTCTTTATGAACCTGCTCATCGGCCAATTTTTTTTCAAAAATACAAAAAAATCAATGCGCTGCACGCTTCTGAAGCAGCCCCTTCCGCTCCATTCCATACACTAACAGCAAATAGAAAACCAGCCATCCTGTGTTGATCACCGTGCGCAGGATTTGATCTTCCACTTTAGTCGCTTCGCTCAAAAGGTAAATCCCCACAGCCAGGGCAATGTATAAAGCCATACGGCCAATTGGATAAGGAATTGGATAATACCGCTGTCCAATGACGTAACCCGCTGCCATTATGAAACCAAAACAGGCCAATGATGCCCAGGCCGATCCGGCATACCCAATGCGCGGAATCAGCAAAATATTGACCACGAGCGTAATGACAGCGCCGCCTACAGAAATGTAAGCCCCGATATGCGTTTGGTCGGTCAGTTTGTACCAGGTGGAAAAATTGTAGTAAATACCCAGAAAAAGGTAGGCCATGAGCGTAATCGGCACAATTCCAAGACCTTCTCTGAAATCACTGCCAATCAGGAGTTGAAAATAATCAAGGTAAAGCAGGATGCCCAAAAAAGCCACAGCGCCAATCAAGGTGAATGCCTGACCAACCTGGGCGTAAAGACTTCGCGCGTCGGTTCGGTCAGCGTGGCTGAAAAAGAAAGGTTCAGCGGCGTATTTAAATGCCTGGGTAAACAAATTCATAAGCACTGCAATTTTGATGCAGGCATTGTAAACCCCTAATTGATCGAGGTTTTCTTCCAGGGTTCCGGGCAACAGGGATTTGATTAAAAACCGATCTGCAAGCTGATTGATCATCCCCGACAAACCTACTACAACCAATGGCAACGCATATTTCATCATTTTTAGCCACAAGGCGCGATCGAATTGCCAGTTCACCTTTCGCCAGTAAGGCAACAACATGATGATCGTGACCAAACTGGCAAGCAGGTTGGCTATAAAAACATAGTGCAATTCATGGTTTGGAAGGTAAACTCCCGGAAACAGGCCATTCTCTTTTCCCATCAAGGGTAAAATCTCCAGAAAAAATAGGATCAACACTGCATTAACGGCTACGTTCACTACTTTCAGCATGCCAAAACGCCTGGGCCGGTTTTCCATGCGCAGCCGGGCAAACGGGATGGCACACAGCACATCAAACCCAAGGATCAGCGCAAAATAAATAATGTATTTTGAATCAGATGGTTGCGTCAGTAAACCAGCTATTTCCGAAGCAAAAAGAAACATCAAAGCGCCCAAAAAAACCGTGCTGCTCAATAAGGAAATGGACGCCGTGGAAAAAGCGCGTTCCCGATCCTCTTCCTTTCGGCCAAATCGAAAAAAAGCAGTTTCCATCCCATACGTCAACAACACCATCAATAACCCTGCATAAGCGTACATCAGGCCGTGGATGCCATATTCATCGCGCTCACCTCTGAATATCCGCGTCAGATAGGGCGTAATGATGATGAAATTCAACAGGTGAGAAAGGATGGTGGCACCGCCGTAAATGGCAGTTTCGCCGGCTAATTTTTTGAGCAGGGACATTCCGGGCAGTTTTGTGACGCAAGATTACTAATTAGATGTTAGATATTAGATGATAGAGGTTAGACTTTAGAGACCAAAGCAACAAGATTCCTTTTCCCGATGTTAGTATTCTTGAACCTGTTAGGAAAAAATGTATTGACTATGTGGACCGAAGCGAATAACAAACTCAGCGCCAAGCTAACTTTCAAAGACTTTTCTGGAGCATTTGCCTTTATGACGGAGGTGGCCTTGCTCGCCGAAAAAATGAGCCACCACCCCAATTGGAGCAATGTGTGGAACAAAGTAGAAATCCACCTCAATACGCACGATGCGGGCGATACCGTAACCGAAAAAGATCGCAAACTGGCTGCGGCTATTGAAAAGGTTTATATGAAATATAAGTAGCAAATCAGTAAATTGCATTTCGCCGTTTTGCGTTTTGCTCTTTCTTTTCTAAGGGATGTGCAACACTTTATGCGTTTGCAAGCTCAATCGCCACTTCGGATGGGCAAGGCAATACGCCAGGGTGAGCTGAATGTTCTGCGCCTGCTGCGGGCTGTCCATCGGTTGCAGGAAAAAGTGCTCAAAATCAAGCTTTTCAAAGTGTTCCGGCTCCGCACCAGGCTGCGGAAACACCAATTTCAATTCATGGCCCGCAAGCAGGATCAACTCCGAGCCGGCTTTGGGACTCACGCATATCCAGTCTATTCCCGGTGGCGGCAGGATGGTGCCATTGGTTTCAATAGCCACTTCAAATCCTTTTTGATGAAATGCCGCAAGGAGCGGCTCATCGAGTTGCAACAAAGGTTCGCCGCCGGTACACACCACGTAGGGTTTTCCGCCTCCCGGCCATTGCGCGGCTACGGCTACGGCCAAAGCCTCTGCGGTTTTGAAACGTCCGCCGTTTGGGCCGTCAGTGCCTACGAAATCCGTATCGCAAAACTGGCACACTGCTTTACTGCGGTCTTCTTCCCTGCCGCTCCAGAGATTGCAGCCCGTGAACCTGCAAAATACCGCTGCGCGCCCGGTTTGTGCGCCCTCGCCCTGTAAGGTGTAGTATATTTCTTTGACTTTGTATGACATCTGCTACTCAATCAACCCCCGTCCTTCTTTCACAATCTTGCCGTCTTTCTGCAATTTTTTCATCAGACGATCGAGAATGCCGTTTATAAAATCTTTGCTTTTGTCGGTACTGTACAGCTTTGAAATTTCAACGTATTCGTTTAAGGTCACTTTGGTAGGAATGCTCGGAAAATACATCATTTCGCAGAGTGCCATTTTGATGAGGATCATATCTATGACCGCCACGCGTTCCGCATCCCAGTTTTTAAGGGCGGGTTCGATGATTTCGAGCAATTCGCCATCGGTATGAAAAGATTTGTCTACCAGTAGCTCGCCAAACTCCTTCACGGCTTCTTCCGGCGGGCGGTAAGCATCATAAAAATCAGCTTCAGCCGGCAATGCTTTCAAGATCTTTTTCATAGACCCGACAATGAGCGACTTATCGTCAATCCAGGCAGGGTAGTGGTCTTCCACCAATTCATTAAATGTCTCGTCGGCGCAGCAATGCTTGTAAAGGAAGAGCAGCATCTCCATGTGGTCTTCCTCATCTGTGCCCTTTTTTAGGACGTAGTTTTTGTATTCTTCCGATTTTGCAAAATCAGAATAGACCAAGCGTACATTGTCCTCGTCAATCATGTCGTCGAGGTGATAGGCGCGGATCAGGCGCTTGAGTCCCGGGTTTTCGGAAAGAGAAGCCAACAAACTATTGTCGTATAGTTTGGCTGTAAAGAGCCGGTCTTCGTCCGTAGGGCGCAGTTTGGCTGTTTTTTTTGAGGCATCCTGGCGTGCAAAACCTGCAATGCGGATCATCGCATCGAGATTGAACAACAACAACTCGAAAGAGCGGCTGATGCCTTTGCGGTAAAGCTGCATGACACTGCCGAAGTCCATGTCCTGAACTTTGCCAGCGGCATAAAGTACCTGCATAACTTTGATACGAACGTTTCTTCTGCTCAACATGACTTTTCTGGAAGCAGTTTTTTATGAGACTGTAAAGGAAAGTAAATTTCCTTACTCCCGTTGCTTATTTCAAAAACTTCTCCTTAATCTTTGCATAGTCCGGCAACTGACGGTAGTGCCAGTTCATAACGACCTTCCCGTTTTTCATCAAAACCAATCCCGGATTTGAGCGAATAATGGTTTTCAACAGGATATCGTCAGCGGTGTAGAAGGGGTACTCTGCACCAATTTTTTGACGAAAACTCCCAATGGTTTGCGCATCCAGATAAGCCGTGATGGCATACCCGTTCAGCCCTTCCTTTTTACCGGCCATCAAAACCGGGTTTATTTTTTCTTTCCACGCTTTAAGGTATCCTTCATCCTTCCAGGTCTTCGTTTTGATCGTATCCCTGCGTTCCTGCACTCCGGCTGCTTTCCGAGCGATCTGAATCGTGTTCGCCATGCGAATGGTATCCGGAACGTACAAGGTATCCGTGGAAGTGATAATCACTGTGGTATCCTCGCCGCCGTACAATTTGTAGGCAATTACCATGAAGCTGTAATTAGAATCCGCCAGAATCGCTTCTGTTACGTTACTTCCCACAAGATCCGATACTTCGAATTCGCTGAGTTTGGTTTGAGAAACCGTCGGCTCCGATTTCACTTGTTCCAACTCCCATTCTTCGCCCGGATATTTCTGAAATTCTTTCATGTACTGGTCATAAGGTAACTCCACAACCTCGCCCGTTTTTTTATTGGTCATTTTGTACTCCAAAATATCTACTGCATTGAGGGCGTCAAGTTCGGCCTGCATCTGCTCGCGAATATTGACGCCAACTTTGAACGGACGAAAATCAACATCCGGCAGGTTCCACACAAAATTGCTCATGCAATACACCGTCAGCAATGCTGTGGAAATAACCGCAAGTCCCAAATTCATCGGCGCACTGAACAACGCGTGCATGTGTTTGGAACGGAACAGGAACAGGAAAGCAGGAATGAGCAAAAACAGGTCTTTGAAAAAAGAAATTTTGGGTTTCAGTTTAATGAAATCGCCGAAGCACCCGCAATCGGTTACTTTCATATTGCTTTCCACATAACTGCCCCATTGGCCGAACTGGAAAAAGTTTACGCCTTCCGGTACGTAGCCGGTTAGGTAAGTAAAGCCCGTGAGGAACGTAAAAAAGCCCACCAGCAAGAGGAATGCCCACGCCGTAAACTTGCGGTAAGCGCCGATGAGGAGGAAAAGCCCCAGCACGATTTCAAAAACGATCATAAAAACCGAAAAACTGGCAGAATATTCCGCAAATTTTGGAAACAAAGGTGCCAGAAAAGAGAACCAGGTGTCTTTGAAGACGACCTCGAATTGTTCAAAATATTGCTCCATTTTATAAGCCGTGCCCAGTGGGTCAATGGCTTTAACAGCGCCTGAAAACACAAAAAGTGCCCCTGCAAAGTTCTGAAAAAAACTCAGGAACCAGCTTTTTACTTTGTGGAGTCCGAAGTCCATGAACGCTGTCAAAAGGAGAGCCGCGATGGCCGTTGCGATGAAAATTGTACCTAAACCCATGATTGGTATATGTTTGTTGGGGTTGAAAATCTTCAACCCTTACAGAAAATCTTCAACCCTTACGAAAGTTTAATGAGTGCAAAAATAGCATAGTTAATGATATCGCGGTAATTCGCGTCTACTCCTTCCGAAGCAATCGTTTGCCCGCGGTTGTCTTCGATCTGCCGGATGCGCAGCAATTTGGACAAAATCAGGTCGGTCATGGAACTGACGCGAAGTTCGCGCCAGACTTCGCCGTAGTCGTGATTTTTTTGCTGTAAAAGCCTGCGGGTTTCTGTCAACTGTTGGTCGTATAGTGCGCTGACCGTTTCGAGCGGCAATTCAAGCGGCGTATCTGCTGGTAAATCATGCTGGATCAACGCAATAATGCTGTAATTAACTAATCCCAGAAATTCGTCGGCTATCGGGTCGCTGACCTGCTGAACGCCTTTTTCTTCGATGCTACGAATGCGCCACGCTTTGATGTAAAGCTGATCCGTCAACGAACTTGGCCTCAAAATCCGCCAGGAAGTACCGTAGTCGTGCGTTTTTTTGATAAAAACATCGCGGCATTTGGTTGCGATGGCATCAAACTGTTGGAGTGTAAGTTCCATTCTTTTTTGGTAAAGATAGTCAGCCTTCGGGCCAAGGTGCAGTTAACAAGTTGTTATTGAATTGCAAACAATTTTGCCTCCCTTGAAGAGTCCCTTCCAGGACATTAAACCAGATCTTTCTCATCCCAATTTTTTCCGTGTTTTTCCTTGATGATTTCCTTCAATTCGAGCGATTCTTCCGGTTCTTCGCGGGGAGGGAGTTCTCCCTTACGCTTCATCTTTTCGATTTCTTTTTGAATGGCACGATCTTCCCAATCTTCTGCTCCGTGCTCCATACCTGGAATACCGAATACGCTCATAAAATGAATGGCCAATCCAATGCCCCAGCCCATCATCGGATAAAAAAACCACCAGTCTCCAAAACTGGTCACGATGTTCAGCACCAAAAGAAAAGCGCCAACGCTCACATAAGAATTGAAGTGCTGGTAAAACTCTTTTTTTGCCTTTACCCGTTTTCGGGCTTTTTCATAAGGATCATTTGTTTTCATACGCGGATGTATTTTCTAATAAAGGTGGCAATCATTATTTAAGTTGGCAGTTTTTCAGGTGGCAGGTGGCAGTTAATTTAGGATTATAAAATGTTGGTAGTTGGTTTTGAATACATAACCTGATCAGAAGTAAGCGCAATCCTGCCCACTGCCAACTGTCGCCTATCCAAAAACACCCCGCACCAACTTCCCAGTCCATGCACCCAAACCGCCATACAAGCCCCCCAGTACAGCTGTGAGCACAATCGCCCCCGTAGCGCCAATGCCGCCAAAGAGGCCACCAATGCGTTCACCAAGAATGCCGCCATTCAGCCCGCTAAGATACGACGCGTGGAGTCCCCAAAGGAGCATTCCTCCTAAAAAACCTGCCGCAAATACCCATTTTTTTAATCCGTCTGCAAAAAACAGACCGCCCAGCAAGCCCAAAACAAGCACCCGCCACCACGGCAGCAAAGTTGCGGTATACCAACCGCCGACTGCAATGAGCAATACAATGGCCGTTAACCGCAACAGGCTGGATAATTCATTTTTTTTCATGTGAAAATATATTATTAGCCAATTTGTTTAGTGACTGTCCATTTAGTCCTGTGTCTGCTCTTTAGAGTTTGAGAACAAGGCGTGTTTCGACGCAAAAGCGGGAGTTTACTCGCGTAAATGACCGATTTTGGGGCGAAACACAACGCAGTTATCGGACTCTAAAGACAGGCACTATTTAGATCTCATTTCCACACGCCCACGAATTTTTCCCCGCCCATCGTTCACATCCTTCATAAACAACAAGTCGTAATAACGGCCCGCCGCCCAATCTGCTACCGAATTATCGTAATACGGACTGCCGGGATTGCCCGATTGTCCCCCCGGATAAACGCCATGTGCTTTCGGCGAATCGCCAAGCTCCACAATCATGCGCCAGGAAGGGCCGTTCGCTTTGCTGATGGCATTCGGGGCTTCGAAATAGCCGCCGCATTGGACGTCATTGGCAGAAAACGCAGGAATATTGGCCAAATGCGTGATGTTGGTGCCTTTTTGTTTCGACCAGTTGAAACCCTCTGTTTCATAGCGATCGCGCAGGGTTTCCACCATCTCGCCAAAGGCCGTGGTCACAATTTCCCCGGCTGTTTCGTTGTGATTGGTGCAATAGTCGTCAAAAATGGCGTGTTCCGGCTGTTGCTCCAGCAGTTCCAGCAAGCGCCAGGTTTCGGGGAATAGCACCTCCATAGAGTCCCGGATTTCAAAATCAAAAAGGTCTTCAAAAGCGCGTCGGTTGGTTGCCCGGAACCACACCTCAAAAGCGGCAGGTGCTTTAGAAGCGCCCTCGAAACGAAAATCCCAGCTTTTTAAATCGGTCAATATTTTTTTACCAAGCGGGTCTTTTACCTGCGATACGTCCAGCAACCCCAATAACAAGGGTGCTCCTTCTTCCGCTTTGATGCTGTAATTATCGTTTTGCAACGCCATCATATCTTCCGCCGTTGCGCCTTTCATGGCTTCGATGCGCCGGTTGATGTACCGACCCCGGTAGTCGTCAAAACCGCCATTGTAATAATAAGGATAATCGGAGCCGGTGGAGCGCTGATTGGCAGAAGCAACAAACCCGCGATTCGGGTTGAGTACCTTCGGAATTTGATCGGCGGGGATAAAACCCTGCCACGCGTTGGCCGAAAGGCTGCCGTCCTGAACAAACCGCCCTTGCTCCTGCTGCTTGATCGGAAATTTCCCGGCTACTGTGATCGCAATATCGCCGTTCCTGGAAGCAAAAACGATGTTTTGAGCCGGACTTTCGAGGCAACTAACCGCTGCATTGTAGGCTGTATAATCTTTGGATTTCATCAGGCCAAAAAACAGTCCCACTTCATTCGGGCAGGTCTCCGAAGGGATATCGTGCGCAACCCAGCGCATGGCCATATCTAAATATTCCGAGGGTTCAGTTTCGTAAACAACGGGTCCCCAAATGGTATATTTTACTTGATCGGTTACTGGTTCTTTCCGTCCGCGCACCCGGATGACTTCCTCCCGGATTTCCGTTTGCTTCGGCGCGCCGTCAAGCAAATAACTGTTTTTGTTTGCATCCGCCCAACGGATACGGTACCAGTCGAGCACATCCTGCCCCACATTGGTCAATCCCCAGGCGATGTTTTCATTAAACCCAATGACAATACCCGGAACGCCGGGCAGGGAAACCCCGTAAGCATTCAACTGCGGCGTATGGATTTGCACCTCGTACCAAATCGAAGGCAGCGTGAGCCGAAGGTGCGGGTCGTTGCAAAGCATCGGGTTGCCCGAGGCTGTTTTACTGCCCGACAAAGCCCAGTTGTTACTGCCGATACCTTCCGGCGATTGTGGGATGTTTTTAAAAGGAATCAGGCCGCTGAGCTGGGGCTGGAGATCGGGTTTAGCGACGGATTTAAAAATCCAGCTCACTTCTGCGGGTATGATAGGCGATTGCTTAGGATTGTATTCCGGGTACAAAAAGCGGAACAATTCTTCCCCAAACAGCTCTATGGAATTGGATGCGCCAATGTCATCACTTCGGGAACAAAGGGTCTCGGCCATGTTTTTCAGCATGAGCGAAGTCTTGAGCGGCGTCCAGAGCTCAGGTGCATACCCCAGCAATTTGAATTCCAGCGGGTAATGTTCCGGTTTCAGCGAAGCCACCCAGGCGTTGATCCCGGCAGTATAAGCTTCGATGATCGCCATTTCTTCCGGTTTTTTTTTCCAGGCTTCCAGCGCGCGTTCGGCAGCAAAAACCATGCCTTTGCGGCGTTGCAACCGGTCGCGTTTCAAGGTGCGTTCGCCCAGAATTTCCGACAATCTGCCGCCCACAGAGCGTGTGGCAATGTCCATTTGCCAAAGCCGGTTTTGGGCAGTGATGTAGCCCTGCGCAAAAGCAGCATCAGGTTCGCTTTCCGCGAAAATATGCGGCACCATGCGGTCGTCGAGCAGGATGGAAACCTGTTTCCCCTGAACAGGGAATTCAATAGCCTCGTTAGCCATGGCACCAAGTGGTTCCGCATTTTGCCAGAATCCCTTCGCAGGGTCAAAAAATGGACCGACGGCTGGCAAAGGCGCTCCAAAAGGGTGAAACCAATTGCTGATGAGGACAAGGCCTATTGCAAATGCAAGCGCGATCTCCGCTTTCACCCGCGGCGATCTGTTTTTAAAAGAAAATTTGGATAGCGTCACTTTCTGCATTTTTTCGAGGGCAAAAAGGTACGCATATTATGGCAAATGTTAAGAAAAAGCCATTATATTTGCGATATCCAAAAAAGTAGTTTTTGTGTTTATTTGTTTGGGTTAGAAGCCCTTGCTTTTTTAGCAAGGGTTTTTTTATTTGTTCAAATTTTTTTTTAGTCGAGCGTAACGCAGCTATCGGACTATAAAGGTGCCTGCTCTTTAGAGTTCGAGAGCAAGGCACGCGAAGACCCCAAAAACGGGAGTTTACTCGCGTAAATGACCGTTTTTTTAGTCGAGCGTAACGCAGCTATCGGACTATAAAGACAGACACGACTTATACCCGGATGCGTTTTTCGGGAAGTGATTTCAAATGCTCTGCACCCTCCACATCAATATCGA
This sequence comes from Chitinophagales bacterium, assembly GCA_038323375.1. Taxonomy (GTDB): domain Bacteria; phylum Bacteroidota; class Bacteroidia; order Chitinophagales; family Saprospiraceae; genus JABWAJ01. Next base: position 54,206 of record JBBQGV010000001.1, read on the forward strand.
GGTCATTCAGGTCGCTGAAGTGCAACTTACATTCCAGGTGCAACATCAAAAATTCATCCGGTTCGCTTACAAAGATGAGGATGTCATTGATCAGGCCGTCTTTTTCCCGGATGAGCAAGTTCACTTTTTCAGCACCCTGCGACACCAGGATCAGGTCTTCAAATTGTGCGGCCTTCACATTTTTCATCAGCCGGTCGAAATCTTCCCGGGCAGGTTGTTCTCCGTTTTCCAGGATCAGCAGGCTCAGTTTATTGATCTTTTTTAACAATTTCTTTGCGGGGGCTTCATCCGAAGCATTGGCGGCTAATCGAATTAGAAAGCCCTGTAGGCGGAGATCCGTAGCGTTGGGCGAGTTACTGTATTGTTTGACAAAATCCCGGATCGGATCTTTTTGTCCATAAGAAAAAGTGCTGCAAGCCACAGCAAACAGGGCAATGATGAAGGTCTTTTTCATGGTGTTTTTTTTTGAAACGGTGGATGGGAGACGGTGGACGGGCCGTCAACCGTCTCCCGTCAATCAAATTATCTTCAATCCTCTTTTCGCTTTTCGTTCTTATCTACAGTTCTGGCCAATTTCGATACCTTGCTGAGGTTGATTTTGCCGGTAAAACTGATCAGCACGAACTCATCATCATAAGACAAAAGCAGCAATTCATCTATCGTTTCGCCATTGCTGCCTTTGGCCAAAAATTCGAGGTTGCCGCCGTCTTTTTCTTTCACCGTCATCAGCACTTCGTATTCGGACGTGTTGATTTTGGCTTTAAACTCCTTGTAGAATTTGTCGGGCGTGGCTTCTGTTGTCAAAATCCGGAGTGATTTGATGTCTTTGGCAATGTCTTTGAGTACCACTGCATCTTCGTCGCCCTCGAAGTCCAGTTCATTGATCTCTATGTCGCCAATCATCTGGAACATTTTCGGGCTGATGTAGATCACTGAAAAGCGGTCGTCTTCCACATATTGTGAAAAGTACTTGTCAATGGCGTTGTCCTGCGCGGAAAGCGTAATCGTCAAAGCCAGGGTGAGTAATAAGACAGTCAGGAATGGTTTCATGATTTGAAAATTAAGACAATTTGATAATTTGAAAATTTGAAGATGAGGGGGCAATTTGAAAATTTGAAAATTTGATGATTCCACGAATCTTCAAATCAGCACATTTTCAAATCAATCCTCCCTATCGCTCAATCGTTGAATTTCCAGATCCACTTTCTCCGCCGCCAAACCTACACCGCGATTCATTTCGCTCGATACTTTCATCAAGGCTGCCCGCGTAATTTTATAGGCTTCTTCCGGCGTTTTGGGTTCGTATTTCGACCAGTCTATGGCTGCTACCGGTGCAGTTTCGGGCACCACTTCCCGGTAAACTAAGACCCCTGCCATCAATAACAGTGCAGCAATGGCGGCAGCAGCGGCGATTCGGAGAGGACTCAGGCGAAAACGACGCCCCTTGATGGTCCGTTCCGCTTGCACCTGCTGCTCAAATCCGGCAGGCAAGACGCGCGCTTGCTCCTTCTCAAAAAACCGGAACAGGGGAGCATATCCTTTCAGCCCGTCTTCCACCGACGCTTCATTCCGGAAATAAGCTTTCAGGCTTCTTTCTTCTTCTAGCGTGGTTTCGCCGGCAAAGTATTTTTCAATCAGCGTTTTATAATCCATGTTTTTCTGTTTGGAGGTACAAAGTCCGAACCTGATTCCGCGCACGGAATAAGTTGACTTTCACCTGGTTCATAGGCATGTCCAATAGTTCGGCAATTTCCTGATAACTCTGCTCTTCGATGTCGCGCAGGTGCATCACGAGGCGCTGTTTTTCCGGTAACTGCTGCATCAGTTTCACCAAATGTGCCAGCGTATCCGAATATTCAGTTGCAGCCAGCGGCGACGGCGAATCGGCAGCCAAACCCGGAAAGGAAGGCACTTCCAACCGCTCCGTCCTGCGATGGCTGCGGATCTTGTCAATGGCGTGGTTTTTTGTCAGTTTCATACACCAGGCCTCCACGTTGCGGATGGTCGGCCAGGCATCCTGCTGTTTCCAGGCTTTCACCAAAACTTCCTGCACCACATCCTGAGCCTCCGCGTCATCACTCATGATGCGCAGGGCTAAGCGGTAGAGTTTGTCTTTAACCGGCAATATGTGCTGTTTGAAGTAGGTTAAGCTCATTTCTTTGGCACGACGATTGTAAAGAACAGGATGTTACAGGTCATTGAAAGATTTTTTTGAGCACGAAGAAGCGGTAACACCTTTTTGGAAAGGTGTTACCGCTGAACGGCTTCCCAAAGAGGAAACTCTTTTCAAAAAGGTATCACCTCTGCCCTTCGAAAAAAGTTTGGCACGGTTTTAGTTTTACACATAGCAACTACGTCAAATTATTTTTTTTCAAAAATTATTCATTCATCATTATCAATTTTATGTCTATGAAAACGTCAATTTTTTCGCTTGCTTTTGCTACACTATTTGCAGGCATGTTGAACGCACAGGAACTCGCGACCACCAGCAGCGCGCCATTTGCATTGGCTTCTTACAAAGCCGGTTCTGATCAGGCGCAACTTCCGTGCAATGCCGATTACGCGCCAAAAAAAATCGAAATGGGGCTGCCTTTAACCGACTGTGAGTTTGATACAGCGCCAAAATATGCCAGTAAAGACGGTTCGCTGGAAAAAGACTTAGTCGCCGAAGTGCGCAAACTATCCAAATTCAGCGATTTTGAAATGGGATTAACCTACGTGCCGCATTCAGCAATTTTGGTTTCCAATACCTCACCGATGCAGGACAAGCAGGGTTTCCTCGTCAGCATGGTGATCAATAAAAAAGGACAAGCCGCCAAAGTAAAAGTATACGGACAGGGACACTTAGCCGGATTGGTGGAAGCCACGCTGAAAACAACCACCTGGGAACCAGCCGAATTTGAAGGTGTTCAGGTGGACAGTAAGGTCTGGTACGGGGTGACGCTGCAATCGCGCTCACAGGTTGCCGTGGCACCTTTTAATCCATAAACATTGTGAAAATGCCCGCTGACTTGAAGTCACCCGGTCACTACAAACGACAAAAGCGCGCCACGAAAGTGAGCGCGCTTTTGTCGTTAAAAAAAGTCAAAAAACTTAGAGTTTGTTGGGGTTTTCGTGATCGAGCGAGTCCGAGGAAATTTTATTTTAGACAAGGCGATTTTTGCAGACATAGCCAGCAGCTATAGTGAAAAAAATCAACGCAGTATAAAATAAAATTTGCCGCTCGTAGCCGATAGACGAACCCCCCAACAAGCTCTTAGACGTCTTCTTCGACTTCCGCATTCAAATCCCGTTCCAGTTCTTCCATGAACACATATTCAATGCTTTCCGCAACGGTAGGAATGATGGTCAATACGCTGTCCAAACGCGAAATCTCAATCAGTTTCTTCACACTCGGATGCACGATGCCAGTCAGCACAAACATACCCAGTTCTTTCCACAGGCGGTTGGCGGTAAGAATAGCGCTAAGACCCGATGAATCTACATATTTCACCCCGGAGAGGTCGAGAATCAGATTCACGATGCCTTCATTGGCAAAAATAACAAACTCGGATTTCAGGTTGGGGGCAAGGAGGGAGTTCAGGTTTTCTTCTTCCAGCCGAAATACAGCGTACTTCTCTTGCTTGTCAATCGAATATTTCATTATACAGCTATTTTTTTCGTTATGGCATCACTCAATGACCTGCAATTTTGCAATGAAATTGCAAAAGTATCAAATCTGTGCAAGTAAGGATAACGTAATCTGAAGAAAGTTAGTTTAAGGGCCAGTTATATCGCAGTTATCGGACTATAAAGAGCAGACAAGAACTAGTGTCTGTCCATTGAGTCGGTGTCTGTTCTTTAGAGTTCGAGAGCAAGGCACGCGAAGACCCCAAAAATGGGAGTTTACTCGCGTAATTGACCAATTTTGGGGTCGAGCGTAACGCAGCTATCGGACTATAAAGACGGACACTAACTAAACCCGCTGGCGAAAACTTTTCGGCAGCAAGCGATAAACCTGAGGCAAATTTTCTGCGAGGAAAGGCCGTGCCTGCCGGCGAAAAGCCCGGTGCCAGGCTAATGCGCCCATCACCCGGGTAGCTTTTCCAATGTATTCAACCGTTGCGACAACGTACCGTTCCCAGTACTTTCGCAGGGGCTCAATGTAAATAACCATCCAGATGAAAAGTGCTTCGAACAGTAGGGCACCAATCAGACATTGCAGTGGCGTAAGGCTGTGTTTCCAGAAAGTGGACAACCCAATGCCAAAAACGGCGCCATATAAAATAATATAGTGTACGGTGTAAACGGTGAGCGTTTCGCTGCCAAATTTTAACACTAAAGAAGGCATCCGTTTCCACAACGGGGTAATGTACATGATGATGCCCGCCACAATGATGGCGTGGCCCAGTTCGATGAACAGGTAGTTGTAATTTCCGAGGGTTTGAAAATTATCCCAGCCGGTAAAAACGTGCAACAGTTTAAACCACTTGGTGGAATAAAAATGGAGCATGAGGCCGCTTCCGATCATCGCCGTCGGGAACCAGTTGCTAAACGCCAGCGCAGGTCGTTTGTGCAAAATGTAGCCTAAGACGCCGCCCAACAGCGAATAGCCAATCCACGGCACAACGGTGAACACCGAAAAACTTTTCATGAAATAAGCCGCAATCGGCAAGGGCAGCCACGACCAGTTGGCCGCTTCCACGTCCGGGCTAATGAAAAAGACCATGAGTCCCGCAAACAACAGCAATCGCGGCAGCGGCACCAAAGTGGCCGTGTGCAGCGCATAAATGCCAATCAATGACAGCAGTGCCAAACCCATACAATGCAAAACATCTATGGCAAACATAGAATGAAAATGCTCAATCTTGAAGTAGTCGAAATAAACCAGCGCATTGATGTTGAAACGCAGCAAATAAGCCAGTCCAATGAGCATAAACGCCCTCCGGATGCCTTTCTTTACGCGCTCGTTATCCCCCAGTGGCCGGCCGTCTTTCAACAACAAAAAGGTGAAGATCAAACCCGCCGAAAAGAAAAAGATGGGCGCAGTCATCCCACGAAAAAAAGACCAGAAGCTGAAAATCGGGTTGCTGTAATCGCGATAGGAGTCTGCAAGCAAGGTATCTGTGAAATGCCCCTGAAGCATCATCAGAACAGCGTAGGCTCGCAGAACATCTATGAAAAGAATCCGCGGCAGCTTGGCGGTGGATTGATTGAATTCGATGGCTGTTGTGTTTTTGTGAGATTTCGACTTACTTTGACGAAAAACTGGTGCAAAGTTACATAAAAGTGCTGATTTATGCACGATTTTCTTCGATTTAATTGATTGATTGTTAAGGCACGTCGAAAAATCAACCATATTTTTTTGCGTTTTCAGGCAAAAAAGCAAGGGATCGTTTGCCGGAATGCCTATACACCATATAGCAGGGGGATTTTATCTGCCGTTTCCCATTTTTCGTCTTTTTTAATGCACTATTACCGTTTGAGCTTCTTTATCTTTCCGGGCTATTTTTTTTTACCATAAATCTGCTTCAAATGATGAGGAGTATTTTTTCAACTTTGCTGCTCGGTTGCGCGTTGTGTGCGTGTCAGCAAGAAAAACCCGATGCTGCCGTTAATTACCCGCTTATGGAAGTTCAATATCCGGAAACTAAGGCCGTAGATCAAAACGACAATTATCATGGAACCGGCGTAGCCGACCCTTACCGGTGGCTTGAGGCCGACACCGCTGCCGATGTGGGGCAATGGGTGAAAACGCAAAACACCGTTTCATTTGGATATTTAGAAAAAATCCCGTTCCGCAAACAAATCCAGGATCGCCTTACGGAATTGGTCAACTATCCGCGTTATTCATCTCCTTTTCAGGCCGGTGAATATTATTTTTTCTACAAAAACGATGGCCTCCAGAACCAGTCAGTCATTTACATCCAGAAAGGTTTGAACGGCCAGCCGGAAGTATTCATAGACCCGAACAAAATGTCGAAAGAAGGGACGACGGCCATCAACATCGTCGGCGTTTCTGACGACGATAAATACCTCGCGTATTCCAAACAGGAAGCCGGTTCTGACTGGGCGGAAATCCACGCGATGGAAATTGTCACCAAAAAGAAACTGCCGGATGTGCTGAAATGGGTGAAATTTTCAGGCGCTGAATGGCACAACGACGGCTTCTTCTACAGCCGCTACCCAGCGCCGGCGCCAGGTTCCGAGCTTTCCGGCAACAATCAGTACCATTCGGTTTACTACCACAAACTCGGCGAGGACCAATCGAAAGACAAACTCATTTATGAGGATCGGAAAAACCCCAACATGTACCACAATTGCTCCATCACAGAAGACAATAAATACATCATCCTCTATGCCGCGCCCGGCACAGATGGCTATGCAGTTTATTTCCGAGAATTGGACAAGGACGGCCCGTTTAAGGTGCTTTTTGAAGGGTACGCCAACAAAAGCTCCGTTGTTTATCACCACAACGGCAAATTTTTGGTGCAAACCGACATTGACGCGCCCAAATACCGCTTAGTGGAAGTGGATCCGGCGAAGCCACAAAAAGCAAACTGGAAGGAAATCATTCCCGAATCGGGAGACCTGCTTCAGGGCGTGAGCACCGGTGGTGGTAAGCTGTTTGCCAACTACCTGAAAAACGCCACCGACCGTTATTACCAGCTCGAATACGACGGCAGTGGAAAAAAAGAAATCCAGTTGCCCGGACTCGGCACCGCCGGGGGACTCGGTGCCCGGGAAAAATACAAGACGATGTTCTACACGTTCACGTCGTTTATTTACCCTTCTACCATTTTTAAATACGAGGTCGAAACCGGAAAATCTGAGCCTTTCTTTAAATCAGAACTGAAATTTAATCCGGAAGACTATGTCGAAAAACAGGTTTTTTACAAAAGTAAAGACGGCACGGACGTTTCCATGTTCCTTGTCCATCGCAAAGACCTGAAAATGAACGGCCAGAACCCCTGCTACCTTTACGGTTACGGCGGTTTCAACGTGAGCCTGACGCCCGGCTTCAGCGCTACACGACTGCCCCTGCTCGAAAACGGCGGCGTATTTGCCATGCCCAACTTGCGTGGCGGTGGCGAATATGGAGAAGAATGGCACAAAGCAGGTATGCTGCTCAAGAAGCAAAACGTGTTCGACGACTTTATTGCAGCAGCAGAATACCTCATCGCCCAAAAATATACCGTAAAAGAAAAATTAGCTATTGCGGGCGGTTCCAACGGCGGCCTGCTCGTCGGCGCGTGCATGACCCAGCGTCCTGACTTATTCGCGGTGGCTTTCCCTGCAGTGGGTGTGATGGATATGCTGCGCTATCACAAGTTTACCGTGGGTAAAGGCTGGATTCCGGAATATGGCTCCAGCGATGACCCGGAGCACTTTAAAAACCTGTTGGCTTATTCGCCGCTGCACAACCTGAAGGAAGGCGTGTCCTACCCGGCCACCCTGATCACCACTGCCGATCATGACGACCGCGTGGTGCCTGCGCACTCCTTTAAATTTGCAGCGCAGCTCCAAAAATCACACAAGGGCAAGACCCCCGTGCTGATCCGTATCGAAACGAACGCGGGTCACGGCGCCGGTAAACCCATTGCAAAAGTGATCGAAGAGCAGGCGGATATCTGGTCGTTTTTCTTTTACAATACGAATTCGCCGGTGAAGTATCTGGCGAATTAAGGAACGTGGGGCTTAGAGGTCTTAAATACAAAAGAGCTGTTAGCATCTGAAGTGCTAACAGCTCTTTTTATTTCTGTCCTGACTTTGAGGTCTCCAGCTAAAGCTGGCGACCACGGCGGTTAGGGTGCCAATATCACCTTCCCTGCAGCCCCCGGAATCTTTCGGCCAAACAACTGCCAAAAATAAAGGCCCTGTGGGAATTGGCCATTTAACTCGATGGGGATAGGCATTTCCCCGGAAAGGTCGTTTTGGCGGAGTACCAATCGCCCGGAGGCGTCGTATAGCAGAAAATCGTAAACCGGCGTCAATGTTGTCGAATTCGCGCGGCGGGGCAGAGTCACCCAAAGGCGTTCCTGAGCCGGATTGGGGTTCACACTTGCCGGCATAGGGGTGTTCTCTGTCGTATCGGTTTCCACAAGCAGCGTCATATTCTGGTCTAACCAAGCCAAGCGGTTGGTTAGCCAGGTTCTCAAATAATTCATTTCTTCTTGATAGTTGTTGCCGATAAACGCATTGGGCCAAACATATTGTCCAAAAACCGGCCAACGCTGGAAGTTGCGCACCCGGGCTTGGGCAAGGAGGGCTTCATTGGTGTTGATTTCACCAAAGAGTGCAGCATTACTCCACTGATTAGCGCGCAATTCGGCCCATCGTTCACCTACGCGGTTGCGGAAAGCCGGATCGCTCCACAAGCGCGTCCACCAGAAATGGATTACCCAGGCGTCACCGCCACAAATGAGGTTAAAATCTTTGGCCCAACCGGTGTGATCGGCACCGCCGCAGTAGTCGCCAATGCCCAGCGAGATATTAAAATCCCAGATGGGGCCCATCCCGATTTTTCCGCCTTCATCGTCGCGGTGTTTGTAGAAATAGGCGCTTAGGCGGTAGCCATCCACATTTTTGCCGAGTTCCTGCAAAAGCAGGTAGTCCACCCAGGTGTCCACCTCAATCCAGTCGGCGTAGTTGGCTGCGAAGTTTTGCGAGGCCAGCATGTTTTCAAAATTCGTGATGTGTTGCTGGATATAAGCTTCCTGTTCGGGTTGAATGTCTTCTTCTTTAGGGTAGTGGTACTGGAACCAGGTTTGTTGCCAACTGCCGGGAATGGGTGGATAAGGCGAAGCCCAGTTGCCGCCAAGGCCGCCGTCGGAGCCGTATTTGTCCATGCGCAGGATGTATCCGCCGGTGAGTGCATTGCCGCTGATGTCTTCCTCTTCTAATTTTTTTATCGCCACGCGGTTCGCGTCCCGTTTCACCGTTTCAATCAAAGCGTAGACGCCTTTGTAATCGCCGTTGATGACCACTTCGCAATAGCGCGTTCGGGGCGACCAGGGCAAGGCGGTGCGTGCATAGGCATGCATGATGATGTCGCGCATCAGGGTTTTGTCGTTGAGCGGGGCGATCAGGGCCCAATCGCTTTCTTCGGGCATACCCAGCAAGGGCACGTTGAGGTCTTCGCCATTAGCGTCGCGGGTTTCGATGCCATAAGGTTTTTTCTCATAGCCCTGGGAAGAGGATCCACGCAATTCGATGCCGATGGAACCATTATAAGCATTAAACGGGCCGTTTATGTGGTTGATTTGGCCGGAGCCATTGTCAACGATGTTCATAGAAGCCGTGATTTTTGGCTCGTTAGGGATGCTCACACCAAAGGTATTGATGACCACAATCGGGAGGTTTGAGGTTGTGAGCGTTTGCGCAGAGAGGGAGATGAGGGAGAGGGAGAGGGAGAGGGAGAGAGAGAGGGAGCGTGTAAGTACGCGAGGAAGTTTGAGTAATTTTTTCATCATCAATCGTTATTTATATGATAATTGTTCGTTAATGTCATCATCAAAGGCCAATATCCTGCTTCCAGCGCTGCTTTTACACCTTCGATGAACCTGCAAGCAACAAAATTAAGCCGGATTCATTCCGATTTATTCAAAAACAGCAAGGAGAATTGCCAAACGGGAAAAACAGGTGCTCGAATGCGTATGGTTCTGCTCTTACGGGTATCGCTGAACGCTTCTCTGTTGCTTGTATCCCGCTGAACAGCGCTCAGTTGTACAGGTCAAACCCTATATCCTTCCGGAAATACTTGTTTTCAAAATCAATTTTCGCCGCATTTTCAAGAGAAACCGACAAAGCCTCCCCAAAGTTTTCGGCGCAGGTGGTGATAGCGAGCACCCGCCCGCCGTTCGTGACAATCGCGCCTTCCTGTTCCTGTGTTCCGGCGTGAAAGATCAGGCTGCCCGGTGCATCGTTCAAACCGCTGATGACCTTGCCTTTTTCATAATCGCCCGGGTATCCGCCCGATACCAGCATAACCGTGGTGGCGGCATGTGCGGCTTCTTCTACAACAACCTTGTCCAGATTGCCCTCCGCTAATGCCTGGAACATGGCGACAAGGTCATTGTTCAGGCGGGGCAACACCACCTCTGTTTCCGGGTCGCCCATGCGGCAGTTGTATTCGATGACAAACGGGTCGCCGTCAACTTCGATCAAGCCGATGAAGACAAACCCGTGATAAACCATGCCACGGCGTTGTATGCCGGCAATGGTGGGCTTGATGATGCGGGTTTCCACTTTCTGCATCAGTTCCGGCGTCACAAAAGGCGGGGGCGATACGGCACCCATGCCCCCCGTATTGAGTCCGGTATCGCCTTCGCCAATGCGCTTGTAGTCTTTGGCCACCGGCAAAATTTTGTAGGATTTTCCATCCGTCAAAACAAAAACCGAAAATTCGATGCCACTCAGAAACTGCTCAATTACCACCCGGTTTCCCGCCTCCCCGAATTTTCCACCGAGCATATCGCGCAGTTCGTCCCGGGCTTCTGTTATGTTGCCGCAAATCACTACGCCTTTTCCGGCGGCTAAGCCATCCGCTTTGAGGACAACAGGCAGGGTATGCTGCGCTACATAAGCCAATCCTTCTTTCAATTGAGCGGCTGTAAATTCGCGGTAAGCGGCGGTTGGGATGCCCTCTGTTTCCATAAATGCTTTGGCAAAAGCTTTGCTGCCTTCCAATTGCGCGCCTGCCTTTGAAGGGCCGATGACCGGGATAGGAGACAGGGCTGGATCCGCAGCAAAAAAATCCCAAATACCTTTGACCAAGGGGTCTTCCGGGCCAACGACAACCATATTGATGTTTTCTTCCAGCACCAATTGCCGTACGGCAGGAAAATCGTTGGAATTCAGGTTGACGTTGCGGCCATGCAGGGCAGTGCCTGCATTTCCAGGTGCAATGAGGAGCTTACTGCAAAGCGGGCTTTGACTTAGTTTCCAGGCAAAAGCGTGTTCCCGGCCACCGCTGCCGAGGAGCAACAGATTGATTTTATGAGTCATTAGATGTTAGATTTCAGATGTTAGACTTCGCTGGAATAAGTAGGACACCTTCTTTTCAAGCGCTTTTGAAAGGGGGTAAAAGTAAGCATTTTAAGCCGGTCAGGTTCATCCGAAGGCACCTGTTAATGGATTATTGCCCTGTTTTTCTGTCTTTGACAAAAGTAATGCCTTGTGAAAAAACTACCGATCGGGATACAAACGTTTGAAATACTCGCCTCACTGTAAGATTCCTCTTTCAAACAACTTCCCCTGTATGGCCTGGTAAGCTTCCGGAATATGGCTGCTCAGTTCGCGCAGCAACTCCAACAATTGTGGCAGGCGATCCGGCTCGGATGCATTCGGTGCAATGGGTTGCAAGAGCGTGGCAGTGAGGTCGTTGAATGACAACAAACTTTCTTTGTACTCGGCAATCGCATGGTACCAACGGATCGTGGGCAGGTAGGTCGCTTTTTTTTCGTACTGCCGGTCGTGGTACAGCAATTGGTATTTTTTGACGGTTTTGAGCAATTTATCGTATTTATTTTGCTGCAACAACGCGTCCAAATACGCAGAAAAAAATAAGTGCCAGCGGTACTCGAAAATCTCGCGGCGATAAACCGAAAGAAAAGATTCCCCGTAGTTTTCGGCACTGCGATACTGGCGGTTGTGGTTGAGGCATTTGATGTAAAAAGCCACGAACCCAATTTTGCTGTGAAAGCTTTTCGTCTCTTTGGCGTCGGCGTAAGCGTCTTTCATCACCTGGAGTGCCTCTTTGTATTTTTTTTCTCGCATGAGTACCGCCGCTAAGTTGTTGACGTAGTGCAGGTAATCGCTGTTTTTACTGCGAATGGAAAGGTAGCCGTAATATTCCGCTTTATCCCACTCCTGAAACTTGCTGTGCAGCAAGAGGCGGTTGTTGTAATAATTGATTAACAAGCGTTTGGAGTAGTAAATCCCTTGCCGGAAAAGACTGTCCAAATAGTCGTATTTTTCAAGCACCGGCTCTAAGCGGCGGTAATTGTAGTACACGAACGTCAGGCGCACCAAGGCTAAGTAGCGGTTCAGGCCGTCAAGTGATTCATTGTAGAATACTTCCGTCAGCCACTGTTCCCACTGGATGGATTCTGAAGAAGAGTGGGAATACTGATCCACAATATCCATCGTCGCTTCGTGGATTTTTTCGCTGATGACTTTTGACTGGAGGTAATATTCCCGATGCACTTTCAGGAAATCATTGGCCACCTGGTGGTCGGCGTAACGCATGCGAATGAGCAGGAAGTGGCGGTAAAATTCGACTATTTCGTAAAACTTGGTGAAAAAAAAGCTGTAGCGCGGAAAATTGGGAATGGTTTTGAGCAGGCGTTTTTCTTCTTCAGGTTGGATGGCGTCCGTCATGATCTGTCGTTCCATGTCGCTCATCCACTCGAATTGCTGGTCTACGTCAATGGCGTTCAATCGCTCCGTGATCCAGGTTTTTAGGTTGGAGTATTTCCGTTTATCAACAGCTTCGTCGTAGGCGGTAAAGGCGGTGACTCGGCTACAATTGTCGTGCATGCGCTGCAAAATGGCCAATTTGGCCTTGTCGTCAAATTGCTGGATCGCCAATAGATAAGCAGTTTCGTGCGGCAAAAGCGTATTGGCAAATTCTGTGAACTTTTGCAGTTTGCTGCGCATGAAAAGTCAGGATTTTTACAAAAGGTATTTCCGCATGGAAATTACGCCATTTGTTTAAAAATCCTGTTTTTTTTGCGATTTTTCATTTTTGGGGCGGGTGGTAGGGGCGACCCTTGCGGTCGCCCTATACGGGCAAGGGCGACCGCGAGGGTCGCCCCTACAGCGTCAACCCACCATCCACGCTGATGACGGCACCGTTGATGAAAGCTGCTTCGTCCGAGGCTAAGAACACGTATACATGCGCCACTTCCTCAGGCGTTCCAAGGCGGCCTGCCGGCGCTTTTTCGCGCATAGCATCCAGTACCTTTTCCGGGATGTTGTCCGTCATTTCTGTATGAATAAAGCCGGGCGCAACGGCATTTGCGGTGATGCCTTTGCGCCCAAATTCGCGCGCCCAAACTTTCGTCATGGCGATTACCCCCGCTTTGGTGGCAGCGTAATTGGTTTGCCCGAAATTGCCGTAAAGGCCCACCACCGACGAAGCCGTCACGATGCGCCCGTACTGCTGCGCTTCCATGTATGGGTACACGGCTTTGGTACAATTGAAAACGCCGGTAAGGTTGACGTCTAACACTGCATGCCACTGCTCCGGCGTCATTTTTTTGAAACTGGCATCGCGGGTAATGCCAGCATTGTTAATCAGGATGTGGATGCTGCCAAATGCCGCTTGTACCGCTTCCGCCGCTTCGGTCACCGCTTGCAGGTCGCTGGTATTGACGTGGTAAAATTGAACGGAATAGCCTTGCCCACGCAATTCAGCAGCGAACGCTTCGCCTTTTTCTTCGTTGATGTCCCAGATGGCTACTGCAGCGCCTTCCTGCACAAAACGGAGGGTGGTGGCTCTTCCGATGCCGCTTGCGCCTCCGGTGACGATGGCGGTTTTGTTGGTTAAACGTGTCATGGTTGTATTTTTAGTGGCTTTACAAGGTTGGTTCAACTTTGTTAGGTAAAAGTACAATTCCGCTCAGATGATGCAGTAGTTTTGACTGCTCGGGAATTGAAAAAACAAGGTTTGACCCAATCCGTCCCGAGTTACCTTTCAATAAATTAAGCATTAAAAATCAATATATTATGGGATTTCGACATTGGGATAGACCGAACGCAGAAGATTTGTTTGTTTTTGCTGCCCCAATCAAATTCTAAAGTCAGGAATAACCAAAATCCTTACCTTTGCAACGCCCTTTACCCGAATCTCTTAAATTCCAAACTTTAACATACGGCCATCCAGCGAATGGCGTTAATGTGAGGTCTTAAGGATTAGTAGTTTTAGTAGTTGAGAGCAGGGAAGTAAAAAATTCACGATGCAATTGGCATCCCTCATCCCGAAACGTACCAAAGTCTATCTACTTTCTACTATCTACTTTCTACTCATTCATTCCCAAAAACGAATCGCCTCAAGGGGAGGCCGCTTTATGAAGCGAATCATTATCCTATGTCATATCCTGATTAGTCCCTTCTGGTTGTTGGGCCAAAGCTGTGGTTTGGAAGATACGATCCTCATCAATCCGAACGCTACGCAGACTTTCCAACTGCAGATTACCGACTATTTCAACGACAACCTCGCCGACCCCGCGCAGGGCGTCTGCGGCATTGAACTCTATTTCCTGCACCAATTTATTGACAACCTTGAAATTTCAGTCACTTCGCCCGGCGGCGATGTGGTGCAGCTCATCGGCCCTAATACCGACGAGCAATTTGCCTTTACCTTTTTTTCGCGCTGGAACATCACCTTCCTGCCTTGCGCAGAGACCGCCATGCCCGACAGCGGCTACGTGGCTCAGTGGTCGAATGAACAACCAGCCAATTTTGCGTCCGGTTTTTTCTACGACGGTTCCTACTACCCTCACCTTGGCTGTCTGGAAGATTTTAATTCCGGGCCGGTCAATGGAACCTGGACTTTTCAAATCACCAACAACCCTTCGCCTTATGCGGGCGCCATTTTGTCTGCAAGAATCATTTTTTGCGATAGCCGGGGCGTAGACTGCTGTTTTGCAAAAGCCGGCGACCTCCTCCAGGCGGATATACTGGCCTGTGAAGGAGACACCGCGCTTGCGTTGAATTTGCCGCCGACCATCGTTGGGCTGCGACCCGATACTTCCGAATACGACTATACTTACCTCATCAGCCAGAATGGGATTTTGCTTGACTTTGACACCCTCGTTGATTTAACAACTTATCTTGCCGGTACTTATGAAGTTTGCGGATTGTCTTACCGGAACAGCCAGGTAGACAGCCTCCCCATTCCGGACAACGTGCTGACCCTTGATAGTTTACGTAGTAATTTAGATGGTTTTTTTGCGGATTTCTGCGGCAATATTTCCGACAGTTGCGTAACCGTAACCATCGCTACACCGCCGCCGCCGACCGACCTGACCATCTCCATTTGTGCAGGCGACAGTTATTCGGTAGGCGACAGCACCTTTACCGCAACCGGCGTCTACACCGTTCTGCTCAACGGTCTTGCTGATTGCGACAGCGTGGTGAACCTGAACCTGACCGTAGTCCCGGATCAAACCACTCAACTGACTCAAACGATTTGCCGGGGGGATACTGTTTTCGTTGGCACCACGCCCTTTTTCAACAGTGGCCTCTACACCACACCGTTGCTAACCGGCATTGGCTGCGACAGCACGGTTATTCTTGACCTTACGGTGTTGGAGCCAGTCGTCGAAACGTTGAGTGCTACCATTTGTCAAGGAGAAAGCTACGTTGCGGGCAATGACACATTTACCGTAGCTGGCAACTATACCCTGCAATTGATGGTAGTTTCCGGGTGTGACAGTGTGCTGGAGCTTACGCTGAATGTGTTGCAGGTTCAGGCGAACATTGCAACTGCCACGGCAATTGACTGCGTCAATAATGGCGTGACGTTAGACGGCAGCGGATCAACTCCTGCTGGTGCCCTCACTTATGCCTGGATGGATTTGGCGGGCAATGCCCTTGGCGCTTCTTCGACGCTTGCGGTTGATACCGGAGGAACCTTTATTTTGAATGTGCTCCTTGATCAGGGCGGCGCGCAATGCCCGGCCTCTGATACGATTGTTGTTGCAGATATTCGCGCACTACCTATTGCTGATGCGGGTTTGCCAGATACGCTTACCTGCGCGGTTTTTACGGTGCCGGTTGGCGGGTCAAATTCCTCCGTTGGGGCTCAATTCAGCTATGCCTGGGAAACAACAGGTGGAAGCTTTGCTGGTTCGCAAAATACGCCGACAACTTTGGTCAATGCGCCGGGCGATTACCTGCTCATCGTTACGAATACGATGAATAATTGCCGCGATTCGGCAACTGTAACGATTGAAGTGGATCGTATCCAACCGATGGCCGATGCCGGGCCGGATACCTCGCTGACCTGCGCGCGCCAATCCGTTGTATTAGACGGCAGCGCATCTTCAACGGGAGCACCATTTACCTATGAATGGCTTTCAACGACGAATGTTGTACCCGTAAATGCCGATACGCCAACGCCGGAGGTGAGCGTTCCCGGCCAATACCGACTCATCGTACAAAATACGATCAATGCCTGCGCCGATACGGCTTTTGTGCTGGTAACAACGAATACCCTGCCGCCGAACGCCCTCATCGCAACGCCAATGGCGCTGAATTGCATCAATCAAACCGTTGTACTTGATGGGGCAGCGTCTTCGCCATCTGATAGCATAACCTATCAATGGTTGGGGGCAGGTCTGGGGAGTGCCGACACGACAAATTCAGTTGTGGTCAGTGAACCTGGGCTATATACCCTGATCGTCAGTAACCCGTATACCCAGTGCGCAGATACAACAACCGTGACCGTAACGGTAAATCGAATGATCCCGACAGCCGATGCGGGACTGGATACCACAGTGACCTGTTTGCGCACCAGCGTAGTGCTCGGCGGATCGGGGACTTCTTCCGGTTCGGGCATCGTTTATGAGTGGCACACCGTGGAAGGCAGCATCACCGGCCCGGCTGATGTTCCCAATATTGAAGTGGATACCTCGGGCGTTTATATTTTGTTTGTCACCGACACCCTCAATGGATGCGCCGATACCGCTTTAGTTTCAGTAAGCCTGGATCGGGCGCCTCCTTTTGTAAATGCTGGCCCAATGGTGTTGATTGACTGCGCTTCGGACGCGGTAACGCTCACCGGCACGGTTTCTGCTGCCCATCCGACGGCTGTTTCCTGGACTGGAAATTGTATCTTGACGCCTTCGGGTCAATTGTCCATCAATGTAGATTGTGCTGGCGATTACGTGCTCACTGCCGTTGATGCTGTGAATGGCTGCATACGTTCCGACACCGCTAATGTGGCATTTTCTCCGTTCGCCCTTTTCGCAGTGGTAGCAGACACCACCGCAATTTCCTGCGAAACGGGCGTCGCAACGATCAACACGGCTGGCACGACAGCCGGTTTTTATCAGTGGTTTCGGAATGGCGTGTTGACAACAATTACCACCCTGAATCCGGTAGTGAACGAGGCCGGAACCTACCTGTTGGTCGTTTCTAATTTAGATCAGAGTTGTACAGACAGCGCCACGGCGGTGGTGATACTCGATTGCATCCCTCAAGCCATTATGGCGCTCCCCGATACCATCACGTGCATACAGGAATTGGTGCAATTGGATGGGAGTGGCTCTTCTTCCGGGGCGCCGTTCAGCTATTTCTGGATAGCCCCGGATGCAGGTTGCATTTTTGACGGGCAAGGCACCACGATGCCCCGGGTGCGCTGCGGTGGGGAATACCAATTGGTTGTCACCAACAACGTAGTACAACTCAGCGATACGGTTTCCGTTATCGTGGTCATAGACACTTTAAGACCCATTGCGATCGCAGAAATTCCAGATACGATAACCTGTGAATTTCGAGAAGTCCTGCTTGATGCAGGAAATTCTTCTTCAGGCAACGAAATCGCTTATGTCTGGACGAGCCTTACTAATGATACGCTCAGTCAAACGGCTACTGCGTTTGCTGATTTGCCCGGCACTTACCTGCTGGAAGTGTACAATACAAACAATGGCTGCCGCGCGGTAGATTTTGTCCAGGTTTTCCAAAGCGACGTCATTCCCAGAATCATTTTTCCCAATACCATCTTTCCCTGTTTGCAAGATTCCTTCCGTTTAACCTCGTTTGTTGATCCGCCAGATGGCAGTTTTTCATACGCGTGGTCTGGTGCCGGAATAATTGGCAATACGGACAGTGCATTTGTGCAAATCAGCGAGCCGGGGGTCTACATCCTCTCGGTGACGGAATTAAATGGCAATTGCACCACCATTGATACAGCCGTTGTCATCGAACAAAACTGTGTGCCCTGTCTAACCCTGATGGAACCGGCCAGCCTTACCTGCACCAATGGTACGACGGTGCTCGAAGTCAGTTTTTGTGAACCCTGTATCGGTTGCACCCTGCAATGGACGACCAACGGCAGTGGAATTATCCTTTCCGGAGAACAAACCCTGACGCCAACGGTTGGCGCAGCGGGGGTGTATACCCTTGTTGCCACCGATACGTTGGGCTTTCAGTCTACTTTAAACGTGACGGTTACGGGTGCAACAGACCCTGACGCCGACGCGGGGCCTGACCGCCAGATTACCTGCGACAGCATTAGCGTGACGCTGGGTTCAGTCAATACGCCAACTGGCTCCGATTTTGCCCATCAATGGAGCGCCCTTGGGATGGGGATACCCCTTCCCGATAACGAGCGGTTTACGGTGGTGAACGTGCCGGATACGTATGTTTTGGAAGTATTGAATACCCAAACTGGGTGCTTTGCAAGGGATACGGTTCTGGTAGGAAGCAATTTGGATACGCCAATGGCAGAGGCCGGTTCTCCGGCTGCCATAACCTGCGCGCAGGCCTTTGTTGTGCTTGATGGCTCCGGTTCTACCTTCGGATCCAACCTTACTTATTCCTGGACAAACGGTGCCCCCAATTGCATACAGGGGGCTGCTACCCTGAACCCCATCGTCAGTTGCCCAGGCGTTTACCGGCTCACTGTGCGGAATACCCTTAGCGGGTGTACGGCTACCGACAGCGTCATTGTAGCTTCCGAAGGCGCGCCCCCAACATTGCTGCCCATTCCCGATACTTCTCTGAATTGCACCCGAACAGAGGTGTTGTTGACTGGTAATGCACCCAATTTGACTGGCTTTACCATCCAGTGGTGTGCCCTGGATGTCAGCAATAATGTAATTTTAAACTCCTGCGTAAGCGAACTGGAACTTTTAGCTACGCAGCCAGGGCGTTATCGGTTCACACTGCAAAATGATACGACCGGTTGTATCGCCACGGGGATCGTCACTGTTTTTGATGACCGGCAACTCCCGGCAGTAGACGCCGGCGAGCCTGCCACGCTATTTTGCGCCCAAGACAGCCTCTTCCTCCAGGGCAGTGCCAATCCAAATCTGGAATACCAGTGGAGCGCATTGGGTGGGAGTTTGATTGCCAATGCCAATACGTTGTCCCCAACGATATACAACCCCGATACTTTTATCCTTCAGGTCACCAATCCACTCACCAATTGCGTATCCCGGGACACGGTGATCATTCAACAGGATCAGAATACCCCAATCAGCGATGCCGGATTGCCGGATACCCTGACCTGTTCTCTCATTTCGGTTAACCTGAGCGGGCAAGGCTCAACGACCAGCGGAAACATTGCCTGGCAATGGACGACTGATGTGGGTAATATCGTGTTGGGCGCAGCAACCCCAACCCCGCTCGTCAACCGGCGCGGTGCCTATTACCTGACGGTCAGGGATCCGCTCAACAACTGTACGGTTACGGATACGGTATTCATTGAAGAAAACAAATTCCCTCCAAATATTGACCTGGCCGGCTTTCCGGATCTTCAATTGACCTGCATAGAAGACACCATCACCTTCGATGCTTCCAATTCTACTTCAGCTACAGGAATGCCGCTGTCGTTTCAATGGGATGCAATTGCATTGGGCAACCTCATTGGCGACCCGACGGCGTCCGTTATTCAGGCAGACCGGGTGGGTACTTACCGCCTGATTATTACCGATCTCAACAATACCTGCCGGGATACCCTCCTCATTCCACTTGGCGCCAGCATTGCTGACCCTATTGCGGTGGTAGCAACGCCATTGCCTTTGGGGTGCCTGAACAATCAAACGACCCTCAATGGAACCGGCTCTTCTTCCGGGCCGGAATTTAGGTATGAATGGCGGGATCCAAACGGCCTGTTATTGCCGGAAACCGGCATCAGCATACAAGTTTCTGTAGCTGGCGACTATACTTTTACCGTCATCAATACCTCCAATGGTTGTGATAGTGAGGTCATAGAAACGGTTGTCGAAAACCGAACCTTGCCCATTGCCATTGCAGAAGCGGAAGGGCTGCTGGATTGTGAAACGCAGGAGGTCTTGCTGGACGGCTCAAACTCATCTTCTGGGCCACGATACACCTACGCCTGGTCAACGGACATCGGTCTTTTGCTTTCTCCTGTGGATGCGGTTTCGGTATTGGCGGGCGCTGCCGGCGCTTACGTGCTCACGGTACGGGATATCGTCAACGGTTGCGAAGCAAAGGATACCGTACAGGCAGAAGCAGTGGGCAATTTCATCGAAGGCGCTATGCTATCGCTCCTGCCTCCTGCCTGCGATGGACAAAACGGCGGAACCATCATCGTTGAGTCGGTACAAGGCGGAACCGGGCCTTTCCTTTTCGCGCTGAACAGCACGATTTACACCGCCACACAAACCTTCCGTTTCCTGCTGCCGGGCGAATACCGGCTCCAGGTTCAGGATGCCAACGGCTGCGAATGGGATACCTTGCTCACCATGCCCGAATTGTTGCCGCCGGTGGTGGATTTGGGGCCGGATATCAACATGGAATTGGGCGACACCATCCGTTTGGAAGCCCTTGTTAATGGATCTTATGAAAGCTTGTTGTGGTCACCCGCAGCAGCATTTTTCGATCCAACTTTACCGGTTCAACGGGTAAGCCCGTCAGAAACGATGGCTTTTACCGTGGTGGTACGCGACGAATTCGGTTGCCAGGGTTCCGACAATATCCTTATCACCGTAGCGAAGCCGGTACCGGTTTTCATTCCGGATGCATTTTCGCCCAATGGTGACGGGCAAAATGACGTGCTGGTAATTTTTGCCGGCGATGGAGTTCGTTCAATCGTAGTGTTCAACATTTTCGACCGCTGGGGGAACTTAGTTTTTGGGCACCAACAGTTCCAGCCCAACGATCCAACTTTTGGCTGGGACGGCAATTTTGAAGGCAGGCCAATGAATGCGGCGGTGTATGTGTATTATGTGGAGGTGGAGTTGGGGGATGGGGATGTGATCCAAATGAAAGGGGATATTGTTTTAATGAGGTAGGGTAATATACTATCGCTGCCGGCTCAATTTCTCCAGTAGCCCCTCCTTCAAATTTTCGCTGATGGGCAGCCGCTCCTTCCCGATTTTCACCATATTGCCTTCGATGAACTCGATGGCCGACAAGGCAATTACATACGAGCGATGTATGCGAAAAAACTGTTTTGGTGGTAATTGTTGCGCCACCGCGCTGAGGCGCTCCTTCGTGAGCAGCATTTTGTCTTTTGTAAAAATCTTCACATAATCGCCGTAGGCTTCAAAGTAAATAATATCCTGAAAATCAACCTTGAATAGCTTTTTGTCAACTTTGGTCATGAGAAAATTCGGGGCCTCGGCCTCCGGGGCACCGGAGGTGGCCAATCGGTTCGCCGCCCGGTTCACGGCTTTGATAAAGCGTTCTAGCGAAAAGGGTTTCAGCAGGTAATCCACCGCTTCTAATTCAAAGCCTTCCACGGCAAATTCGGGGTAGGCCGTCGTAAAAATGACCAATTTTTCTTCTTCGGGTAAACTGGTCGGAAAAAAATCCATAACCAGGTTATCACCGAGTTTCACCACATGTATTTCGAAAGCGGCGGTTCTGCCTTCCTTGTCGGTGTGAACGAGCAGGTATTGTTTGTCGTCCTTTGCCGTAAACTTCCAGATTCCCGGGCGGTCTTCATCCTGCTGGTGAATCGTGACCTGCATATCTTTTTCCTGCCCCCGATTTTCTGTTTTTTGTTGAAACTAATATCGCCGGGAGCGTCCGACCAAGTGCCGGATAATTCCTTTACGGTCACCAATTTATCTTTAGTGTAAATTGGATGGATAGACGGAATGCAGCCGTTGATCAAAATCAGGAACAAACCGGTCAGTGTAATGGCAAATCTTTGATGCTTATTCATGTTGTCAGGTTTTGAATGGTGATGGTAATTGTTTGATTTGATGCACCAAAGCTGCTCCCAAACAGCCCGACTTCCAATTTTCATCGTTGAAACCCTGCAAAGTGAAGTTGAAACCGTCTAATGTGGTAATTAGTGTCCGTCTTTTTAGTCCGGTTTCTACTCTTTATAGTCCCGTGTCTTGGCTTTATAGTCGGTGTCTGAACTTTAGAGTTCGAGAGCAAGGCATAAGAAGGCCCAAAATTGGGAGTTTACTCGCGTAAATGACCTATTTTGGGCCGAGCATAACGCAGCTATCGGACTATAAAGACAGATACTAATCCTGCTTCAATGCACCTTCTACCAAACCCTGATCCGCCAGATACGGCAGTGTAATCTGCAACATCGGGTTCGCTTCCATCGCTCGTTTGGCAGCAAACAGCGCGCCTTCATTCCGCGCCCAGGAACGGCGGGCAATGCCATTGTTTACGTCCCAATGCAACATGGATTCTAATCGGCGCTGCGCATCCGGCGTTCCGTCGAGCACCATTCCAAAGCCGCCGTTGATGACTTCTCCCCAGCCCACGCCGCCGCCATTGTGGATGGAAACCCAGGTTGCGCCGCGAAAGGCATCGCCGATCACATTTTGTACGGCCATGTCTGCCGTGAAGCGCGAGCCGTCGTAGATATTAGCCGTTTCCCGGTAAGGGGAATCCGTGCCCGAAACATCGTGGTGGTCGCGGCCCAATACCAACGGCGCGGTGAGTTCTCCCCGGGCAATGGCGTCGTTGAAGGCACTTGCAATGCGGATGCGCCCATTGGCGTCGGCATAAAGGATGCGGGAGCGGGAACCAACCACGGGAATATTATCCTGCGCGGAAACAATCCAGTTCACGTTGTCCTGGAGCTGGGGTTTGATGGCTTCGGGGGCGTATTCCAGCATTTCCAACAGCACTTCTGTGGCAATCAGGTCGGTTTTGTGCAAATCCGCGTCGAGGCCGGAGGTGCATACCCAGCGGAAAGGCCCGAAACCATAATCAAAACACATCGGCCCCATGATGTCCTCTACATAAGAAGGGTATTTGTATAAATCCTCTTCCTGGCTGCGCCAGATGTCGGCACCGGCGTTGCCTGCTTCTTTGAGGAAAGCATTGCCATAATCCCAGAAATACATGCCGCGTTCAGACATCGTATTGATGGCGCGCACGTGGCGGCGCAGGGTGTCGCGAATTTCCGCCATAAACCGCAGAGAATCACGCATCAACAGGCGCTTGGCTTCCGCAAAAGTGTAACCAACCGGGCAATACCCCAGGTCGTGGATATTGTGCAGGGAAGTCTGGTCGGACCCCAATTCAATCTTCACGTTGTCTTTCACCAAGCGCTCCCACAAATCCACAATATTGCCGTGGTAGATGAGCGCAATGCCTTCTTCTTTTCTGCGGCACGACGCTATCCGGTTGATCAATTGACCCAGATCCGTGTAAACGTTTTCCTGTTTCACATATCCATCAGCCACCCGTTGCCGCACGGCATCGTCGTCCACTTCGGCAATGACGCCCACCGCGCCAGTAATCACTGCCGCCAGCGATTGCGCGCCCGACATACCACCCAGACCGGAGGTTACGTAAATCTTTCCTTTGAGGTCATCGTTTCCAAACCCCATTTTCCGGCCTGCGTTCAACAGGGTAATCGTGGTTCCATGCACAATGCCCTGCGGGCCGATGTACATAAAGGAACCGGCAGTCATCTGACCGTATTGCGTGACACCCAGTGCGTTGTATTTGTTCCAGTCTTCTTTTTTGGAATAATTCGGGATCATCATGCCATTGGTGACCACCACGCGCGGCGCGTCCCGATGAGAAGGAAACAGACCCAGCGGGTGACCGGAATACATGACCAGGGTTTGTTCGTCGGTCATTTCCGCTAAATATTTCATCGTCAGGCGGTACTGCGCCCAGTTTTGGAAAACCGCGCCATTTCCGCCGTAAGTGATGAGTTCGTGCGGGTATTTGGCGACTTTGGGGTCGAGGTTGTTCTGCACCATCAGCATAATGGCGGCGGCTTGTATTGAACGGTGCGGGTATTCGTGAATCGGGCGGGCGTGCATGGGGTAGGTTGGCCTGAATCGGTGCATGTAAATGCGGCCATATTGTTTCAATTCCGCAGCAAATTCAGGCACCAGCACGGCATGGTGTTTGGGGTGAAAATAGCGCAGGGCGTTCTGAATGGCCAGCACTTTTTCTTTTTCAGACAACACGCCTTCGATGACGCGCTGCGGCGCATGGGCGACTGAATGGTCGTAGAACAGGGCATTGGGCAGTTCCGCTGGAATGCCTTCGAGTATTGCTTGCTGAAATGGCGTCATGCTTGGATTTTATTTGATCAGGGAGGCAAAAATAAGGGATGTTTCTGTCTTTAAAAGGACATAAAGCAGTATCTTCTTCTTGATATTGAATTTTCATAGGGAATTGAAGATCATTTTTGTATATTTGGAGGGTTGTAATAAAGATATAAATCTACCCTTAACAGAGTAACTATCCAGCCGCTTTGAAATGCTTTTTGCCATACGACCTCGGAGAGTAGGTTGTCCAAATCAAAAAAAAACTTTTGCACTTTTTGTAAAAGTATCTTTATCTTTCAAACTTAATGGGTTGATTCCCAAATAAGTACAATTTTGCACCTCCCACAGAGATTATTTTTAGTAAAAATTTCTTTCAAAAATGATTGCCCTAAACGAAGATACAAATTACTGATATTCAGCCAATTAATACAATTTTATGAATCGTTTTTCAATTGAAATGTGCAAGATAAATTTTCGCCCTTTGGACAGCCTACTCGGAGAGGTCGAAGGTTTGCAGAAAATAGCGTTGAAACAAACGTTTGACCTCTCCGAGGTCGGGAATCATAAGTATTTAGGGGCGGATGGATAGTTACAAAAAAGTAGATTGAAATAATTTTGACGAAGTACTTGCCAAGATAGCATGAAAGGCGCGAGCAACCACGAAGCGGTTAACTGTGATTAACCCCGGATGCAAGTTGTGCGGAAAACCGTCATTTCGTCACAGCGAACCGGCACGAGGATTCCCCGGTTTCCGAAGTTGTCAGCAAGTGGTACACTCCGAAAGATAAATGAACCTATGTTGGAAACATCCGCCAGGAAATGGATGGGTTCCACCAAAGCTAAGGGGGTGGCATAGCTTGGCGGAATGGCGTAGAAATTTTTATTCAGGCTGAGGTTGTTGTGCTCCTGTTCGACAATACGTACATCGTCAATCATCCAATAGTAATAATCGGCTTCCATCCTGAATTTGAAACGCGCCTGCGCTGAACCTGCAAGCCTGGGGAGTGGTACCTTCTGAATGTTGTTGAGCTGTGGACCAGTGGCTTCCAAATCGGTATTGATCTCAGTCCAGGTAGCTCCGCCATCTGTGCTGTAACCCACAAAAAAGCGGCTGTTCAGGTTGCGCGCCGACTGGAAAAATTGCAGGCTCACACCGGGAACCCCGACGTTGCTTAAATTAATGACCGGAGAAACCAATTCGCCGCTTTGTGGTGCCGGGCAAGGCGGCTGCGGGGTGGCGTCGTACAACCTCGAATCAAAAAAAGCGACCCCATTACAAGCGGTTGGCGAATGGATGACAATGGCGCCTTCTGTGGATGGACTGTTGTCTAAAACACCGTCTGCATCCCAGCGCCAAACATCGAAGTCTTCTGTGCCATTCGAGCAAATGGAGTTTTGAACCGTCCAGCCATTCAGGCCGTTATTGAAATCGCCCTGTCCGGCACACTTTCCCCATAAGACGTTGGCTTTAGGGAATTTAGGATATACAGGCACCAAGTTTATTTCGAGGGGAGTCAGGAGCCGGAGTACCTCGCAATCCTGCTTTGAGGCCATGAAGCAGGGGATGTTAACTGCGGCACTGATGCTGGGCGTGGCAGGCCCCATGGCAATGGGTGCAGCATTCGTATTGTTGCACACGATCACAGCAACAGCGCCTGCCTGTTGTACCTTGAGGCATTTGGAGTCGAAACTGCACGTGCCCCGGTCAACTGATGCAATTTTTCCGGAAAGGTCATTCAATGGCATCTCACAGGCGTTGGTTTCCGGTGCAACGCTGTCAAGAGCGATGACCCATTCCCCCGTGTAGCTTGAAGAATTACAATAATCTGCCCCGCCGAAAAGTGCTGAAATAACCGGGTATTTTACGCCATTTGCCTTGAGCGTGAAAGTTTCCTGGGGGTGGTCGTGGTGTTGGGAAGAAATGTTGCCAGCAGCGCAACAAGGATGAGGAATAAAGCGCGTATCAATTGCTTCATGGTTTGGAAGATTTAAGGGTTAAAGAAAAAACGGGTAAGTGAAGTATAAATATATGGTTTTCAGGGCAAAATAAGCATAAAAAAGCCTTTCCAGGTTGTCTGGAAAGGCTCTTTGTTTTACAGATTATTTAAAAAACTGTCCTCTACTTTGCAACAACGAAGCGGCGGCTGGTTGTGCCGTTTTCGGTGATCAGCTGCACATTGTAAGTGCCTGCTGCCAACGCCTTCACGTTGAGTTCGATTTTGTCTTTTTTAACCTGGCTGTACTGACGTTCCATGACCACTTTGCCTGTGATGTCCATTACGCGGATGCTCAGGTTTGCAGCGGTTTGCTCCAGATCGTAATCTAAGTTCAAAATATCCTGAACCGGGTTCGGGTAAACATCTACCCGGTTGTTGTCGTTAAGCGGATCTTTTGTACCTACGATGACTCCTGTATTCAGGCGGACTACAGGCACGAGGTCTGTACCAAAACCGTTAGAGCTGTATTCGGCAGTAGAAAGTTCGCCGATTGCCAGCATACTTCCGAAGCGTGGGCGGGCCAAGACGTCCGGACCATTCAAGAAAATCATGGCGTTGTAATCCACCGCATCGCTTGCAGCCAGCCACAGGTCTGTTACAGCGTCAGGAGCAGTGTACTCAAGCATCACTAAATAGTGGGTATTGCTTACTAAAGGAGTAATGTCGTTCAAAGGTACCGTGATGATGTCATTTGCTGTCTCCGTACCCGTTACGACGTAGGAAGCGAACGTGATACCGAAGCGCTCCGCATCCTGAACGTTGCCATCGTTGTTGGCATCCACCCATTCGTAAAGAGTAATTTGTGGCACTTGGCCAGTAGCGGCTCCTGCATTCTGTGAGTTGTCAATAGAGAAAGAAACGCTGGTAGCAGAAACCTGGTTGGAACCCAAATCCGGCGTAGCAAAATGATTGCCATAAGTCCAGGTATGCGCTTCACCAGCCTCCCAGTTGCTTCCTGCCGGAACAATGAGGCGGGTTTGACCCAATTCTTTCGCCCAGATAGAGTCAGTCACCGTAAACTCGAAAGACAATTCATTGTTTGTGGTGTCGAAATCCACCTGATCGGAAGAGATGGAATACGTAGCTAAGTAGGCATCAATCGCATCCGGCGTATAGCTTGCCGTAAACCGAACATTTTCCACGATCGAATTGCCATTAACGCTGCCATAAGACAAATCTTCGTCAAACACAACAGAGTTGTCCGACTTCAGAATTGTCATATTCAGATTTACATCGGTTTGCGTAGCAGCGCCAAGGTTGGAAATGTCCGCTAAGAAGTGGATCGGTTCCACTAACGCCAATGGTGTAGCGGCGTTTTGCGCAACCGCATAGAAGTTTTCGTTCACCTGAACGTTGTTTGCTTCCTGCTCAACCAAGCGGACATCGTCAATGATCCAGAAGTAGTAGTTGGCCAAATAACGGAATTTAAACCGTACCTGAGAAGACCCAACAACGCCCGGCAACGCCACGCGAACAATGTTTTGAGTGATAGGGTCATTCGTAACCAATTCTGTGTTGATAGCAATTTCAGTCCAGGTATTGCCATTGTCGGTACTATAACCTACAAAATACTCGCTTTGGAACTGGCGGGAAGCCTGGAAAAACTGAAGGCTTACACCGGCTGCGGATGTGGTACTCAGGTCAATCAGAGGAGAAATCAATTCCCCTTCCTGATTCGCTGTGCATGGCCCTGTACCTGGCGCCGTAACGCCACCGTTGTCATAAAAATCCGAAGCAAATCCCATTGCGCCATTGCATGACGTCGGGGAAGAAATCAGACCATTGCCGTAAGCGCCCAAAACAGAGCCATCAGCCGTCCAGCGCCAAAGCTCAAATTCCTGGGTGCCGTTGCCGCAGGCGATGTTGTTTACTTCCCAGCTGTTGAGACCACCGCCGAAATCGCCTTCGCCCGGGTTTTCACCCCAAACGACCACATCGCCGTCCGGATATTCAGGACTAATGCCCTCAACCGTTACGGTGATCGGCGTTAACAGGCGGATGACATCACAATCCTGCTTGGTGATCATAAAGCAGGGGATGGTGATTTGATCAGCAGTAGCCGGTGTGGCTACCCCCATAGCGATTGCAGGGCCAACGGCGTTGTTACAAACGATAACAGCCACAGCACCGGCCGTTTGTCCGGCAAGGCATTTGATGTCGAAACTGCAGGAACCCCGGTCAATCAACGCAATTTTACCGGTGAGGTTATTTAGGATAGGCGTGCATGCGTCCGAAGTCGGCGCGGTGCCGTCGTCGGCGATGACCCATTCTCCCGTGGTAGAGGTACAGGCAGTAACCCCAAAGCCGGCGGGTGTTGCGGGATAGTCATTTCCATTTACTGTAAGTACAAATTGTGCATTCATCGTGGAGTAGCCCCCAAGGATGAACATCACAAACGCCGTAAGGCGGATGATTGCATGTGAAAATCGCATCATAGTTTGGATAATTTAATTAAAAAAAGAGTGTCGGAATCGGAAAGTTACGCTTTCAAGGGCAAAGAAATACAAATCCATTTAAAGTTTGTCAATCAAGTGACAGAAATGTTGTCGTACTTGCAATTCAAGGTTAATCTGGCTAAAGATTCGTCTTGGTAAACAAAAGGCTTAGACTACTTGAGTTTGATGGAGTACAATGTTTTGAACGCCGGGTTCATGAACTTGGTTGATGGCGCTCAGGAGATTCTGGTAGTGGGTCGGGAATCTGACAAAGTCGAGGTTTCCGGCGTCCACAATCAGAATGGGAATAGAAGGCTCTGTTTTAAAAAAATCAAAATAGGCATCCTGGATCTGCGCCAGGTATTCCGGGCTGATGTTTTGTTCGTATTCCCGGCCCCTGGATTGAATGTTGGCCATCAGGCTTTCTACCGGACGGTGCAGGTAGAGAATCAGGTCGGGTTTTGGAGCATTGGCGTTCAGAATATGAAACAACCGCTGGAACAGGCGATACTCTTCCTCATTCAGGTTATTCCTGGCAAAGAGCAGCGTTTTTAAAAAGAAATAATCTGCAACTGCCCGTTGCTGGAACAAGTCCTGTTGAGCCAGCTCGTCCTGAAGTTGCTTATGGCGTTCGGTCATGAAAAAAAGCTCCACGGTGAACGCATGGCGCTCCGGGTTTTCATAAAAATACGGCAGAAATGGGTTGTCGGCAAATTGCTCCAGCACCAGCCGGCAACCGTAATCCTCCGCAATCATGCGGGTCAACGTCGTTTTTCCAGCACCGATATTTCCCTCAATGGCAATGAATTGATAGGGAAACGGCCAGGGCTGCGTGTTCGTTGTATGTTTCATTAAAACCTGTTCAGCCGCTTAACTTACAAACGGTTCTTGTT
This sequence comes from Chitinophagales bacterium, assembly GCA_038323375.1. Classification (GTDB taxonomy): domain Bacteria; phylum Bacteroidota; class Bacteroidia; order Chitinophagales; family Saprospiraceae; genus JABWAJ01. Next base: position 83,698 of record JBBQGV010000001.1, read on the forward strand.
CACAATTTCCAGCAATTCGTCGCGATAGTTTTTGCCCACCGGCAAGTGTTTTGCGACATTCTTTTCGATGACTTCCACCATATTGCCAACGATGGCATTGATTTTACCGATATTGACGATGTAGGAACGGTGGATGCGTTTGAACTGCGAAGTGGGGAGTTTGTCTTCCAGACTTTTCATCGTTTGCAGGGTGATGATGCGGCCCTTGTCGGTGCGGATGATGACATAGTCTTTTAACCCCTCGATATAGATGATCTCTTCAAAATTGACCTTCACCAATTTTTTATCGGCCTTCACGAAAATAAATTCAGTCCTATCCCCGGCTTCTGCAGGAGGCGCAGGCATCTTGTCCCGGTGTTGCAGGTCAAGCTGGTCCATCGCTTTATTGACCGCTTTGAGGAAACGCTCCATCGAAATCGGTTTCAGCAGGTAGTCCAGGGCGTTCAGTTCAAATCCCTCAATCGCATAATTGGAATAGGCCGTGGTAAAAATGACCAATGGTGGTTTATTCAAGGTCTTAAGGAAGTCAATTCCAGTAAGTTGGGGCATTTGAATGTCTAAAAACATCAGGTCAATGGAATTGCTTTTGAGGGCTTCATTGGCCTCGAAGGCATTGTTGCACTTCTGAACCAAGTGCAGTTCCGGGATTTTTTCGATGTACGTTTCCAGGACATCCTGTGCCAAGGGTTCATCGTCCACAATGATTACATTGATCATAATTACTGTTTTTGAATGGTGTCAATTCAAGTTAATCTTCAAATTTACGACATAACTATTAGGATTATCATCAATATCCAGCGCATAATTTTCCGGATAGAGCAAATTAAGGCGCCGGTGTACGTTAACCAACCCAATGCCGCCACTTCTTCGCAAGTCCCGGGGGGGCAATACATCCGGTTTGCTGTTTTCAATAAAAAAATAGACAATGTTGCTTTCCACCTGCATCCGGATCAGTACGAAGCCTTTCCTTATAAGGTTGTTGAGGCCGTGTTTAAAGCTGTTTTCAAGAAAAGGGATGAACATGAGTGGCGCAATTTTTTGCTCGCCGATTTCTCCCTCCACTTCAAAGCGAATGTCTACTTTTTGGCCGTGGCGCAGGCGTTCCAGATCCAAATAATTCTGAATGTAATTCACCTCTTTGCTCAGGGGCACGCGCTTTTCGTTGCATTCATACAGCATGTAGCGCATCATCTCTGACAACTTCAGGACAATTTCCGGCGCCTGATCCGATTTTTTCAGGGTCAGGGCGTAGAGGTTGTTCAGTGTGTTGAACAAAAAGTGCGGGTTGATCTGGGATTTCAGAAAACGCAATTCCGATTGCATGGTTTGGGTCTCCAATTCCTGCTTTTCTTTCAATTGTTTCGACCAATCCGACACAATCTTTACGATCGTGGAAATACCGGCCACGAGAAAAGAAACCAGAAAGTAGAAATTCCGGCTCTCTACCAGCATTTGTTGCGCCACGGGGTGCCCGGTAAATTTTAGGTAAAACACAATGACGTTCAGCGGCGTGATGATGACCGTGGCAAGAATCAGTAAACCGCAGTAAGTCAGGAATTTATTTTGGGTCAGGTAGTTGGGGATCAGGTAGTACAGGTTGAAATAAACAATCAGGCAATAGAAAAAAATCCGGATGATTTCATTGCTCAGTGTGAACCAAAAGCCCTGTTCAAAGCCTTCTATGAGGGTAAGCACGACGAGGGCAAACAACCAGAAAAACGAGTGATACACCACCCGACGCGTAATGAAATTGTACAACTCGGCTCCAATGTCTTTGCGAAAGTCCATATCTCTGACGGCTAAAATCGTTTTGAGGGAGGCAAAATAGAGATAAATCAGATAAACGCATTCAATTTTCTGACGATCCTTTTGCTGGGCGTTCTTTTGGGCAAATGTATTGAAATGTGGCAATCCATATTGGCGATTCTTTGTAACTTTGCGTCCAATTTTTTTTCTGGTTAACCGGAATGGAGATTGATTGATAAAAATTCAAATGCACAATAAGCATGGTTTATCTGACGAGGCGGGAACGATTTAATGCCGCCCACAAACTTTGGGTGTCCGTTTGGGATGACGAAACAAACCGGCGGGTATTTGGCAAGTGTTCCAATCAAAATTGGCACGGCCACAATTACGACCTGTTTATTACGGTTAAAGGAATGCCTGATCCGTTGACCGGCTTCATCATGGACGTGAAGGAGTTGAGCCAATTGATTAAGACCGTGATTGTAGATAAGGTTGACCACGCTAACCTCAACCTCGACGTGGATTTTATTCCAGAAGGCATGCAACCAACGACCGAAAATTTAGTTATTTTGTTTTGGAAAGCATTAGAACCGCACCTCCAAAACTGCAAACTCCATAGCATCCGCCTGCACGAAACAGAGAACATCTATGCCGAGTATTTTGGCGAGTAGCGATGGTTGACCAGGGAATGAGGTTGCTGGCGAAAAGTATCGTAGAAAATTGACCGACATGGCACAGCAAAACAAAGATCACCAGGCAGAAGACAGCCTCCGGGCTATGATTGACAGCTACAAGACCATCCTTGAACGGCTCGGCGAGGACACTACCCGGGAAGGGTTGCTGAAAACGCCGGAACGGGCCGGAAAAGCCATGCGTTTCCTGACCAAAGGGTACGAAGAAGACGCCGAAGCGATTCTGCGCTCTGCCATGTTCCGGGAAGATTACAGCGAAATGGTGATCGTTAAGGATATCGAGTTGTATTCGTTGTGCGAACACCACTTACTGCCTTTTTATGGGAAAGCGCACGTCGCCTACATCCCCAACGGCCATATCGTCGGATTGAGTAAAATTCCCCGGGTGATAGATGTGTTTGCACGGCGTCTTCAGGTGCAGGAACGCCTCACCGACCAGATTTTGCATTGCATCCAGAAGACCCTCAACCCGCTGGGCGTAGCCATTGTCATCGAAGCCAAACACATGTGCATGATGATGCGGGGCGTCCAAAAACAGAATTCACTCACCACCACTTCTGCGTTTACCGGGGAATTTCAAAGAGTGGAAACGAGGAGCGAGTTTTTGTCGCTGATTGGATCACGGTTGCATTGAGAGAGGGGGGGAGAGGGAGAGGGAGAGAGAGGGAGAGAGAGGGAGAGGGAGGGGGAGAGAGGCGCAATTGTCTAACATCTAACATCTATCATAGTATGAAAGCATACATCTTCCCTGGCCAGGGTGCCCAGTTTCCGGGCATGGGCAAAGATCTTTACGAAAATTCGGAGCAGGCGCGTTCTTTATTCGAGCAAGCCAATGACATTTTAGGATTTCGGATCACCGACGTCCTGTTTGAAGGCAGCGAAGAAGACCTGCGGCAAACGAAAATTACCCAGCCGGCTATTTTTATTCACTCCTGCATCACGGCACAGTTAGCGGGCGCCGCGTTCCAGCCGGATATGGTGGCGGGCCATTCGCTGGGAGAATTTTCGGCGCTGGTTGCTGCGGGCGCATTGACGTTTGAAGACGGCCTCCGCTTAGTGCAGCAGCGGGCATTGGCCATGCAAAAAGCCTGTGAAGCAGTGGAAGGCACGATGGCCGCCATTCTGGGGCTGGAAGACGAAGTAGTAGAGCAGGTCTGCAGCGGCATTACGGATGAAATTGTGGTGCCTGCAAACTACAATTGCCCCGGGCAATTGGTCATTTCCGGTAGTGTACCCGGCATTGACTTGGCCATTGAAAAACTCACGGCGGCCGGCGCGCTTCGAGCCATGAAACTCGCTGTTGGGGGCGCTTTTCACTCCCCCCTGATGCAGCCTGCGCAGGACGAATTGCGGGCCGCCATCGAACGTACTGTTTTTGCGACGCCGGTTTGTCCGGTTTATCAAAACGTACATGCGCAGGCAGAAACTGACCCCGCGAAAATCCGCGAAAACCTCGTGGCACAACTCACGGCCCCGGTTCGCTGGACGCAAACCATGCAAAACATGATCCGCGACGGGGTTACAGCATTCGTTGAAGTCGGCGGCAACGGCAAAGTGTTGCAGGGTTTAGTAAAAAAAATAGACCGCAAGTTTCCGACTTCTGTACTGTAAGTTGCCAAACTTACCAAAACTGTTTAGAAAAGTTGATTTTTTGATTTTTTGAACGCATATTTACGCGCTTCCAGGCGCTGGATTATTCATTCAGCACCCCTAAACAGCAAGTGGAACAAACAGGATGGTCAGATCAGAAATAAAAAGTGGAAAAGTATTGCTCGCAGAGCCATTCATGATGGACCCGAATTTCCGGCGTTCCGCAATTTTGCTGTGCGAGCATACGAACGAAAACAGCATCGGGTTCATTATGAACAAACCCTTGGATGTTCGCATTGATGAACTGATCAAAGGCTTTCCCGAATTTGAATCCACTGTTCTGTTTGGTGGCCCAGTGCAAACCGATACGATCCATTACATCCACAACAGCGGCGCGCTTTTGGAAGGCAGCTTGCGGATAATGGACGGCGTTTATTGGGGCGGTGATTTTGAAAAACTCAAATTTCTGATCCATACCCAACTTATCTTGCCCGAAAACATCCGCTTTTTTGTCGGCTATTCCGGTTGGTCGGAAGGCCAGTTGACCGACGAAATGTCCTATGGCTCTTGGCTCGTCGCTGACATGGATGCCAATTACCTGTTCAAAACCCTGCCCGATAAACTCTGGCGCCAGGCGATGAGCCACAAAGGGGATACATTTGCCATCATTGCTGGCATGCCGGAGCAATTGATCTGGAATTAGTGCCTGTCTTTAGAGTCCGATAACTGCGTTATGCGAAGGCCAGAAAAGCGTCATTTACGCGAGTAAACTCCGATTTTCTGGCCTTCGCATGCCTTGTTCTCGAACGCAATATAACGTCAACATTGCCCACCTACGGCACGAACCTACCCCAACCCCAGCCTTCCGTCCTCCTCCTCCAAATACCCCTCATCTACCAAATACCCGATGGCCGTCAGTACCTTTTCTTCCTGTGCCGGCGGAAAAGCTTTTACCACTTGCTCCAGTGTTAAAGTGCCAGCTTGCAGCAATTCCTGAATCCACTTTTTGTAGTTTTCAAACTGATCCGTGCTGATGTCGGTTCGGGTGCGACCAGTGCAGACATCGCAGATGCCACAGTTTTTATCCACCTCCTGACCAAAATAGTGCAACAATTGGCGGTTGCGGCACACCGGCGTTTCCGCGTAAGCGACCGCTTTCCGGATGCGCTCCAAATGGCGGTTTTTGCGAAAAGCGTACAGTGGGCGGTCTATGTCCAATACGTTCGCATCCACCCGTTCTTTGGTGAAAACGATTTGCGGTTTTTCCTTTTGTGGCGAATAGTCAACAATCCCGTCTTTGTGCAGCAGCTTCAGGGATTTATCCAATTCTGCTCTGGTAATGTTCAAAAAATTGGCCAACTGGCCTTCTCGTACATTAATATTATTTAAGAAAGCCCCCTGATATGTGCGCAAAATCGCTTTGATGATGCGATCTAATTTGGGATGCCGAAGCAGGTAATCGTACAATTCTTCTTTGGATACGAGAATGCGCAGGGTAGAAGGGATCAATATCGCTTCGTTCAACACAATCCAGCCCGCTTGTTCCAGCACTTTTAGGCAACTCAATACTTTAATTGCTTTAAAGCCATAGTTTTTACAAAACTCGGCCATGTCAAAATCGTAGCCTTCGCCTTCACCGCTTCCAATGGCCAGTTGAAGGTAGCTGCCCAATGCTTTGTACACCTGCCTGAGTTCTTCTATTTCGGGGAACGCGACTTCGTACTGTTCTTCTAATGAGCGGCGGTCGTTGTCGTTGTACAACAAGACGGCGTACGCTTTTTTTTCATCGCGTCCGGCGCGCCCGGCTTCCTGAAAATAAGCTTCTATGCTGTCGGGCAGATCCATGTGCACCACAATGCGCACGTCGGGTTTGTCAATACCCATTCCGAATGCATTGGTACTGACCATCACACGCACTTTGTTGGCTACCCAGGCGTCCTGCTTGGCGGAACGCGCTTCCGGACTTAGCCCCGCGTTGTAATAATCGGCGCTGATGCCCTGCTTTTTGAGGAGGTCGGCAATGTCTTTGGTTTTTTTTCGGCTGCGCACGTACACGACGCCGCAGCCGCGAACTTTGGTCAGAATATCGGCAAGCTTCTCTAATTTGTGGTCTTCCTGCAAAACGGAATAGGAGAGGTTGTCACGGGTAAAGCTTTTTTGGAAAACATGGCGTTTGTGAAAAGCCAATTTTTCCTGAATATCTTCCACGACCTGCTGCGTGGCGGTTGCGGTCAGAGCCAGCACCGGCACATTGGGCAGCCATTCCCGGATTTTGGAAATTTCCAAATAAGGCGGCCTGAAATCGTAGCCCCATTGCGAAACACAGTGCGCTTCATCTATGGCCAGCAGGTTCACCTTCATGCGCCGGATGCGTTCTTTGGCTAAGTCAGTTGTTAGCCTTTCCGGCGAAAGGTAGAGCAGCTTGGTATTTCCGTATACGCAATTATCAAGGATACGGTCAATGTCGCGGTAAGCCATGCCGGAGAAAATGGCGACTGCCGGAATATCCCGTTTTTGCAGGTTGTACACCTGATCTTTCATCAGCGCAATAAGCGGCGACACCACGATGCAAATGCCTTCCTGACAAAGCGCCGGCACCTGAAAACAGATGGATTTTCCCCCGCCGGTTGGCATCAGGGCAAGGGTGTCCGCGCCATTCAGAACCGACTGTATGATGTCTTCCTGGAGTGGCCGGAATTGATCGTATCCCCAATATTGCTTTAGAATGGCTTGCGGCGAAACGGACATAAAATGAGCTCTGAAAACCGATGATTTTCAAAGATACGCAAGTGGCGTGACAAGAACAAAAAAGAAGCGGAACAAGATGTTCCGCCCCCAAAAACAACTCAAATCGTTAATTCTTGCTGTACCGTACCGTACCGCCGAACTCCAGTTCGGCGTAGCTTCTTGCTTCCGCCGAACTGGAGTTCAGCGGTACGGGGTACGGCGTAGTTTCTTGTTTCCGCCGAACTGGAGTTCAGCGGTGCGATATCATATTATGGTCGAAACCTGAGCGATCATTTTTTCTGCCCTGGACTTGAAATATTCCGGCTCGGCAATCAGGCAATAAACTAAATCGCCAAATTGCGAGCAGCTACAGGGAATAGCCGGTTTGAGGTCGGGCGTACCAATGCCCCTTTCCAGCAGGTATTGAACGGCTTTTCGAACGGCATTCGCCTCTTTAGTCAGGTTGAAATAGTCAAGGAGCATGGCTGCCGACAGGATCGCAGCAGCTGGGTTGGCAATATCCAATCCCGCAGCTTGCGGGTAGGAGCCATGGATGGGTTCGAACAAAGCCGTTTTTGCACCATAGGAAGCCGAAGGCAATAAGCCCATAGAGCCGGCAATCACGCTGGCTTCGTCCGAAAGAATATCACCGAACATATTCGACGTCAGCATGACATCGAATTGCGCCGGGTACTGGATCAACTGCATGGCCGCGTTGTCCACAAACAGGTAATCCAGCTCAATATCGGGATGGCCTTTGGCCATTTCACCAACGACTTCCCGCCATAAGCGGGAGGTTTCCAAAACATTGGCTTTGTCTACCAGGGTCACTTTTTTGCGGCGCTTCCTGGCGTAATCAAAAGCCATTTCTGCAATACGTTCGATCTCATAGCGCTCGTACACCGCCATGTCGTAGGCTCTGTTGCGGTCTTCGCTGCGGCCTTTTTCGCCGAAATAAATGTCGCCGGTTAATTCGCGCAGGATCACCATGTCTACCCCTTCAATCCGGTCGTCTTTCAGCGGGGAAAGGTGAGCCAAACTGCTGTAAGTCGTCACCGGCCGCACGTTGGCGTAAAGCCCAAGGGACTTGCGCAGCTTCAGCAAACCTTGCTCCGGTCTGATTTTTGCAGTTGGATCATTGTCGTATTTCGGGTGGCCAATGGCACCGAAAAGTACCGCATCGGCGTCCTTGCAGATGCTAAGCGTGGCTTCCGGCAACGGATCATTGTTGAGGTCAATGGCAATGGCGCCAACGTGGGCGTACACATAATCGAAATGGTGCTTAAAATGATCAGATACCGCTTCGAGCGCTTTCACAGCTTGCGTCGTCACCTCCGGCCCAATGCCGTCGCCGGGTAATACGGCAATTTGTTTTTTCATACCGATTCACGTTGTTTTTCAAAAGCTGCAACTTCAGTTTTGAGGCTGATCAGGTAGTCAATGTCGTCGTACCCGTTCAACAGGCACATTTTTTTGTAAGGGTCTATCTCAAATCGGGCAGACAAACCTTTGGCAGGAATGCCAAAGGTTTGTTGTGCCAGATCTACTTCAAACTGAGTTTTTGGATCGGCTTCAATGGTTTCAAAAATCTGGTTCAGGAATGTATCAGAAACCTCCACGGGCAGCAAACCGTTATTGATGGCGTTGCCCCGAAAAATGTCTGCATAAAAACTGGAAACCACCACCCGAAAACCATAGTCATACAAAGCCCACGCCGCGTGTTCCCTGCTGGAACCACACCCGAAATTTTTACCGGCCACCAAAATTGCACCGCCGTAGATCGGGTTGTTCAGCACGAAATCCTGCTTTGGCGTTCCATTCGCCTGGTAACGCCAGTCGCGAAACAGGTTTTCACCGAAGCCCTCCCGCGTGGTCGCTTTCAGAAAGCGCGCAGGAATGACCTGGTCGGTGTCCACATCCTCGGCAGGCAGTGGAACGGCCGTTGAGCAAAGTATTTGAAACTTTTCCATAAAACGGAGCTTACGAAATTTTCTGTGTATTAAACCGAATGACGCCAAGCGAGGCTAAAAGCATCAGGATCGGGTACGTGAAATCAAATTCAAACCAACGTTTTGCAAAGTTGATTGAATCCGGGAATTTGTGGTGGTTGTTCTGAAACAACTCGCCCATGAGCAGAATCCCAAGTGGAGAACTGTTGTGCGAATGGTCGCCGTTGTCAAAATTCTGATAGCCGTATTTATGGCCGCACCAGTTGACCAAAGCGCCCTGAACAGGCCCGATCAGGTAGTGAACCGGCAGCAACAAGAGCCACCAGGCAGATACGTCCTGAAAAACAATGAAGTAGAGGTAGAACAAGGAATAGGCAACGCCCCAGCCGATGCGAACGACTAAGTTGTCGCCAAATTTATCCATCGCATTCCAAACCGGGAGGTTTTTGATGAACTGGGTATCTGGCATGCGGATGCCGAGCACAAAATCGTTGTAGATACCGCGCGTTTTCATCATCATTTCGAAAACATCCTTGAAAAAGTGTGGAGAATGGGGGTCTTTCTCAGTGTCGCTGTAAGCGTGGTGCATCCGGTGCATCACTGCATAGGCTCGTGGGATCAGGAAGGACGATCCCTGAAAAAGCCAGGTCAGAAAATAAAATACTTTTTCCGTGATTTTGCCCATGCTGAACATCTGATGCGAAGCATAACGGTGCAAAAACGCCGTGTGAAAAAATAAAGAGAGAAACCAGTGTGCCCAAAAGAAAATGATAATTGCCCAAAACATAAATTCTGTTGATTTGATAAGTTAAAATGAATGTAAAACAACAGTTGGCGAAAGAAGTTAACTCAGCTCTTCCCGCACATCTACAATCTTTCCGGCAATAGCCGTCGCAGCAGCCATCAATGGGCTGGCTAAAATGGTACGCGCGCCTTGTCCCTGCCGGCCTTCAAAATTCCTATTCGAGGTAGAAACACAGTATTCGCCCCGCGGAATTTTATCTTCATTCATGCCCAGACAAGCGGAACAGCCAGGTTCCCGAAAGTCAAAACCGGCTTCCCGAAAAATGACGTCTAATTGTTCTGCCTTAGCCTGAGCCTCCACGAGTTTCGACCCCGGCACGATCATGGCGTGTACATTCGGCGCTTTTTGTTTGCCTTTGACGAAAGATGCCACCAAACGAAGGTCTTCGATGCGGGAATTGGTGCAACTGCCGATAAACACATGATTGACCGTTTTTCCAATCAGTTGTTCGCCTGGCTGCAAGCCCATGTATTCCAGCGCTTTTGTAAAATTTTTTCCATCCTCTTTGGGAATATGGCCGCTGACTTCGATGCCCATTCCCGGGTTGGTGCCATAAGTCAGCATCGGGCCAATGTCTTCTGCCCGGAAGTGGTATTCCTGATCAAAAACAGCCACCACGTCCGAAAATAAAGTTTGCCAGTAAGCTGCGGCTTTGTCCCAGGAATCGCCGACCGGCGCGAATTTCCTGTCCTGAACGTAGCGGATTGTCGTTTCATCCGGCGCAATCAGCCCGCCGCGGGCACCCATTTCAATGCTCATGTTGCAAATGGTCATTCGGGCTTCCATGGACAAAGCGCGGATTGTACTGCCTGCGTATTCCACAAAATAACCGGTACCGCCGGCTGCGGTAAGTTGGGCAATGATGTACAAAATGATGTCTTTGGCAGATACGCCTTTCGGCAAAACACCATCTACATTGATGCGCATCTGCTTCGGTTTTTCCTGCAAAAGGCATTGGGTGGCCAGCACTTGTTCGACCTGGCTGGTGCCAATGCCAAACGCAATGCAGCCAAACGCGCCATGTGTGGAGGTGTGACTATCCCCGCAAACGATGGTCATGCCCGGCTGGGTGATCCCCAATTCCGGCCCAATGACGTGTACAATCCCCTGATAAGCATGGCCTAAGCCGTACAATTCAATGCCGAATTTGGCGCAATTTTCAGTCAGCCGGTCTACCTGGAAGCGCGAAAGCTCTTCCCGGATGGGCAAATGTTGATTTTCAGTCGGTACATTGTGGTCGGCGGTTGCAATGGTTTGCTTTGGACGAAAAACCGGAATTCCCCGTTGCTCCAAACCCGTAAATGCTTGCGGGCTGGTCACTTCGTGAATGAAGTGGCGGTCAATGTACAACGCGTCTATTCTGCCCTGAACGTTTGCAACTAAATGAGCTTCCCAGATTTTATCAAACAGTGTTTTTGGCATTCCTGAAACGGTTAGCAATGGGTTCATCAAAGAGTTCATCCAAATTTATACAACAGCGGCAAATTCATTGGAGATGATGCCCGCAAGGTCTTCGTCGCCAACTTCTTTTTTCCCGTCGGCAACGACCAGAAAGCGCTCGTACACCACATCCAACTCAGCTTTACTCAGCTCAAAACCAATCGTTTTTGCCCGGTATGCGATGGCTGCCCGGCCACTACGCGCAGTCAATACAATTTTGGAGTGGTCAACCCCAACATCAAGTGGGTTGATGATTTCGTAAGTTTCGCGCATCTTGATCACGCCGTCCTGGTGAATACCGGAAGAATGCGCGAATGCATTGGCACCGACGATGGCTTTGTTTGGTTGCACGGGCATGCCCATGAGTTCCGAAACCATCTGGCTGGTCTCATTCAGCAGGCGGGTCTGGATATTGGTGACACAATTTAAATCAGGGTGCTGGCGCAAAATCATAACCACTTCTTCCAGCGAAGTATTGCCGGCGCGCTCGCCAATGCCGTTGATGGTGCATTCAACCTGCCGGGCACCATTTTGTACCCCGGCTATGGAGTTGGCCGTGGCTAAGCCCAGGTCGTTGTGGCAATGGGTGGAAAGAATGACTTTGTGAATGCCCCGGACATTTTCCCGCAGGTACCTGATTTTGGCACCGTATTCTTCGGGAAGGCAATAGCCGGTGGTGTCCGGAATGTTCAATACAGTAGCGCCGGCTGCCAATACGGCTTCCAACACCCGGGCTAAATATTCATTTTCGGTACGGCCAGCGTCTTCTGCATAAAATTCAACGTCTTCCGTAAAGCTTTTTGCGAATTTTACGGCAGCAACCGCTCGTTCGATGATGGCTTCCTGCGTGCTGTGCAATTTATAGCGGATGTGCATGTCCGATGTGCCAATGCCGGTATGGATGCGAGGACGGCGGGCGTATTTCAATGCGGCTGCCGCGACTTCGATATCGCGCTCAACGGCTCTGGACAGCCCGCAAACAATGGGTTCGGTAACCGATTGACAAATATCCGATACAGACTTGAAATCGCCGGGACTCGATACAGGGAAACCGGCTTCAATGACGTCAACGCCCAATTTTTCAAGTTGCTGCGCAATCTCAATTTTTTGATCGGAGTTCAATTTACAGCCAGGAACCTGCTCTCCGTCGCGGAGTGTGGTGTCAAAGATAAAAATTTGGGTATCAGCCATAGCTTGATGTTTGGAATACGTTACTAAGTTTGCATGCTGCGTTGAACAACGATCAAAATTAAGTTGGTGTTCTTCGCTCCAGAAATCAAAAAAGCCTGTTAGTACAAGCCTGCATTAAGGGTTTTTCTTTTTAAATTATTGATTGTTAATTATTTATACAATACACAACTACAATGCCTAAACAGAAAACGGATGATTTGATTCAGTTGATCCGCTCGCTGAGCAGGGCGGAGAAAAGGCATTTCCGGCTTTTTGTCGGGCGCAACCAGTCGTCCGATGACATTCTTTTTTTGCAGTTGTTCGATTTCTTGGAACGGTACAAGGACTACGATGAAGAGTTGATCATCAAGCGGATTCCAGCCATTAAAAAAAGCCAGCTTTCCAACCTTAAAGCGCACTTATACAAGCAGTTGCTGACCAGCTTGCGCCTGCTGAATAAAAACTACAACGAAGACATCCAGATTCGCGAAATGATTGACTGCGCCAGGGTATTGTACAACAAGGGCCTCTACCGCCAGGCATTGGACATGCTGGATAAGGTGAAAACCCGCGCCATGAAAGGGAAATTTCACGTTCAGGCCATGGAAATTGTAGAATTTGAAAAGCTGATCGAATCGCAATACATCACCCGGAGCATAGAGGGTAGGGCAGAGGAGCTGACCACCCAAACCAACCGGCTCACCGCTATTTTGGTGCAAACCAACCGGTTTTCCAATTTGGCTTTGCAACTCTATAGCCTTTACCTGAAAGTCGGGTATGTTCGCAGCGAAAAGGATTATCGCTTAGTGCGCGAATTTTTTTATTCCAACCTGCCTCAAACGAATTATCAGGAATTGGATTTCTGGGGTAAAATTTACTACTGCCAGGCGTTTACCTGGTATCATCATACGACCCAGGAATTCACCTACGGCTACCGCTACTCCCAAAAGTGGATTGACCTTTTTGACACCAACCCCGAAATGAAACTGATCAACCCCTCTCTTTACCTAAAAGGCATGCACAACCTGTTGACCAATTTGTTCAATATGCTGCACTACAACCGCTTTGTGGAAGTGCTGGAGGAATTGTATGCTTTTCCGGAAACGCAGGATATTTCGGAGCAAAAAAATATCGAAGGCACCTATCACTTGTTTCGCTACGTCCACCTCATCCAAAAGCACTTCATGGAGGGCACGTTCAGCGATGGGCTGGAGATTGTGCCCGGACTCATGCAGATCATTGACGAAGACGAATTCAACTGGGACCACCACCGAATCCTCGTTTTTTATTACCGCATTGCCTGTTTATACTTTGGAAGCGGGGATTTTAAAAACGCCATTCACTACCTGAACCTGATTATCAACCAGAAAAATTCGGACTATCGCGAAGACATTCAATGCTTTGCAAGAATCCTGAATCTCATCGCGCACTTTGAACTCGGCAATGCTCAATTGGTCGAGTACCAAATCAAATCGGTGTACCGCTTCCTGCTCAAAATGGAAGACCTGCACGAGGTGCAAAAAGAAATCTTCCGCTTCTTGCGCCGCACGCCCCGGATGCGGGCGAGCGAAATGAAACAGGAGTTTGTCTCTCTGAAAGAAAAATTGGTGCGCATAGAACGCGAGCCCTATGAGCGCCGACCCTTTCTTTACTTAGACATCATTTCTTGGTTGGAAAGCAAAATAGAGCACCGCTCTGTCCAAGCCATCGTGCAGGCGAAGTTTTTGAAACGGCAAATGGCAGGGTGAAAATTGAGGTATCCTTTGTGTTTGAAATTTCCCGCAAAGGTCGCTAAGGATGGCGTGCTGCTTTGTGGGGGATTGTTTCCCGCAAAGAGTGGCGTCTTGCTTTGCGGACTTAGCGTACCCTTGGCGCCCTTTGCGGGAAATGGCCTCTAGCAAAAAACACAAAGGGTGGCGTCCTGCTTTGTGGGGAATTGTTTCCCGCAAAGGGCGCTAAGGTCTCGCAAAGGACGCAAAGGGTGGCGTCCTGCTTTGTGGGAAAGGGTCTCCCGCAAAGGGCGCTAAGGTCTCGCAAAGGGCGCTAAGGGTAGCGTCCTGCTTTGTGGGGAAGGGCCTCTCGAAAAGGGGGATCAGAATCATCGCCTTTAAAAGAACAGTGTAAAAGAAGCGCGTCCAAAAAACGGCGTTCCCGACGTAAAGTGAATTTCTTCTACTGGTTCCACCTCGTCAAACAAGCGGCTTTCCGTGGCAAACTGTGTTTCTTTCCAGCGGGTATTGAGCAGGTTTTGCAGGTTGAGACCGATTTCCCAATTCTTTTTGGTATAATTCAGTTGCAGGTCAGCTACAAAATACCCTTTTGCGGCAATCGAATCGTCTTCGTTGGCGGGTCGGGTAGCGAGGTAGCGGTAGCGCAACGACCCGTTGAAACCTTCCGGGCCAACCAAGGTCAGGCCGCCCACGGTTGTAAATCTCGGGGCCAAAGGAATGAAGTTTTCCCCGTCCGGATCATCCACCGAACGCGGATTGGCCCAGTTCAGGTCAATATCGGCAAAAAGCCGGTCGGTAAGCTGGTACCTCGCCGAAAAATCTATCCCGTAGCGCTGCGAACGCCCGCTGGGTTCCACCACGCCTGCGTCGCCCACATACACAAACTCCTGCTCAAGCCAGAGGTACCATAACGAAGTGTTGATAAACAAACGCGGGATGGGTTTCCAGATAACGCCCAGATCAGAACCATACGCCGCAGGCAAGATGTCTTTCCCGTTTTGCGGCACCACCACGCGGGTGTCGTTGGAATGGAATCCCCGTCCGGTGTTCAGGAAAAACTGGAGCTTTTCATTAAGCGTATAATAGAAATTGATTTTTGGAGACAGGATACCGGCATTAGCGGAGCTTTTCTGGTTTTCCTGGAGCTGATCGGTGTAAGCGCTGTTGAAAAAATCGTACCGCAACCCAATGTTCATGGCAAAACGGCGCGAGAATTGAATGTTTTCGTCTGCATAGATTGCAAGGTTGGCTTCCTGCACATCGCCAAACTGGATCCGGCTTTTGGTTTCCGTGCGGTTCCGGCTGTTGGAAAGTTCCACATCCGCAACCAAATCCTGTCGGTACTGTACCCCAATCGTCGTATTGGCTGAGGCATTGCCGATCCGGTTTGGGAAATTATAGCTGCCGTTGTAGCCAAACAAACTCCGGCCTTCTTTTTGCCGGATTTGGTCGCCGTTTACCGGATCATCGAGGAAAAATGTAAAATTGGAATAGAGCTCGAAGTTATAATTGGAATAAAAAACCTGGTTTTTGAACAAGCCGCCGTTGGCCGTTTGGGTAAGGAGTTGTGCGTTGAAGTTGGTGCGAGAGGTTTCTCCGCCTTCGGTGTCGTCAATTGCGCCAAAAAACGAAATATCGCCGTTTGCAACGGATCGGTCGGGAATTTGGCCGGAGTGATTCCAGCGCGACCAAAAGTGAGAGCCAGTCAGGCTGAGGCGGGAATTGGGCGTAATTTCACCACTGTAGCGAGCCTGAACATTTGCCCGGTTGAAATACTGCGGCGCATCGAAATAGCTGTCAGAATAGCTGTATTCACCGGCAATGTAGGCTGCGTGGCCGTTTTGACGGGATTCCTGGCTCAGTAGGTTTATCCCGGTGACCGCGCGTAGGGTATTGTATTGTCCACCTTCTATTTTTGCAAAATTGCGGTCGAGTACTTCCCGGGTTTTAAAATCCACCCAACCTGCCGTCACAAAGTTGCCTTTATTCGCGTGGTAAGGCCCTTTTTCAAAATTAACCGCCTCCACCAATTCCGGAATGACGAAATGCAGGTCGGCATAACCCTGTCCATGAGCGTGCGAAACCATATTGACCGGCATGCCATCCACGGTTAGCCCGATGTCGGTGCCGTGGTCAATGTCAAAACCGCGAAGAAAAATTTGCTCTGCTTTGCCGCCGCCGGCGTGCTGCCCCATAAAAAGCCCGGGCACCATGCGCAAAATTTCCTGTGAGTTCACCACCGGGCGCAGCTTGATGTCAATTTTGCTGATGTTTTGCTGGTTGTGGGCATTAAAGGAATGGACGATTACTTCATCCAAATCCACAGAGCCGTTGGTAAGATTGATGGTGAGGCGCGTAGTTTTGCCGGCAGTGATGGTAGCTTTTTCGGTACCAATTTCGTAGCCCAATAACGCAATCGTAAATGTAACCTCCCCTGTGGGAATGCCCCGGAGTTGAAACCGACCGGCTTCTTCGCTTACTGCGCCGAGGTCGCTGTTTTTAATAAAAATAACCGCATCGCTCAGCTGTTTTTGGGTTGCTGCATCGTAAACCACACCTTCTAAGGTGCCGGTTTGTGCGAAAGAAAATAATGGCAATACCAGAAATGCAAACAGAATCAGGTGTAACTGCTTCATAATCTTTTAAGTTATAAGGGTTCGTAATTGCCTTATACTTACGGGGGTTTTCGCATCCTGGTTTTTTGATTTCAAAAAAAAGCGGCGCTATCAGCACACTACGGGACATTTTCGCGCAATGGATAGGTTTTTAAAACCTATGGTGTGGACACAA
This sequence comes from Chitinophagales bacterium, assembly GCA_038323375.1. Classification (GTDB taxonomy): domain Bacteria; phylum Bacteroidota; class Bacteroidia; order Chitinophagales; family Saprospiraceae; genus JABWAJ01. The sequence continues at coordinate 100,337 of JBBQGV010000001.1, forward strand.
GTCGGTGCCGCCTGAAACATTGTTGATTTGTCACTCCCGCAGGTTTGTCACTCCCGCAGGGAATCTGCAACAGCAGAAAGGCTTTTGAAGTGAATCCATGTGTAACATCGAAGATGATTTTCGCCCCTTTATCCTTCCCCAAAGAATCTGAAAAAGCCTGTAAAGCCGGGAGCGCTGTCGCGGATTCCCTGCGGGAATGACAAACAATGATGTGTTATGATACACTGCTCACGCTCAGCAGTAGCGGGAGTGACAGCATAAAAGAACAAAAGACAGACACCAACTATCCCACTTCCCGTTTGCGGATGATCCCCGACAACACCCCCGGCAAAAAACGCTTCAGGTAGACGCCCAGGGTTTCTTTGCCGCCAATCACTACTTCTTCTTTTTCGGCTTCAATGACGCGCAGAGCCTTTATCGCGAACACGTCGGCAGGGATGCCGTTTCGGGTTTCTTCCGCCATGACCTTGGTCGGAGTACCGTCGCCTTTCAGGGCATTGATGGTGACATTGGTTTGCACATAGCCGGGGCAGAGGATGGTGACTTTGAGGTTGTCCCGATAAACTTCTGCTCGCAGGGTATCAAAAAAACCATGCAGGGCGTGTTTGGAAGCGGAATAAGCAGAACGTCCCGGAAACCCAACTTTGCCCATCACGCTGCTCATCACCACAATTTGACCGGATTGGCGGGCCAGCATGAACGGCAATACTGCTTTAGTCATGGCAACTGTTCCTAAAAAATTGACCTCCAGAATGCGCTTGTCCACTTCAAAAGCTGAGTCTTTGGCTAATGCGCGTTGCGAAATGCCGGCATTGTTCACGAGGATGTCTATTTGCTCCATAGCGGCAACTGCTTTTTGCACCGCTTCCGGAATGTGGTCAAACTGCGCAACGTCCAAAGGGAGGATCAGCACCTGCGGAGCACCCTGGCATTTGTTTTTGACGCGTTCCAGTTCGGCTTCGTTTCGGCTGGAAAGGATGAGCTTAGCGCCCCGGGCGGCAAAAGCATACGCTAAGTGTTCGCCGATGCCGGAGGATGCCCCGGTAATCCAGACTATTTTATTTTGGAAAGACATGCGGTTAGTATTTGACTTCAAAGTTCGCCATCCACCCTGAAATCCGGCATGCATCTCGATTTTTTTTCTTTGTTTTGCAACAGCAGGCAAGTTATACAAGTTATAAAGAGCAAATTCACTGAAGATGAAAACGATCTATTTCGTGCGACACGCAAAATCGAGTTGGGGTCATCCCACGCTGCGCGATATCGAACGCCCCCTGGAAGAACGGGGCTTGCGGGATGCGCCGTTTATGGCTAAGGTTTTGAAGAGCGAAGGCGCAGAACCCGATCTGTTGCTGTCAAGTCCGGCTACCCGCGCCTATTCCACCGCTTTGTATTTCGCAGATGCCTTTGAAATAGACCGCCGGGACGTACAATTGGAACCCCGGATATACGAAGCCTTTGCAGAAGATATTTTAGACATCATCAGCAAGCTTCCCGATGAAGCACATACCGTTTTGCTTTTTGGCCATAACCCTACGTTTACGACCATTGCCAATCGGTTTTCCAACAAATATATTGACAACGTACCGACCTGTGGCATTTTTAAAGTGGAAGCAAAGGTCAATTCCTGGAAAGAATTTAAAGCGCCGGCTGCCGTACTGACAGCGTTTCACTATCCCAAACAGTATTAGCGTGTACGACCTGAAAAAAAGTATCTTTTTTATTGCAATTTGCCTGTTCTGCTTTGCCTGTGGTGCCGGAAAAGAAGCACCTGAGATCGAGGAAAGTAAATTAGTGCCGCTCCTTGTGGACGTCCATATTGCGGAAGTCGCCATCCAGGATGCCACAGCGACGGCGAAAGACAGCATTGCCGAGCTTTGGTATGGCTATGTTTTTAAACAGCACGGCGTGGAGCAGGAGTCCTTCGAACAAACCATGCGCGCACTGCGAAAAGACCCGAAACGAATCGGAAAATTGTATGAAAAAGTGCAGGAGGAGTTGGATAAACGCAAGTAGTGTAGATGGGGTAAAGTTGGCAGATTTACAGTTGGCAGTTGGCAGGATTGCTCCGGATTATGATAAAAATAGGGGTCATTGAATAACCATAATGAGTCTCGCTTTGCGCACCTTTGCGTGCCCTCTGCGCCCTTTGCGGGAAATTATTGTGCTTCACCGAAATTCCAATCGCCACCGCCGCTTCACCGCCAAAATTCGAATCACCGTAATGAAACAAACCGTAATGACCATATTAAAAGAACGTTGTTCCAGACAGGATTCCAACAACAAGTACAAAATCCCGCCGGCAATACAAGCCGTTGCGTAGATCTCCTTCCGGAAAATAATCGGAATTTCATTGCACAAAATATCGCGCAACACCCCGCCGAATACCGCTGATACCGCGCCCATCAATACCGCAGCCATTGGACTAAGTCCTGCGTCCAAGGTTCTTTCCAATCCCAGGATCGTAAACAACCCGATGCCCATCGAATCAAACAAGAACATGGATTTTCGCATTTTTTGAAAACTGCCTTTGAAAATATGGCTCACCGGCACCGCCGCGACGACCAACACCAAGTACCAGGTATTGGTAAGCCAGACCACTGGTTGCTTCCCGATTAGCAAATCGCGAAAGGTGCCGCCACCCACTGCCGTTGCCAGGGCGATGACAAAAGCGCCAAAGACATCCAGCTTTTTCTCCATTGCCGCTAAGGCTCCACTCACAGCAAACAGAAAGGTTCCGGCAAAGCTGAAAAAATCAATCAGGTTCATGTGGAAAATTTTGAAGGGGCAAATTAATGCCCGGTTGGAAGTTATGTAGTATTTTGGAACGAAAAAATGACTAAATGACTATCCATTTCGGATTACAATGGGACGATGCGGTTTGTCCGTTGCCACAACAAGCAACGGGCGATGAGGCGTGGATCGGGCCTTCCGGGCTTTTGCACCTGCTGGAAGCGGCTTTCGGCATGGGTGGCCACTCTTCTGACAACGAATATTTGCGCATCGGGCAATACCGGCAGGCGCTTACGGAGCATCTTGAAGCGGCCGCCACTGCGTTTTTCAAGGCCTCCTTTGAAGCAGATCAGTTTGCAACTGCAATCGAATTGTTACAACGCCGCGACGAATTGCTCCAGTCCGGCTGGAATTTTGAAGCGCACCCCGGCATTCCGGAACGGTTGGCTTGCCTTGCCGCCATTGAGCAACGCATTCAGGAGCTTTCCGATTTCCTTCCCGGAATAGCAGACCGGTTTAAGGCTGTGCTGACCACGATCGGTAAACGCCGCCATGCGATTTCCAAAATAGTTTTGAACGAACCGTTCGATTTCCTGCCATTGGTTTACCGACGCTTGCTTGCTAAATTACAGGAAAACGGCGTCACCCTCGAATCCATCCAACCGGCTGTTGTTTCAGAAGAAGATACAGATCTTGCTGTTTTGCAACGCGCATTGGCCGGACAATCCATAGAAAGAAGTCCTGCCCGCGGCGACGGCAGCCTCCTCCTGCTTCGTGGCAAACGCGACAGTGACCTGGCCGTTTTTACAGCCAAACTCCTGCGACAAAATACTGCTTTTTGGCCTGCCTGCCTGATTCCGGACAAAAGTCGCCTGCTGGAAGACGCACTGATGCGCGAAGGGCAGCCAGCTATGGGCATCGTGTCGGCCTCCGCGGCGCGCCCGACTTTGCAGGTGCTGAAGTTAGTTACGGTTTTTCTGTGGAATCCGATAAACCCGTTCAAAGTGATGGAGTTTGTGTCTTTGGCTGTGAAACCTTTAGAAGAAGAATTGGCCAACGCCATTGCCGCCCTGATGGCCGAAATGCCGGGGATGTTGAGCGATTCCTGGAACTACACCATCGGGCGCTATTTTGAAGAATTGGAAAACCGCGCACAGGCAGACAGTTCCATCCGCATTGGGGAAATCCGGCGCCAATACCGCTTCTGGTTTGAACGCCGCCGCTACGATGTCCACCAGACCGTGCCCATCGAAGAAGTGATCGAGCTGTTTGATTACCTACATCTTTGGGCGCACCAGAGTTTTGATGCAGGCGGTAACCGCAATACGTCCTTTATTGTACTGGGAGAACAGGCCAAGCGCATCCGCGACCTGCTGCGTGCCTTGCCCGAAAAGCAACTGACACACCTCGAATTGGAACGGGTTGTGCGCACGGTGTACGAACCCGCGCCAGCCCGACTTGTGGAACAGGAACGCGACGCGCTGATCTATTGCCACCAATCGGCAGCTCTGGCGGAGCCTGTGGAACAACTCCTGTGGTGGAATTTTACGCAGCGCGAAGCTGTACATTTTTTCTCCCGCTGGTACCCGGTTGAGCGCGATTATTTGGCAACCAAAAACATTCACTTAGATACGCCGCAGGATGAAAACCGGCTGACGGTGTGGCAACGGCAGCGGCCTTTTTTGCTGGCGCAACGCCAACTCGTGCTGGCCATCCCCGAATCGAGCGAAGGGCAGGCGCTGATGGCCCACCCGCTGCTCGGCGATATTGAAGCGGCCTTTGGCAAATTGGATCCGTTGATTTTTGACACAGATACTTTTAAAGGCGGGCCATTGGCAAGTTTATTTGAATTGCCCCAGCGGCAGGCGGCCCGTTTGCGGCGGCTGGGGAAGCCGAAGCCGTTCCTGGAAATTGCCTCTGCGCACCGCTTGCAACGGCGCGATGAAGAAAATTTTTCCAGCTTAGAAACCCTTTTGTATTATCCCTACCAATGGGTGTTCCGGCACAAGATCAAACTCCGGAAATCTTCCATTCTCAGCATTGTCAAGCCAAATACCTTGATGGGCAACCTGGCGCACCGGCTTTTTGAACGCCTGTTGAAATTGGAAATTGAAGCGCTCAGCAAAAGCGAGCTGGAGCGGTGGGTGGAAAAAGAAATCGTCGGGCTGCTGGCCAAAGAAGGCGCCGTGTTGCTGCTATACGGCATGGAGCCAGAGCGCGCCGGATTTGTCCGCAAGCTCAAATACGCCTCGTGGAGTTTGGTGTCGCTCATCCGGGAAAATGGCTGGAAAGTATTAGCTACGGAAAAACCACTAGAAGCGGGTTTCTTAGGCATCCAGCTCAACGGCCGAGCCGATGTCGTCCTCGAAAAAGACGGACAGCTCGCGGTGATTGACCTGAAATGGCGCGGCGCCCGCTACCGGGAGCAGTCCATCCGCAACGAAGAAGACCTACAATTGGCGCTCTATGCCCACCTAATCACCAACGACGAAAACCGGGCGCATACGGCCTATTTCATCATCGAAAACGGCCGCATGATTGCCCGCAACAACGAGGGGTTCAAAAATGTGCCAGCCGTTGTGCCCGGCAGCGACCACGTAGAAGTGCATGAGCGCATGATGAAACTCATGGAAGCCACTTACGAATGGCGCATGGCTCAAATCGCTCAAGGCCGCATCGAAATCCGCTGTACACAAACCCGCTTAGATTTAGAAGACGTGTACGGCGACACGCTGCTCGATCTATTGGAAATGAAGCAGGAGGATGCTATGTTTGATGATTATCGGGTGTTGGTGAATTTGGTGGAGTAGGGGAACGGAGAAGATGTTGCCATAAAAAATGATCCGTATTACAAATTTTTCCGCCTGTTTTCAACTGTGCGGCTATTTCGCCGATTGTGGGGCATAGCCGCATCACGGAATCGAATGAAGAAGTAGGCAATGCCCGGTTGACAGGGGTGGCGCGACTGACTTCGGATTCTGGAAAACGTGTTTGGGTGCGTTTGGAAGATGGGGTTTTGTGCCAGAAATAAAATTTAGTGTTCATGAAATGCTGCCATTTTTTAATACTTTTTGTCCTTGCCGGCCAAGGAATGTTGGCGCAAACCCTCCTCTTGATTTGCCCACCCGCGCTGGCTATTTTTTGGTGAACAACGAGACAAACTCTTTTTCCCAAAAACCACACCGCGCCGGGATGATTGATGCCAATGGGAAAATCATCATTGATACCATTTACAAATACATCACAGGCGGAAAAGACTATTTGGTGGTACATGGAAAAGACCGTGATGGGCTGATGGATTATACCGGAAAATGGATTTTTCCGCTTAATTATCGCAATATTTCTCCCGTTTTTGACGATTTTTTCATCGCCCAACCACTCGGCGGCATGGCGAACGTGGTCAATTTGAAAGGCGAAAAACAGTTCCCAAAAGACTTTTCCGAAATTGAAATACGCCCTTTTCGCTACGGCCATAAACCGTTTTTGCAGTTTCGCGACGGGCCATTGACGGGTCTCGCGGACTCTACTTTTCGGATTTATTTTACGGACACCCTGACTTCAATTGCCGAGCCGTACCAAACCACTTTTACAAAAAAGGCGCATCATTTTCTGATTTTGGAAGGGCGCTCCAGCTATACCCACGACCGTTTTGGCATCCGCGACACGAGTGGAAAACGCATTTTGCCGGGCATTTTTAACCGGATTTCGCGCATGGAACATTTCGGAGATGATGCTTACCTCGTCAAAAAGGACAGTCTTTGGGGTGTTTTTGACACGGATGGCAAGGAGGTTTTTCCGGTGAATTTTCTGGAAATTACGGAGGGGCCACATCCCAAAAATGAGCGAATCCCTGCCATCTGGGCGCGGGCTGTGGGTGAATATCTGTACTCGGCCTACGATAAAAACGGTCAAAAACTGCCCGCTCCGCCCCGTTTTGACCCCTGGCAAAACAAGATTTTTCGCATTGAAAACCTGGACCGTGAAAAACCGCCTGTTTTGGTGTTTTTGGATGGCCGCCGGCGGGTAATTGATCCAGCTGAGGCGGAGAAACTTGCCCGGTTTTGGCATGTTCCCACACCCGATGGCGGGTTTATATTAGAGGAATCGGGCGACCAAATCAAGGTGCTGGACGCTTTTTTGAAAAATATCGTCCCCGAAGGTTTCAGTGTCCCGAAAAAGACGTTCGAGCACGACCGAATGCAAGCGACGGGTTTGCTGACGGTTTATCAAACGCAAAGTTCCGGGGTCATCAACGCGAAAGGCGAGTGGGCGATGCCGCCCAAAACGGGGGCAAAATTCGTCCCACTTTCCCGATATATGGTGATGGAGGCGGATTTGAAATCTGATCCGTCCTCCCGAACCAAGCGGGAATCGTTCACCATCCACCGCATCAATCCAAAGCAAAAACCGCTTGAAGTAAACTTGATTGGGCAGCGGGGCTTCTCGGCGAACAACAATTTTACGATGCTTTTGGGCAATGCATCGCCCGGCGGCGACCGTATTTTGGCTGCCTATTTTGACCATACGGGCGAACAACTCACCGAGTTCAACATCGTGAATGGCGTGGATTATCTCAAAAAAAGCAACCTCGTGACGGTTTTGGGCAAAAAAGGCCAGCGCACCAACCAAATTTTAGACGAAAAAGGCAAACTCATTGCCGATCTCGGCGACATCACCGCCCGCCCGGCCCCTGGCAATGAGTGGGCTGTCAAATATTACGTTGCCCAAAAAAGCGGCGGTGAAGACTACGGTCTGATTGATTCGACGGGAAAGCTGCGGTTGCCATTTGTGTTCAAAGATTTAAAAATCGTTGCACCCGGAACATTGCTTTCGTGTCAAAACATTTCCGGCGGCACGGACTTGATGAACATGCGTGGCGAAGTGCTTTTTTCAACTCCGAAGAAGGTTTCTTTTCTTAGCCGCGAGGCCAAAACCGGCTATCTACTGGCCAGTACGGACGAAGAAACGGTGGTCGTTTCGCCCGATAGTAAATTGGCAAGAGTGCTACCGTACAAATGTAAAAACCTCTCACAATCGGATGATTTTCAAAATTTTGCGCAATTTTTGGACAAGGCTTTGTATAAATCGTTCTGGGTAAATGTGGAGTCTGGCCTGGAATTTCGGGAGTGATTGCTTTGGCCGTCGACCGAGATTTGTGTCTGTCACCATCTTACTGGACATTTTTAATACTCAGGTGAAACGAGACGAGGACGCCCCGGCTGTGTTAGGCGGTAACTTCAAGTTACCCCTAAAATTAACCAACAGTTGACCGAGTTCCTTTTTGAAGCCATCATCAGCCGCAACGATGTGCCGGGTCTATTTTTTGGGCAGATTGGCCCGCAAAAATTCCGTTTGCTCAACGGCAAGGGTGAATTCCTCAGTCCGGAGGTTTTTGAATCCATCGGCACCTCACCGAAGGCTTTCACGGCTACCGTTGGCTGGAAGAACGCGTTTTTTCGGCTGGATGGCAAACAGGTTACGGGGTTCAAATACGGAGGTGGAATGGGCTTTGATTCCCTGATCAACCGGGATCGAATGACCGGAAACTACCGATTGCCGCAGGGCAGGACTTGGATTGGTCGAGTATATTCCAACGGGCGAAACCTTTACATTGACAGCGAGGGGAATGAGTTTGATCCGTTGCGGAACTGATTTTCTGTTCCAGTACACCAACTTCGCGCTCGCAGTTGTTACAAAACCAATATCGTTCCAAATATCATCGAGCAGCAATACATCAAGCATACCGAATACACCTCAAGGGGTTTCCATTTGTGAGGCAGGAGGTAAGCAACCGGTGAACCCCCATCATTCTTTATAGCCTGCACATTATTCGACAGAAGCTATTATCCAATCATCAAAATCCGGTAGAGGCTCGCATTGTAAGCTTGGCGGAACACTACCTGCTACCCGTTGTGGCTGTTAAGCCTTCCGCTTCCATAAAAATCTCAATAAATTCTTCTGCTATGCTTGCTTTTATCACCCGACTCCAGTATTTTACAGCTCATCCGCGAAATCCAGGGACACAAGTTATCAAAACAGGAAAGGAGCTAACTTTTAATTCCCTAAAGCCTGATGGGAGTGACAAGAAGCAATCATAATCATATGGAACCAAAATTTAAGTTTTGATATAAGGGGAAACCTCAAGCCTTATGATATCATCGAATTGAGCCTGCCTGAATTTGCCGAGTATTTTGTAACCTCGTTTAATCCAGATACAACAAGAAAAGACCTTTTCGATAATTACCAGAACTATCTTGCAGATCTGAATGAAATTTTAAGCTATAGATTTTTTCAGTGGATTGATGGTAGTTTCATTACGACGAAAAGGAACCCAAAGGATATTGATCTAGTGAGTTTTGTTGATCATCAGGATTATGAAAAATCAAAAAAGATATTGGAAAATAGGTTTTCTCCTCAAAATGTCAGAGAAACTTACAAAGTTGACGCTTACATTGCACCGAGATATCCTGAAGATCATCGAAAATATGCAATCTACCATTCAGATTCGTTATATTGGAGAAACCTTTTCGGAAAAACGAGGGTTAACCGGGCTAAACGGCAGTTTGAAAAAGGTATTGTTCAACTAAATTTTGAGCAAAATGGATGAACCAAAATTGATAGATAAGGAGATGGCGAGAGTACTTGACCTGTTAGAACAGATCAAAGCCTTGAATAAAATGATTGATATGCATAAAAATCAATCGAAGGATGAATTTATGGCCCATCAATATGAAGATATGAAGCATCGCTTTTTGGAAGAACTCAAAACGATATTACAGGAATACGAGATTGAAGTACAGATCCAGGAAAACGCAGCTTAATAGTCATAAAAAATGAAAATAGAAAGGCAGGACAGTTCACTGGACGGTTTGTTTTCCTTACTTTAAGCCCCTACTTCCCCACCACCTTCCCCAAATACCGCCTCCCCACCCCATCAACCACCACAACAATCAACAGTCCCCCGGCCGATTGCCCGCGCTGATAGGTCACCTGATCTTCCCAAACCGGGCCGGATGCCCACAAGGGTTGACCGAGGATATTCAGAACGGTTACCTGGCAGGGTTTTGGCAACTGCTCAAGGGGGATCCAAAAACGGTTTTCAAATGGATTTGGATACAAAAGCAACGGTTCTGTATTTTTTTTCGATAGGTGGGTTAAGACATTGCTCGAACCGGGTGTAGGGGATAAAAACGCCGTTTCGGGGCCGCCATCGGGGTACCTGCCCCAGGCCACGTCTTCGTCCTGCGAACCGAAGGTGAGACTTTCCATCAACTCGTACCCGTCGGATACGCGTTGGAAAATGCCCAACGCTTCGCCCGAAGCCCCAAGTTTGAACTCAGCGTGCAGGAGTCCTTGTCCGCTTTGCTCGTCAGCCCAAAGCAGCAGGTAGCCGCCCGGTGGAAGGGTCGTTTGTTCGGGGGTATGCAGGGGAACCTGCCATTTATTGGGCAAAGCGAAGTTATCCGTAAAATACAAACCGCCAATGTTGAGGGAATCGGCTGTGGCATTGTACAACTCAAACCAATCATCGTACTCCCCGTATTCATCGGCTAAGGTTTCGGAGTTGGATGCCATCAACTCGTTGAGGTACAAGCCCGAACGATCAGGTCGCAGGCTGTTGACTGCACCCGGCGTGCCCAATAAAACATAACTTTCCCGCCAGTCGGGCACTTGATTGCCCTCTTTTAGCTGGTCTAATTCCACCGTTGCGCCAAGCCCGTCTGCCAATGGCGGCCAAGGTCGGAAATCGGCATAGCGCATGCTGTGAACCAAATTTCCGCCAGAATCGTACAGGGCAACTTTTCCGGCCTTATTGCTCATTTCAAAATGCAGGTTTCCAATGTAGTTGGCCACATTTGGATGTTGGGTTTTAAACAATATCGTGTCTTCGCAAATGACGAGATAGCCTCCCGCTGCTACGAGGGTATTAAACGGAAGGACAAACTCATGGCTGCCGTGTGCAATCGTCCAGTAACTCAGGTCAACTGCTTCGCTACTGCGGTTGTGCAACTCTACCCAGTCGCCGGTGAAACGGTTGGCAGGCGGGTGGTAACTCAGCTCATTAACGTGTACCGTCAGCCCATAAAGTCCGTTGTGGGTATAGTAGGCCCCCATGTCGGCGCGACTGCCATCGGGATCGTTGGGTGAAGACGGGTCGCCAGAATTGATACCCGGCGAAGTGGGTTGTAACTCAAAATTGCCGGTTGTGGGATGCACTAATTGCGGATCGGTGTTAAGGTTACCGACGCCGGCAAGTGCTTCGCGGTCAGAAAGGGAATAAGTCACCTGTACGAAGGATTTTTCATCCACCAAAACCGAAGCCGTAAGAGAGGCGGTCATAATGGTGTTTTTGATATAAGCCGTACCGCCGCCCCGCAGGGTGCTTTTTTCATAACAAGCCACCGCAAAATTGTTCCCAAAAAACGTGTTTTGATCTAAGTAAGCCGTTGCAAGGCTGTCCTTGACCGCCACCCCTATGTCGCAGTCGTAGATCACATTGCGCAGGATCAAGGCATTGGACTGCGAACCAATCGAAATGCCTTTGTCGGTGCAATCGTGAATGCGGTTGTACTCAATGCGGTTGTTGATGGCATAAATACCGAGGTCAATGCCATCGCAATTGCTGCCAAAAAAGCCATAGATGTGGTTGTGACGAATCAGCCCGTCGCTGATGCTTTTCAGGTCTATGGCATCGGTATCGGGCGCGCGGTTGCCCTGAAAAGTGCAGTATTCCACTACCGGCGCGGTCATCTCGAAGAGGCTGATGAAACCGTTGCAGGCGTTGAAGGTATGGAAAGTGGAATAGCCGATATAGGCGCTGCTGCCCTTTGCGTAAAGCGGCTGTCCGCCTCCCGAAATCGTGGTGTGTTCTATGCGAACCGGGCTGTCGTAAGCCGAAAGGGTGGCGAAATAAAGTTCGCGATCGGTGCCGGTACTGCCCCCTGTAATGTTGGCATGGCGGATAAAAATGGTATCGCTTGCTTGCATGGCGATGATGGCACCCCAACGGCCTGTCGGATTGAAGAATGGCTTTCGGGCAGCCGGTTCGGGGTCTGGGCGAACTACAATTTTCTGCGCGGGGGTGCCTTCTAAACGCAGTCCTCCTTCCACCGTTATGGATACCTGATCGGTCATTCTGATCTCCACACCTGCCTCCACCGTGAGGCGTGCGCCTGGTTTGACCACAATGTCGCGAAGCCCATACCAGGGGGAAAGTGCGGCGCTCAACGTAGTGTCTGTTTCAATCAGCGGAGGAATGATGCTGATGCCGACCGGCTCAAATACCGCAATAAAAGCCGTGTCTCCCATTGGCATCAAGGTCGTTTCCCGGGAGACGCTGTTCAGTCCCAGCCATTCCACGAAGCGGTGTCCTGGTTCGGGAATAGCCATCAGTGAAATGGCCGCATTTTTAAAAAAATGCCCTTGCATCAGCGTATCTGCAAACAAGACGCCGCAGAGTTGCACTTTTCCGTTGCCGGCGATGCGCATGGTTATCAGCGCGCTGTCTGGACGGTTCAGTTCGGCAGTTAAGTGTTGGCGGAGGTAGTGCGGGCGGTTTTGCAAAAAAGTTTTGATAAAATTGACGTTGCCCTGCCACACGGCCATCGAAATTGGCGAATTCCATCGGGCAATATGACGTGGCATCTGCAATTCCAGGAGGGCTTTCAGGCTGTCTACCACCGGCAGCGTCTCCGATGGTTGATAAATGGTGTTCAGGTAAGCGGCAAAGCGCTGCATGAACTCATCCCGGAAAGCATCATTTTTAAGCAGGTTGTTGAGTAAAAAAGTAGACCATTCAGGCAGGTCGCCGGTGTGCCCTGCAAGTTTGCCGAGGGTGTTGTCCTGGTAATTGTCTCCGCTCAATTGCCCGAAAGCGTGTTCCATATCTGCGATGACCCAGCGCCAGGGGCTTTTCGTATCCCGGTTGCGCCAATAACGGTTGTTGTAGTCTGCAATGCGGTAGCCGATAAAAACCCGGTGTATGGCGTAATTGATGAACTCGTTCAAGTCAATTCTGGAAGCTACGTAAGCATAATGAGCCGTATCCACCAGATCGTGGCTGCTGATGTATTGTTGCAAGTTGGTAAAATCGTGGGAATCGCCTGCAACCACCTGAAGGCTGTCTTCTAAATAATCGAGGTTGGCAGCGTTGATCCCATGATTGGCAGCAACGTATTGTTCGTCCAAACGCTCCCGAATCTCATAAATGCCGTGGTATTCCCCGTTGACAAAAACCACGCAGGGTTTGTACGCCTGATGGTCGAGGTCCATTTTGTTTTTCATCAGACCGACTGCCAGGCCATCCCGGAAATACGCTAAGTTGTAGTCGTTGCCTCCATTGCGCAGCAGGAAGGAAGAAAAAGTTGAAATGGGTTTGTCTTCAAAGAGTTGATAGCGCAATACATCGTCTCCATATTTGGATTTAAAACGAACGGATAAGGGTCTTTGCGGCAAATTGTAAATGGTTGTGCCAAAAATCCTCAACCCTGCGCCGACCTGAAAAGCGCGCTCGCCGGAGGGTTCAAAATATTCTAGGGTCGCCGGAATTTCCCGGTCTTTGATGGCATTTTGCAGGATGCCAAAATCGAAATCAAAAAGGTTGGCTCCATTGGTCGCAATGGAAATAACGGGCAGGTTGATGTTTTCACCAATAAAATAGGAATGTGTGACGACTTCGCCTGGCAATTTCCCCGGCTCGTAAACCCTGGCTTTGATGGCGTAGTTGCGGTTGAGGTTGAAACTACCGGAAAAAACGGATGAATTTCGGGTCGGCGTAGATCCGTCGAAGGTAAAGCGTATTGCTGCGCCGGGGTGAGCCGTTGCAATTTGCAGTGGTTGAGCCGAAGCATAAAATCCGCCGGGAATCGAAAATACAGGATCGCCTGCATAAAGCAGGGAAGCCGCACCATAAGCCGAGTTAACCGTTCCGGGGGTTGGCTCACTGAAATACACCCATTCTAAAGGGTTCTGCGGATTGCGACCGTAGGACAGGTCGTCGCTCTGCACTCCAAATGTAATTTCATGCACCAATTGCCCTTGTGGATTAAACAGGCCGAGGTATTCCCCTTCGCTGCTCAGCTTGAAGTTGGCATGCAAATTTCCAACGGTTACGATGGTGTTCCGATAAATGCTGAACGCGGTATCTCCGGGATGTTTGTCGTGGTCGTCGGCCCAGATAATCAGGTATTCCTGAGGTTGTAAGCTCATTTCAGGGAGTGCCCATTTGTCCTTATTTCCCTCGTCGTCGGTCAGGGTGTAATTGTTCAGATTAACCGGATTTGCAGAGGCATTGTACAATTCGATAAAATCTGCAAATTCCCCAAAATCAGGATCGTGAGCAGTAGCAGTATTTACGGCAAGTATTTCATTGATGCGCAGTTGGCCATAAGCCGGGGATTGGACAAACAGAAAAAAGCCCAGCAGGATAACGCTATGGAACGCCGAAATAATAACTTCCCGATTTGGGCGGTGGCTTTTCCCACCGGACTTCGTTGCTTCGTCGGTCACGTAGCTTTGGCTACGCTCCCTTCTTGCGCCTTGTCCGCCGGAAAAATCCCCACGCCGAAAACGCGAACTTATTATTGCGATGTTCCTATATTTTGACCAGTTTTTGTACCGACACATATTCGTCTATTTGTATGCTGAGGAAATAAATACCTGGCGCCACATCCCCCGCGTCTACCCGGATATGTTGGTCAACGGCTTCGTAGCGTCCCTGTTTTACCAGACGGCCATCTGCGCCAAAAATGCTAATTGTGGCCAATTTGCCGGACTGTCTTTTCAGGGGGATGAAAAAGCAATCATTTGCGGGATTGGGGAAAATCGGCGCAAAAAATTCCGGTGCCTCCGGGCGAATATTGGTTAGCTGACCGTCAAAACGCCCCAAAAAACCGATGGTCTTTTTGCCATAGCGGGCGGGCCTTTGGTGTACGTAGATGGAGTCCACCATGCCATTATTGGTCAGCGTATGGTTGCCGAATGTAATCGCATCGGATTCAAACAACCCACCTAAATACAGCCGGTTGTCGGAAGTTGCGAGTACGGCACTGGCTTCATCCCAGAAACCGCCGCCGACAGATTTGCCCCAGAGTTCTTCTCCGGCAGGGCTGTATTTGAACAAAAAAACCTGTGGGTAAAAGTAATTAATGCCGAAAACATTGAGCAATGGTTGCCCTGCAAACCAAAGCGAGTCGCTGAAAAAAGACCCCGCCACATAAATATTACTACTGTCGTCGGTACTGACGCTTTTGGCAAGATCCAGACTCAGACCCAGGGTTTGTCCCCCCGCGCTTTTGTGCCACACAGCGGTCAGGTCAAGGGTGTACTTGACCAAATGAATCGCTGAAGATGCCAAAGGCCAGCCCCAACCGAATTGATACTTGAGCAATTCTCCACAAGCGTAAATGGAATTGTCATCTACCGCCAGGTCGTTGATTTTATGCAGTTGCCCGCTTGCCATACCCTGGAGGTAGACACCCGACGCGTCGTATTTTGCAATAAACCCGGCATAACTCGTATCGCAGGCCAGCGTGTTGTTGTTGCCAAACGAAACAGACCCGTATAATGTGCCCGCGAGGTAAAGGTTTTCTTCGTTGTCAATAGCCAGCGTCGTCGTTTCTAAGCTGCCACCGATAACGGTGCCGTAACGCGTCCAGAGCAAGTTGTTGCCGCTGTCTATTTTGGTTAAAAAAGTATGGATGGCCGTCAGGGTAAATTTGTCCAAGGTATGCCCCGACACATAGACGTTTCCGCTGGCATCCACCTCCAATCCGGTAATTTGTTCAACTTCAGCCGTGCCGATGGCTCTGACCCAGGCAATGGAGCGGTCGGCGTTGTATTTGATCACGAACCCATCCGACTCCCCTGCGTTGAACAAGGTGCCAGAGCCAATGTCAAGCGTGAGGCTGAAAAAATTTCCGGCTACATAAATGTTGCCGTTATGGTCAGCAGCGACGGCTGTGGTAAAATCCCGGCCTGCACCGCCAATTCGGGTTGCCCATTCATAGCCGCCATTTTCGTTGCAAATGGCCACAAAGGCATCATCCTGGCCGGCGTTGTCAAGCGTTTCGTTGCCCAAAGTCAGGGTAGCAGCCGCAAACGAACCGGCCACAAGCAATTTCGTCTCATTGTATTTTTTGAGGGTTTCCACCTTCGTATTGCTGTTGGCCGTTCCCAGCGCATGGACCCAGAGCCAGTTTTGCCCAAAGGCATTTCCGTGTACAAGCAGGCAGAACCCTGCAAACAACCAGCTTTTTCTTTTCATAGCGTTTTAATTTTTCAAGATGCGGATGATTTGTTTTTTATTGACAAACAGGAGGTAAGTGCCGGATGGGAGGGCTTCTATATTGACGAAATTTCCCCGCCCATTTAGCAATTGCCGGCCATAAAGGTCGCATACCTGATAGGAAATTTCCGCTGAAAAATGAACCAGCGACTGCGCCGGGTTGGGGTAACACGCAAAATAAGGCATGCCGGGAAGCGGCACACTGGAAATATCACCAGAAAATTTGGCTAAGAGTCCAAGCGTTTTCCGAAAATATACGGGGGTAATGGCATGCACAATAAAGCTGTCAAGTGCGCCGACGTTTTGCAATTGGATACCATTGACCGAAAAACTGGCAGATTGGTAAGCGCCTCCCGTAAAAAACTCATCTTCTCCGGTCACCAAAAGGGCAGTTCCAACGTCGTTGATGTTGCCTCCGAGCGTTTTGCCATAAATTTCGTTGCCCCCGGCGTCATATTTCAAAATTAAGGCCTGGCTGTAGTAAAAAAAGCCCTGTTGGATGTTTTCAAGGGTATCGCCATTGAAAACCAGGTTGTTGGCATGCAGGTATCCTGTTGTGTAAACATTGCCCATGTCGTCGTGGTCAATGGCTTTGACAACGTCTAAGGTGCCGCTCCACGAGTTGGCGTTGTTCGGAGTTCTTTGCCAGACCAACTCCAGGTTGTCGCTGTATTTTGAAACATAGATTTTTGATCGCGCCTGTGGGTAAGTAGGTCCTGCAATGATAAAAAACGGCTGTATTTTTTCACCGCAGGCATATACATGGCCAGCACTGTACGTGAGGTCGTTTAGTTGGTAAACATTGGTATCTAAAACAGCAGAAACGGGGTCGCCATCAAGGGTGTATTTTGCGAGAAAACCGCTGTTCGCATAGTCATACTCTCCGAAAAACAAGTCTTCTTCCTGCAAGCTTTCAAGGGTATCTAAGCCGTTGAATGCTAATTTTCCTTTTACAGTGCCAGCCCAGTAGCAATGGTTATCGTCGTCGAGCGCGAGAGCTGTGCTTTTGTTGCTGCCTTCTGAGGAACTGATGGTTTTTTGCCACAGCAACGTGTTGTCCCCGTCTATTTTCAACAAAAGGAGATCATCTCCGGTATGGCCACAGGCGTAGAGCTTACCCTCGCTGTCAACCACAAGCCCGGTAATGGCATCGTTTTGGCCAGCCCCGACACTGCGCGCCCAGGCTACGGTTTTGTCGGCATTGTATTTCACTAGAAAGCCGTCGGACTCGCCAAGGTTGAACAGCAAATGGCTTCCGATGTTCATGGAAAGGCTGCTGAAGCTGCCGCCCACATATAAGCCGCCGTCGGAGGCTGCCGCGACACAGGATGCGAACTCGCGCCCGGCACCGCCAATTCGGGTTGCCCAGGAATAATCGCCATCGTCACTACAAATGGCAACAAAAGCGTCGTCTTGTCCGGCACCGCTCAGGTTTTGGCTGCCCAAGTTCAAAGCGGCGGCTGCAAAAGAGCCGGCCAGCAATACTTTATCGCCTTCGTACCTGGCAAGGGCACTGATTTTGGTGTCGCTATCCGGCGCGCCGAGGCTTTTTGCCCATTCCCAATTCTGGGCTGTTGCGCTGACCGCCCATAAAAAAACAAGGATGAAAAGCGAGGAGCGCTGTGGTGTCATGGTGCGTCGTTGTTGGTGTTTAGGAGCGTGTCGTAAATAACTTACCCGTTTGCGCGGTGGCTTTTTCCATCATGCAGCGTTGATCCTCGGTCGCGAAGCTTAGGCTATGCTCCCTTCTCGCGCCTTGCCTGATGAAAAAATCTGACATGCTGAGCCTGTCGAAGCACCTCGCCCAATTCACGAAACTTATTTACGAAACGCTCCTTACTTAAAGACAGAATAAAACGACAGGTGGTTGGGTGAGGTGTGAAGACTTCAACTGTTCTCTATAATTCTTTGCTGGCTCCTTAGGAAACACAAGCGCTCAGTGGCCACCGGATGGATTTGTCTGAACTTCCACCCGGTGTGTATTTTGTCAAAGTCATGGCAGACTCGAAGTGTTTTGTGCAGAAATTTGTGAAAAACTGAATCCCTATTTCCAATGAAAACAAGGGCATTGCATAAGGGCTTTCTCCTATGGCCCTATCAGATCTATTTTGCAAGGAACAAGTTGGAACAAATATGCACCCACGCTGTTTCAAAAGCCGTAGAATTGCGGTTTATCGAATAAAAATCATGCGGCATACATGTTAAAGGCCACAAGCGCGGCGCTTGAAAACACAATGAACATTGGCGGGACATTGGTTTCCAATTTAGATCCCAAGTATGGAGTGACAAAAGACGATTTGAAGAAAATGGCATCCGGATCAATCACAGGAATTCGAGTAGTTATTTCGAAAAAAAACTACGATGTGGAGGTGAAACCAAAGCAATCCAAAAAAATACAACAAGCCCTGAATTGCTTTATGAAAGACATCTAATCAAAAAATAATGGTGTGGTACGCCAATGATGCTGCGCCATTGAAATTGTTGAATTTAATAGATCAAGACAGTATGTCAGGAATACCGGAAGCGCGCGAATTTGCTTATTCCGTGGTTTAAGTAACTACTTTTTTTTTAAAAATATTTACTCAGCCAAAATTTTCTTGTTAGATAAAAAACAAAAATGGATGAGTAACCATTTGGACCTTGTTGGGGTTTTGGCGGAGTAGAGGATTCCTCCCCGCCTCCGCCAAACCCAAAACTTCAAATATACCGGTTTATAATATGCTCAAACAACTCTTGCTTTCCACTGCGTTGAGCCGGTTCACCTTGCTGCGCGGCAATTTTTGCCAATTCCGCCAACCCCAGCTTCCCATTCTCAAAATCTTTGCCACTTCCCGCATCGAATGAAGCGTAACGCTCCTGCCGGAGTTTTTGGTAATCAGACTTTGACAGAATGTCATCGGCTGCTAACAATGCCCGTGCAAAAGCGTCCATGCCCCCGATATGCGCATAAAAAATATCCTCCAGGTCAGTGGAATTGCGGCGGGTTTTTGCATCGAAATTGATGCCGCCACCCCGCAGGCCGCCGGTTTCTAGGAATACCAGCATCGCCTCTGTCAATTCATAAACGTCAATCGGGAACTGGTCGGTATCCCAACCATTTTGGTTGTCGCCCCGGTTGGCGTCAAGGCTGCCGAGCATACCCGCATTGGCGGCCACCTGCATTTCGTGCTGCATGGTGTGTTGGGCCAATGTGGCGTGGTTGAACTCCAGATTCAGTTTAAAATCGTCCATCAGCCCGTATTCCCGCAGGAAACCGATGCAAGTCGCAGCATCGAAATCGTATTGGTGCTTACTCGGTTCCATGGGCTTAGGCTCGATGAAAAAAGAGCCTTTGAAGCCATTTGCCCGGGCGTAATCTTTGGCCGCGTGCAGGAAAGCCGCCATGTGGTCCAATTCCCGTTTCAGGTTGGTGTTGAGCAGCGACATGTAGCCTTCCCGGCCGCCCCAAAACACGTAGTTTTCGCCGCCGAGTTTGATGGTGGCGTCCAATGCGTTTTTCACCTGGCCCCCTGCATGAGCAACCACGGCAAAATCAGGATTAGTGGCTGCGCCGTTCATGTAGCGCGGGTTGGAAAACAGATTTGCTGTGCCCCAGAGCGGTTTAACGCCGCTGGCTTGTTGTTTTTCAAGCGCATAATCGGTGATGGATTCCAATCGTTTTTGACTTTCCAACAGGGTAGGGGCTTCTGCCACCAGATCGTAGTCGTGGAAACAATAGTAGGGGAGTCCTAATTTGGTGATGAACTCAAATCCTGCATCCATTTTTGCTTTTGCTTGTTCAAGCGGGTCGCTTTTTGCAAGCCAGGGAAAGTTTTTAGTCGGGGCGCCAAATGGATCGCCGCCGGCACCGCAGAGCGTATGCCACCAGGCCACTGCAAATTTGAAGTGTTCTTTCATCGTTTTATTTCCAACAACACGATCTTCCTCGTACCATCGGAAAGCGAGCGGATTGTCAGATTCGCGTCCCTCGAAAGGGATACGTCCGATGCCTTTGAAGAATTCTTTTTCTCCCAGGCTTAAGGTGATTTTTGTTGAATTGGATGATGCCATTACTGGTTTTAAATTACTGATTTTCAATGCTTTGAATAGCTCCTTTTAAATCGTTTTCCCAAGCCTGGTAAGCATCCTGGTAAGCCCCGTTTCTATTCAACGGTTCGTACGCCAGCAAAACACTGCCGCCTTTTACCGCTTCTGAGATGGAACTAAAAACACCCGTTGCCACACCGGCCGCTTTTGCAGCACCGACGGCTCCAGTCGTTTCCACCACTTCAATTCGGCTGCCGACGAGGTTGGAGATGGTGTTGGAAAAAATGGGTGATTGGAACAAGTTGTCGTTTCCAACCCGAATGATTTGGACATTCAATCCCATTTCTTTCAAAATACCCATGCCATAAACAAAAGAAAAAGCAATGCCTTCCAGCGTGGCCCGGTAAAAATGTGCGCGGGTATGGCGATTGAAATGCAGGTTGTTAATCCTGGACCCGATATCTATATTCCCCAGCATTCTTTCGGCACCATTGCCAAAAGGCAGGATGCGCAAACCATCCGAACCGGGTGGTGACGACGCTGCCTGTTGCTCCATATTTTCATAAGTTTCCACACCAGAGGTCAGTTGTTGCCTAGTCCAACTATACTGGATGCCTGCGCCATTGATACATAACAGGATGCCAATGCGGGGATTCAGTGTTTCATGGTTGACGTGTACAAATCCATTTACCCTTGATTGCCGATCGAAATCCGGCTGGTCAACGACCCCGTAAACGACCCCGGAAGTGCCCCCGGTTGCGGCAATTTCACCGGGATTCAAGACATTGAGCGATAGGGCATTATTCGGCTGATCGCCTGCCCGGTAGGCCACCGGAATGCCTTCAGCAAGCCCGGTTGCTGCTGCTGCGTTTATGGTTACCTTGCCTTGTCGGGAAAAAGCATTTGTGATATCCGGGATGATTTTTTGATCAAAACCAAAATAATCCAGTAAGAATCCCGCCACCTCATTTTTTTTGAAATCCCAGAATATGCCTTCTGAAAGCCCGCCGGGAGTGGTCAATATTTCACCGGTCAGCTTCATGGCAATGTATTCGCCAGGAAGCATGAATTTGTGCGTTTTTTCATACACATCCGGCTCGTTTTGCTGCACCCATTTTAAACGAGAAGCCGTAAAATTGCCGGGGGAATTGAGCAAATGCGAAAGGCATTTTTCCTGCCCGATTTCATCAAAAGCCTGATTTCCAATTTCAACGGCCCGGCCATCACACCAAATAATGGCAGGCCGCAAAACCTGCTGATTATTGTCCACTAAAACCAACCCGTGCATTTGGTAAGCAATGCCAATACCCTTTATCTCGGCAGGTTTCGCGCCTGATTTTTCCAATAGTTTCTTAGTAGCAAGACATACGTTGTTCCACCATGTTTCCGGGTGTTGTTCGGCCCAGACCGGTTTAGGGGAAAGGATGTCCATTTCTTTTTCAGGGGATTGTACGACGGCGATTTTTTCGCCAGTTTCTATGCTGACCAATGCCGCTTTAATGGAGGAGGAACCAATGTCGTAGCCGAGTAAATACATTTATTATTTTTATTATTTTTGCTCATCAGCAAATTTAATTGTTAATTATTATCTTGAAACAGCTAATCTCACTCCCCGCCATCCGCACTCTCATTTTCATCGCCTTTTTTGATCCCCCGAAGCATCAACGGCCCGGCGGTCGCTGTAGTGAAACGCACGTTGGCCGCGCCGGAAGTGTACTGCACCAAAGCCTGACCAAGGCTTTGAAATACAAAATTCGGATCTACAAAAATCCAGGATGGCGCGCTGTTGGCCGGGTGTTCGGTCAAACTGAGGATGAGTTGCGTCATCAGTACGATGTCTAAGTTGGAAATCTGGTTTTCTCCGCTCACCTCAGCGGCCAGCATTTCATAAGGCGATGTAAAAGGCACCACGCCAAGCAGGTGTCGCCGGATTTTAATCACGTCCAATGTGCTGACACCGTTGACGTAGTTG
This sequence comes from Chitinophagales bacterium, assembly GCA_038323375.1. Classification (GTDB taxonomy): domain Bacteria; phylum Bacteroidota; class Bacteroidia; order Chitinophagales; family Saprospiraceae; genus JABWAJ01. The sequence continues at coordinate 122,353 of JBBQGV010000001.1, forward strand.
TTGTCTTTAGCCGCTTTTAGCGTGTAGGCGGTTCCCGGAGTAAGACTGGCTGTAAAGCTAAAATTGCCGTTCACATCAGTGGTATCGAAGGCATCCGAAACGCCTTCGATGCCGATGACGACCCCCGCGACCCCCGCTTGGACGGCTCCGAATGTTACTGTACCGGTCGCCGTGTAATCAACTGGCGGCTTCACCGCGCCGGTATTTTGGATGGCAACATCAACGGAGTCAAGCGTAGCGGCATGGCTGGTTCCTCGTGGATTAAACTGCACCGCACCGTTTGGCGCAATGACCACAAAAGTCGGGGTTCCGAGAAATTCACCAAAAGTTCCTGTGGTGTAAGGGAGAACCGCTGAAAGGCTGCCCCCCTGGCTGCCAACTCCCGGAAAAGTATGGCCGTAGAGCTGTTTGTACGTGTTGACTTTGGCGTTGTTGTCGAAAGCTTGGATGCTCAGGCTGATAAATTCAACATCGGCATCGCCGCCACCCCATTCCTGGTAGAAAGGTTCCATCAAAGGAGCCATCGTAATACAAGGTGGGCAGGTGGTAAAGAACAGCTTGAGCACCACCGTTTTGCCCTGGTCTAACAAGTCATCGTACAGGTGGATGGTTTGTCCGGTTGAAGTCGTAACGGTGAAATCTGGTGCAGGTTGCGCAAGCAATTGTGTCAGTGCGAAACAAGCAAGGAGTGTGGAAAAACTTTTCATAGGACAATGACATTTTAGTTAAAGAGAAAAAAAGCGCATTGTATTCATCAAATATACGCTATTTCTTTACTGACCAAGTAAGGAAAGGGCTTACTTTTGGACGGTATTTAAAAAATAGACTTTGCACCCAACGAGTATTCAACAGGTTGTTTTTCAGGATTTAGGGCGTATGGACTACCAGCAGGCATGGGATTACCAAACCGGCCTGCACCGTGAATTGGTCGCCCTTAAATTGGAGAACCGGCAGCGCACAAGCGACGGTTTGTCCCCCTTGCCCCAGCGACATTACCTGCTGTTCTGCGAACACCCGCCGGTTTACACCCTCGGCAAAAGCGGCACAGACGCCAACCTGTTGTTGGACGAAAAATCGCTGGAGAGCCAGGGATTCCAGTTTTTTCGCATTAACAGGGGAGGGGACATCACCTATCACGGACCCGGGCAAATTGTCGGATACCCGATTTTTGACCTGGATTGTTTTTTTACTGACGTTCACCGCTACGTCCGCAGCTTGGAAGAAGCCGTTATTCGCACCCTGGCGGAATACGGGATTGTGGCCGATCGGGAGCAAGGGTATACCGGCGTTTGGCTTACGGCAACCGGATGGTTACCCCGCCGAAAAATTTGTGCCATCGGTGTTCACCTGAGCCGCTGGGTGACCCTCCATGGTTTTGCATTCAACGTGAACACCGACCTGAACCATTTTCAAAACATTATTCCCTGCGGCATTGCTGATGCGGATAAAAGCGTGACCTCTATGCAGCAGGAATTGAACCGGCCTATTGACCCTGAAGAAGTAAAAGCTAAGTTAAAAGTGCATTTTTCCGACCTTTTTGGATTTGAATTTTCGGAATAAAAGGTTACCTTCGCGGGCTTTTTGAACTTTGCACATTCCGCTTTCCATGAAGAAAGATATCCCAATTTTAAAAGTGGAGGACCTGGCAGTTGCCGTCGTGCCTCGCGGGCCGGAAGGTCTTGATGACGAACTTTGGGATATATACATCCTGAATCTTCGCGATGCTGCGATTCACAGTGTATTGATCAACTCTAAAGGGTACGGAGAAATTGAAGGTGAAAAAGTGCGGACAACCGTGCTGCGCCATTTTTTTGAAGAAATTGCCCCGATGAGTTTCGTTCCGGTTGAACCCATTCAGTCCCGGCTTTTCCACCTGACCAATGAGTATTGGATCAGTTTTGTGTTCGACGGATATATGTACGATAAAAAATACATTTTTGTTGAAGGCAGCATCTCCGAGTCGAATTTTACCTCTATTCCATTCATCAACCGAAAAGGGGTCATGATCCGCTAAGCGGTTGCCCTTCTTTTACACCATAAAGACAAGCCATGAGCCAGACATTAAAACCCAAAAAAGTTGCAGATTCCAAAACCGTAATGACGGAAATGGTGATGCCGAACGATACCAATTCCATGCACAACCTGATGGGCGGCAATCTGTTGCGCTGGATGGACATCGCAAGTGCGATCTGTGCCGGAAGACACTGCGAAGCCTACGTCGTGACGGCATCGGTAGACCACGTTTCCTTTACCCGCCCAATCCGACTGGGAGAGGTCGTTACCATCGAAACCAGCGTAACCCGGTCTTTTAACAGCTCGGTGGAAGTGTACGTTGAAGTTTTTGCAGCCGACGTAAAAGGTGGGAATCCGCACCGCTGCAACCACGCCTATTATACTTTTGTGGCGCTGGACGATATAAACGGCAAGCCCCAAACGGCTCCTGAAGTTATCCCGCTCACCGAAATTGAACAACAACGGTACGATAGCGCGCCACGTCGCCGGGAAGTGCGCCTCATTCTTAGTGGCAGAATGAAACTGGAGCAATCCACAGAAATTCGGGCATTCTTTGATCAATTATCCTAATTCGAGCAATATGGATTCCACCAGTAGCAAGGCTATTCTCCAAACGAATTTTCAGTTTCCGGGACAAAGTGCCGTTTACCACGGAAAAGTACGGGATGTATACACCGTTGGCGATAAGTTGGTGATGGTGGCAACAGACCGCATTTCGGCTTTTGACCACATCCTGCCGCGCCCGATTCCGTTCAAGGGGCAGGTGCTTAACCAGGTTGCCGCTCATTTTTTGGAAGCCACCCGCGACATTGCACCCAATTGGCTCCTCAATACTCCCGATCCGAATGTTGCCATCGGGTACGCCTGCAAGCCATTTAGGGTGGAAATGGTCATTAGGGGTTACTTAGCCGGGCATGCCTGGCGAGTTTATCAGACTGGCGAACGCAATCTTTGCGGTGTATTGATGCCGGATGGGATGCAGGAAAATGACCGCTTTCCCGAACCCTTGATTACCCCGACTACAAAAGCGGATGAAGGACACGACGCCGATATTTCCAAAGCAGAAATCCTTGCACGCGGGTTGGTGAGCGCCGAAGATTACGCGGTGCTTGAAGATTACACGCACCGCCTGTTTGCACGCGGTTCGGCAATGGCCGAAGAAAGAGGCTTGCTTTTGGTGGATACAAAATACGAGTTTGGGAAAAAAGACGGGCTTGTTTATGTCATAGATGAGATCCATACGCCAGACAGCTCCCGCTATTTTTATGCGGAGGGTTACGAAGAACGGCAAGCAAAAGGTGAGCGCCAACAGCAGCTTTCCAAAGAATTTGTGCGGGAGTGGTTGATGGCCCACGGGTTCATGGGGCTGGAAAATCAACTCATGCCCGTGATGCCGGATGCTTTTGTGAAAGAAATATCGGAACGCTACATTGAGCTTTATGAACGCATTACCGGAAAATCATTTCAAAAAACCGGTACGGAGGAGATCGAAGCGCGCATTTCTGCAAATGTGATTGCAGCTTTGTAAGTACCTGATTTTATATTAAAAAAGACCTGCAAAAAGTAAGCCCCACTGCCTTACGGTAATGGGGCCCTCTAAACGCGCTCTCTCTGATGTTATTCTTGATGCTTTTAAGTCAGTTCTGTGCCGATTGATTCCAAAATCTTGACCGAAAGGTAGTAATATTCTATACACTTTGTCAAGATTTTGTCAAAAAAAGATGTCGTGGAAACAAAATTTTTTATATAGCAATAGCTGTTTCTACGCAACAATATCCGCTCATACAGATAATATCACGAAGCTCTGCCATCCGATTCAAAGTTTGCCTATCTTTATCAGATCATTTTCCCGTACCGATTTCTTCAAACAATTGTGATCTCTATGAAATGGCAACTTTTACTCTTTGCGACCTTCTGTTGCAGGTTCGCTTACGCCCAATTCAGTTTTTCTGACCAATCTCCCTGGCTTTTTTATCAGTCCACTTCAAGCGGCGCCCCCATAGGGGTTTCGGATATGAACGGAGATGGACTTGACGACATCATTCGCCTTGACCAGAGCCAGACGCTGCGGATAGACTACCAGGCATTTGGCGGCTTTACCGGGTTCACTTACGGGCAATTATTGGGAAACCAGTGGAGTCTTTGTATTGCCGATGTGGATCGAAATGGCTACAACGATGTTTTTTCCGGAGGCGCTTACAATGGCCTCAAGTTATTGAAAGCCAACGCTTCCGGCACCAACTACACCCTGACTACGATTAGCGGCCTGCCGATTTTTTTGCAAGGTTCCAATTTTGCCGACATCAACAACGACGGCTTGATTGACCTTTTTGCCTGCAACGACGATGGCATCAGCCTTGCTTTTCGCAATACCGGAAGCGGCAATTATGTCGCAGATACTTCGCTGATCTACCCTAAATCAACCGTGCCATCTGACAACTCTGGCAATTATGGCTCGGTCTGGCTGGATTACAACAACGATGGCCACTTAGATCTGTACATTTCTAAATGCCGCCTCGGGGTCACGAATCCATTGGATGGCCGGCGATTAAATTTGTTGTTTAAAAATGACGGGTTTGGAAACTTCACAGAAGTCGCGCAGCAGGCTGGGCTGAGACCGCTCGCACAGTCCTGGGCCGCTGATTTTGCCGACATTGATAACGATGGCGACCTCGATTGTTTTATCATTACCCACGACGGAACCAGCAAGTTATACGTCAACAATAATTTCGGAACTTTTATTGAAATTACTGCTCAAAGCGGCATGACTGCAGCCCTTGCAGCAGCCGGAGCAGGGCTTCAGACAAAGTTTGAAGACTTTGATAATGATGGCTTTGTAGACCTTCTTTTTACTTCTCTGGGAAACAACCATTGTCTTTTTCGGAATAATGGCGACCAGACTTTTACGAATCAACCCAATGCATTTCCAACATTTGTTCGCATTCATACCGCATCAACCGGCGACCTGGATAACGATGGCCATATTGATGTCATTGCAGGTTTCGGGAATGGCTATAACAACCACGGGACTACCCCAGATAAGCTGTTTATCAACAACAATACCAGCAATAACCACTTCAAAGTACGCCTTCGCGGGGTCGTATCCAACATCAACGGCATTGGCGCTCGGTTGGAAGTATATGGTCCCTGGGGGAAACAAATCCGAGAAGTACGCAGCGGGGAAAGCTATGGAATCCAGACCTCGATGACCAAACACTTTGGTCTGGGGCAGGCCGGATTTATTGATAGTTTGGTTGTGCGATGGCCTTCAGGTGTGGTGGATAAAGTGGTAAATCCGACCATTAATTCAACGCTTGAAGTTGAAGAAGCAAGCTTTTGTTCGCCAACGCTCAACTTCCAGTCGCTGATCAGTAACGACAATGTGGCAACTTTTGCCGATGAAAGCACCATAGGTGCCAATCAATGGCTGTGGAATTTTGGGGATGGAGCCACTTCTATCCTGCCCAACCCGGTACACGAATATGCAGAACCCGGCTTGTATTTGGTATGCCTACAGGTGAGTGGTATTTGCGGAAGCGGCCAGATTTGCAAAACGGTCAATGTAAACTGCCAGCCTTTGATTGCCGGTTTTTCGGACGCCGCCGATGGTTTGATGGTCGCTTTTGACGACCAAACCTTTGGCGGGCCTAACGAATGGCACTGGGACTTTGGCGATGGCACAACCTCGACGGAGCAAAATCCGCAGCATACTTTTTCAACGCCAGGCATCTACCAGATTTGTTTTGAAGCCAGCAACAATTGTGGAACTTCACAGATTTGTGAGATGATTACGGTGGCCTGTACCAGCATTGAAGCCGGATTCTCCTATACCCCCAATAATCTTTCGGTTGTTTTTAGCGGCAATGCCAATTTTAACATCACTTCCTATTCCTGGACGTTTGGAGACAACAGCACTTCGACAGCACAAAATCCAATCCATACCTTTGCCCTTCCGGGTGCCTACAACGTTTGCCTGATTGCAGATGGCCCATGCGGGACGGTATCCGTTTGCCAGATGATCATGGTGACTTGTGCTGCGCCTCAGGCTACGTTCTCTTCTGTTACACAGGGGATTGGGTTAACCCACGTCTTTACGTCCCAGCCTTCTGCTGGGGTAGATACGTATAGCTGGACGTTTGGAGATGGAGGAACCTCCACACAGCCGAACCCAACGCATGCCTATACGGGACCGGGTGATTTCCAGGTATGCCTGATGGTCAGCGGCGTGTGTGGCAATTCCCAGACCTGCCAAACCCTGACGGTGACTTGTCCGGCGCCGCAGGCTGATTTTGCATTTACCCTTAGCCAACTGAGCGTTTCGTTTGCAGATCAGTCTGTGAACAGTCCTACCCAATGGGAATGGTCGTTTGGCGACGGCGTTAATTCTAACCTCCAGAACCCTCAACATGTTTTTCTGTTTCCCGGGAGTTTCGAGGTTTGCCTGACAACGACGAGCAATTGCGGATCTTCTCAGGTTTGCGAAACCTTAGTAGTTAGTTGCAGCGCGCCACAGGCGGCTTTTACCCAGACGTCCAACCAATTGAGCGTGACTTTTCAAGATGCGTCCACCAACGGTGCAACCCAATGGTTCTGGAGTTTTAGCGACGGCAACACGTCTAACAACCAAAATCCTCAGCATACTTACGCTCAACCGGGCACTTATCAGGTTTGCCTCGATGCCATCAGTATTTGCGGCCTTACGCAAACCTGCAGTTCGCTCACCCTCACCTGCGCAGCACCATTGGCAGACTTTGCGTTGCAACAAACCGGGTTGCAGTTTACTTTTCAGGATCAAACGATCAATCAACCCACCCAGTGGCAATGGACTTTTGGTGACGGCGGTTTCGCTTCGCAACAAAACCCTCAGCATACCTACGCAGCGCCGGGCGTCTACGAAGTTTGTCTGACGGCAAGTAGTGTTTGTGGAACCGACCTGCACTGCGAACAAGTGACCGTAACCTGCGCGGCACCGGTAGCCGGTTTCAGCTTTCAGCAAACCGGGTTGCTCAATAATTTTTCAGACCAGTCTGCCAACGATCCGACCCAGTGGTTGTGGACTTTTGGTGACGGTGGCACTTCAAGTTTGCAAAACCCACAACACAGCTATGCTTTGCCGGGCAGCTACCAGGTTTGTCTAACAGCAACCAGCCTTTGCGGAACGACCCAGCAATGCGTGCAGGTAACGGTCAGTTGCGCGGCGCCCCAGGCCAATTTCAATTTTGTGCAAAATGGCCTCCAGTACAACTTTTTGGATCAATCTTTGAATCAACCGACGCAGTGGTTGTGGACCTTCGGGGATGGGGCAACGGCTACCCAGCAATTTCCAGCGCACACCTACGGACTCCCCGGCACGTACCAGGTTTGTCTGACTGCGGTCAGCGTCTGCGGAAGCACGCAAAGTTGCCAATCGCTGACCGTCGCCTGTGCGCCGTCACAGTCAGCCTTTCAGGTCAGCGCCAACGAGTTACAGGTCAATTTTTTGGATGCCACGACGAACCAGCCTACGCAGTGGCAGTGGAGTTTTGGGGATGGTGCCACGTCTACCCAGCAATTCCCGGCGCACACGTATGCCTTGCCGGGCACCTATCAGGTTTGCCTGACTACAACCAGCATCTGCGGCAGCAGCCAAACATGCCAGAGCATCGCCGTCGCCTGCGCGGCGCCGAATGCCGTTTTCTCTTTTCAGTCGGATGAACTGCAAGTACAATTCCAGAATATTTCTACCAACAACCCGTTGATTTGGCAATGGACGTTTGGTGACGGTAGCACGGCTTCTTCCCAAAACCCCCAGCATGCCTACGCCGCGCCGGGCACCTACCAGGTGTGCCTTACGGCAATCAGCCTATGTGGAACAGATCAATCCTGCACGGTGGTTACGATTAGTTGTATTGCTCCGCAAGCCGATTTTGATTTTAATCCCAATGGATTGGAAATCAGCTTCTTTGATGTTTCTTTGAATGAACCGACTTCCTGGAGCTGGAATTTTGGCGATGGCAATACCTCGACGGAACAAAACCCGCAGCATACTTATATACAAGCCAACAGCTACGTGGTTTGTTTGAATGTTTCCAGCATCTGTGGCAATACCCAGCGCTGCGAATTGATTACCATAAATTGCAATGCTCCTTCCCCTGGTTTTTCTTTTGTGATTGATGGTCTGACGGTTGCCTTTAACGATGTAAGCAATGGTGATCCTACTGACTGGACTTGGGATTTTGGCGACGGCGACATGTCAATTGAGCAAAATCCACAGCATACTTATGATGCTCCGGGTACCTATCTGGTCTGCCTCAAAGCAGCCAACGACTGCGGCAGCCTGCAACATTGCGGCACAATAACGATTTCCTGTGTTGAACCGGAAGCCGCTTTTTCCGTATCCGATTTAACGGCATTTACCCGGTTGTTTTTGGACGCTTCCATTAACAGCCCGACTTCCTGGCTTTGGGATTTCGGCGATGGGGGCACTTCTGCCGAACAAAATCCGCTATATACTTATAGCATTCTCGGCAGTTTTGAAGTGTGTTTGATCGCCTCCAACGCTTGTGGCTCAGATACCCTGTGCCAGCTCATCGTGGATACGGAAAATCCGGTAAAGGAATTGCCCTCTATCTCGTTATTTCCCAACCCGGTGAGTGAGGTCTTGCAGGTAAATGGCCGGAATTTTGGTGCTGGAATGTCAGAAATTAGCCTGACTGGAGCTTCTGGCCAGGTGCTCCGACGAATACCGTTGAATGGCCAATCCGGCGATTTTCAGGAACGCATAGACATTTCGGCGTTGCCCGCCGGCGTGTATTGGTTGAGTTGCCGTTCGGCGGAAACGGTGTTGGTGAGGCGATTTGTAAAGCAATAATTAGGTGTTACAAACCTTAGAGGCTGTCTCAAAAGGCAAAGTGCAAGTTGGCAAGGGGAAAATAGGATTCCGTGAACAGGTTTGGCAAATTTGCCTCTTGCTTCTTATGAGACAGTCTCTTTAGGATGATCCAGCCAACGAAACACACTTCACAGGTGTCTTCCTTATAAAACATCTTTCGTATGAAAAAAACACTACTCGCCCTCTGTTTTGTTGGATCATTCTGGAATTCCATCACTGCTCAGACCTTTACCGAAGTCCACCAACTCACCTGTGGAGATACCGCCTACATCGGTAACTTAGGTTACCCTTCCTGGAATGTTGCAGAAATTGTTCAGCATCCCGCGCTTGGCCACGCCATTTTGCTGGGCGATTTTATTCCGGCCAACTTGCTGAAGTATACATCGCCGCCTTGTGTAGCAAGCAGGGACACCGTGATCATTAATTGCGCGCATGCAACGCAAATCACTTGTGATACAGGCATCTACGTTTTTGAAATGACCTGCCCTGAAAACATAGATCCGGTCTATCCAACAGCATTGGCTTGCAACGACTCGGTGTATGTTGGGAACCTAAGCGGTTGGTGGGCCCCGGAAATCATCCAGGAAGCACAAAACGGCGAATCCAGAATAATACTTGAACCCACGGACGGTGCAGGTGTATTTTACCGGCCCAACCCTGGCTTTGAGGGGCTGGATTATGTCAAAGTGCAAATTAACAATGGCGGAGACACTCTGCTGTATTTGTTTCAGGTTTACTGCAATTTTACGGTAGGAGGGCAGGTGGTTTACGCGCAGCCGTTGTCTTTCTATCCCAATCCCGTCTCACAATATTTATTCATTCAAAATGCTGGAAATCTGTTGAATGTACAGGTTTTCAACCTTCAGGGGCAAACCTGCCCGGTACGCGCAACGGATAGAACAGGCGGCTTCCTCATCGAAACAGGGCATCTGCCGGTCGGTTTTTATTTCGTGGTAATCCGGACTAAGCAAGGCGCAAAAATCAGTGGCAGCTTTATTAAAGGGCAGGGGTAAACAGCAAATAGTTGCTTATTTGGAACCCCTCTGATTAATTTGCTCTTTTCGCTATAATTCAGGTCTTTATTTGGGAAAATCTTGAACAAAAGCCCCTCTACTTTGTAGTATAAGGGAGAAATAAAAATTTTTATACCAATTTTATTTGTTCTAATTGTTAAAACTACGTTATCTTAGCGTCGGTTTTTAAGAGAACCTTAACATTGTCTTTTTTATCCTTCATAATAACAGTCGGGTGATTTCTTACGAGAGCGGGGCAGTTTTGCCTGCGCTCTTTTTTTTGGATCCTGCTTTTTGACGGAATCCTATGCAAGCTCTTGGGTTTTGCGGTTTACATTAGCTACCTTTGTTCCTTCATACAAACAACAAAGAATCACTGTGATTGAGGCAAAGAGCATCTACAAATCGTTCGGTTCATTGCATGTGCTGAAAGGGGTTGATCTGAAAATCGGGAAAGGAGAAATCGTTTCCATCGTTGGAAAATCCGGTGCTGGTAAAAGTACCCTGCTCCATATCCTGGGAACGCTGGACACCGCAACCAAAGGGGAATTGAAGATTAACGGGGAAGCGGTATTTCAATTGAATGCCAAGCGGTTGGCTGCTTTTCGCAATGCAAATATTGGCTTCGTATTTCAGTTTCACCACCTGCTTCCGGAATTTACAGCACTGGAAAACGTATGCATCCCGGCATACATCCAACGCCAATCAGAAACAGTTGCTGAAAAACGTGCCAAAGAGTTACTGGACTACCTGGGGCTTTCTGAAAGGTTAACCCATAAGCCTACCCAACTTTCCGGTGGAGAACAGCAAAGGGTAGCAGTAGCGCGTGCCCTGATGAACCGCCCAGGCGTGGTTTTTGCCGATGAGCCTTCGGGAAATCTGGATTCTGCTTCTTCACAGGAACTGCACCAGTTGCTATTCAACCTCCGAAAAGACTTTAACCAAACGTTCGTCATTGTGACCCACAACGAAGAATTGGCCACCATGAGCGACCGCCGGTTGGAAATGAAAGATGGTTTATTGCTTCAGGAATAATACAATCATGAAAGCGCTGATACTCGTAGATATTCAAAACGACTTTTGTCCGGGTGGTCACTTGGAAGTTCCGGAAGGGGATCGGGTAGTTCCTGTTGCGAATGCGTTGATTGACCGGTTTGATCTGGTCGTAGCTACGCAGGACTGGCACCCGGCAAACCACGGCAGTTTTGCGGCAAATCACCCCTGGCGCAAGCCGGGTCAGGTCATTGACCTCAATGGCCTGCCGCAGGTTTTGTGGCCCATCCACTGTGTTCAGGAGAGTTTTGGCGCAGAGTTTGTCCAGGCACTCCATGCGGAAAAAATAGGGAAAGTCTTTGTGAAAGGCACCGATCCGGAAATTGACAGTTATAGCGGTTTTTACGATAATGGCCACCGAAAGGCTACCGGTATGGGCGACTTTTTGAAAGAAAAAGGAGTGGATTCCGTATACGTCATGGGCTTAGCCACCGATTATTGTGTTAAATTTACGGCCTTGGACGCCGTTGCTTTGGGGTTCAAAACCTATTTGATTGAAGACGGATGCAGGGGTGTTAATCTCAACGCCGGCGATGTTGTACAAGCCATTGCAGATATGCGCTCGGGTGGGGTAGAGGTGATAAATTCAAACGAGTTATAATATTTTACCAAATAAAATCAAGCGTTATGGTACAGGAAATGGTATTTTCCTCACAAGAACTCATTGACCTGGAAGATCGCTATGGTGCCCATAACTACCATCCGATCCCTGTTGTGTTGTCAAGAGGAGAAGGCGTTCATGTTTGGGATACGGAAGGCAAACATTATTTTGATTTTTTGTCAGCCTATTCTGCCGTCAATCAAGGGCATTGCCATCCGCGTATCGTGAATGCCCTTACCGAGCAGGCGCAAAAATTAACGCTTACCTCCCGTGCATTCTACAACGACGTGCTTGGGCGTTTTGAACAATATATTACGGAGTATTTCGGCTATGACCGCGTATTGCCTATGAATACAGGGGTTGAAGGCGGAGAAACGGCAATTAAGCTTTGCCGCAAATGGGGCTACGAAGTCAAAGGCATTCCCGCCAACCAGGCTAAAATCATTTTTGCTTCCGGTAATTTCTGGGGGCGCACCTTGGCGGCCATTTCTTCTTCTACTGATCCGGGCAGCACCGGTAATTTTGGCCCTTATATGCCTGGTTATCTCGTTATTCCCTATAACGACCTGAAGGCGCTTGAAATAGCCCTGCAAGACCCAACCGTAGCTGGGTTTATGGTGGAACCAATCCAGGGAGAAGCGGGGGTTGTGGTGCCCGACGAAGGTTATCTCCGTTCAGCTTACGAACTGTGCAAAAAAAACCGGGTGCTTTTTATTGCAGATGAAGTACAAACCGGCCTTGCACGAACCGGCAAGTTGCTGTGCTGCGACTACGAAGGCTTCCGCCCGGATATTCTCGTGCTCGGCAAAGCGCTTTCGGGAGGCATCTTGCCTGTTTCGGCGGTGCTTGCCAATGATGAAATTATGCTAACCATCCGACCGGGCCAGCACGGCTCTACGTATGGCGGTAATCCCTTAGCCTGTGCGGTTGCCATGGAAGCGCTTGAAGTAATCAAAGACGAACAATTGGCAGATAATGCAGAATACCTTGGCAAGCTATTCCGCCGCCGGATGCAGGAAGACGTTGTTGACAAAACGAACCTGGTTACCTTAGTGAGGGGCAAAGGGTTGTTAAATGCCATTGTCGTTGATGAGGAAGAAGAAGGCGAAATGGGCTGGAATATCTGCCTGAAGCTGGCCGAAAATGGCTTGTTGGCCAAGCCAACCCACGGCAACATCATCCGCTTTGCGCCTCCTTTAGTGATGACGGAAGCGCAACTGCACGAATGCTGTGACATCATCACCCAGGTAATCCATCAATTCGACTGATTTTTGCTTCACAAAAATGGCTCAACGACTGCCTTCCGTATATTTTTCTTCCAGTCCCATCGGGGGAAGGGGGGTGTTTACTTACGAACCCATAGACGAAGGGGTGCTGATTGAGGTTTGTCCGGCCATTGTGCTGCCGGAAGCAGACCTGTCGGTGATCCACCGAACCAATTTGCACGACTATTATTTCCTTTGGGGCCAGAAGGAGAAACAATGCGCCATTGCTTTGGGGTTTGGGTCACTCTACAACCACAGCTACGAACCAAACGCCGAGTACGTATTCGATTACGAGCAACAAACTATTGATATCTATAGTCTTAAGCCCATTGAAGCAGGCGAAGAGATCACCATCAACTATAATGGCTGGCCGGATGATAAAAACCCGGTTTGGTTTCATCAGGTGGATTATGATCGGGAAAAAGAAGGCTAAAGTCCAGACACGGGACTAAAAAGTCAGACGCTATTGAAGGCGACATCTCGCCGCCCTAAAGCGGCAGGTTTTTACTGTGAGCCTGATTTTTTGCGTTTGGAGGCGCTATTCTTTTGCTTCCCGCTTTCAATAAGCCGAAAGCTGTCAAAAAACTTTTCTCCCAAAATATTGAGATGCCGCTCCTTGCGGGAAACCGTTTGGAGAGCATAATACCGGCTGCCAACCACAAAAGCGCGGGTTTTGATGATGGCATTTCCATCTAAATAGTCTATGCGCCAAATGCGACCCGGGTACTCCTCCATTTTATAGGCATCGGAATAAACTACGCTTCCTTTCACGCTGAAGGCTGCACTTTCCATCGTGGCATTGAAGAATTCTTCGAGCATTTCCACGGAGTCAGCGTGAATGCTGCCTTCCGGGTAGTCGCACCAACTGATCATGTAAAGCAGGTTATCGGCTGTTTTGTCTTCCGGCTGGTAAAAATGAACCCGGTAGGCCAATTTCCCAAGCGGTGTTTCAATACTGTCTGTTTTTTCGATCATCAGACCAGGCGACAAGACCTGAAAACGGCCATCGTAGCTGTTGGTTGGAACCCAGGACGAAAATGTTTGGGTCAAAGCAATACCGGAACTGGTGATTGAGAAAATAAAAAAGAAGAAAAATTTGAACATGGAATGAATCATTCTGTTGATTGTGTTTGCCGATAAAGAGCCGGAAAAAGAACGTTTGGTTGGATTGGCTATTTTGTTAACAGCGATTTTAAGGCAAGGGAACAAGCGTCGCGGTCAAAAATAGCCGCAACGGGGATAGAAAAACCCGCAACCGCCTGAGCGGTAATCTGATCAAGGACGCTCCATTTTGCAACCAAAGCGTATTGCTTAGCGGGGATGGATTGCAACCAGTATTGTCCAACTGGTTGGTTGTTGGGGTCAATGATCCAGTATTCTGGAACCCCATGAGCGGCATAATCCTGAAATTTGGTGGTTCGATCCGTTTTTGCAATTTAAACATTTTTTGAGTGAGAAAGATTTAAACCAAGATTTCCTGCCATCAACCAATTCCTACCAGGCATCCCTTTTTTAGCGCAAACTACAAAACCGTTTATGAGACAGCCTCCTCATCCTCTTTTACAGATTCTTCCATCAAACGCGCTTTTCTCGCTAATTTTTGATCGTTATTACTTTCGTACACCGTGTAGTTTTCATACTTCACCGGGTCTTTTTCCACCCAGATGTCTTTTCCAATTTCGCACAGCACAATGAGCTCCTGATACAGCTTATTGCCCTGCTCAATGCGGGTTTCTACCGCAATATCACGGTCGGCCACTTTGTCCTGCTGAATATTCAACGCGTTTTCAAACTCCCGGCAGGCTTCCGTAACCCGATGAATCAGTTGTTCATTGATGCCGGTATCCGCCAGAAAGTCGAGCTGCTGCCGGGCCACCCGGGCCACCCTTCTCCCGCAAAACAACAATTGGGCATCGGTCATATCATTCATTTTGGCTGTGCCGAATTTGCGGTAACGCCCGCTTCGGTTGCTGTATCGCATGGCCACACGCGTCATTACACTGCGGATGGCGGTCTTCAGCTTTTCGGCAGCGTCGTATTTTTTATCCGTGACAATCATTTGATCGCCCACCAGTTCATCGTCGTCGGGCAATGCGTGAAATTTCCGGCACAGCCCCTGGAATGCTTTGATCCGGTCTGCACCATACCCGTATTGCGCAAACTGAGCAGCATCCCGTTGGGCATACTTGATGCGTTCGATGCATTGAAGATACAAATCCGCGTCCGGAAAATTGTGCTGTCGTTGTGTGGATTGCTTTTTCATCTTATCATGATTTTCAACCTGTTGCAAAAATAATGCTTATTTATTAATAAACAAAAAATTTCAGGTTAAAAAAACAAAGTGTGTTTTTAGCTAAGATGAAATTTACTCAGGTAGAATTTTCTTTAATAGAAAACAAAAACTACCCTAAGCATGCAATTGTGCTTGCCAAAATAGAAACGCGCTGAACCTATTCTGAAATCACAACAAGCCCGGGGTCGAGCGGATGCAAGTGTTCTTTTAGCGTCTTGAAAAAATCCCAGCCATAAGCCAGGAAGTAGGGTAGGAGGTTGTCGTGCCGCTCTTGGAGGCCGTTGCCTGGAAAAAGCTTTTCACGGAGTGCACGAAGTTGGTTGATTTCAACTTCGTGGCGCTGTTTTTCCGCACGGAGCAGGCGATCTTCTAATTGCTCCAGGCCCTTAATTTGTTTGGCGGCTTCTGCAAGTACGGCTTTTTCCAGCGTAGCGTCAATTTTTAAAGCTTTCTGGCCAATGCTGTGAAAAACGCTTTCCAAAGCCGTTTTTTCCTCCTCCAAGCTCAACTCGGCGGCGGTATGCCCCTGAACATACCGGCGAATGACGCTTTCCGTATCTTCCAGCAGGTCTTCGATGCGCAGGCCGAGCTTATCTAAGCGCTTTCCGGTGTTTTTGTCTATCCAGCAAACGGAGTTGCGACGAACCAGCATAGGGAAATTGATGCCAAAATGCGCAAACTGTGCTTTGCGTTCCAGCCAGTAGGCAATTTCGCCACCTCCGCCTACATAAGCCAAATTGGGTAAAATATATTCCTGATACAGGGGCCTCATGATGACGTTTGGGCTAAAGCGGTCGGGGTGCTGTGCCAGTTCTTCCAGAATTTGTTCTTGGTTAAAGGAATAATCGGTATTGAGCACGCTATAAACCTCACCTTCCTGTACAATGCGTTCCCGCAATTGATCCCGCATGTAAAAAAGGTTGATGTCCCGTGCATGAGCCTGGCCTGAAAAACCGGCAGCTTCCAGCCCGGCGGCAGCGGCTTCTATAAGTCCGCGGGAGGCTTGCTCCAGCAATTCCCGGCGCATCAAGGGTTCAAATTTGCGTTTGAAGGCCAGGTGGTTCATATCCAGTACAATCAAACCGTATTCGCTGAACAGTTTACCCACTAAATGCACCGTAGCGGTGCCAAAGGTATCGTGAGCAGTGTAGGCTTGCTGGATCAACTCCAGGATTTCCTGCGCATTTTCCGAAGTTCCCAGTATGGACGACAACGACTCCATAAGTGGTTGCAAGCTATTCGTATTCATTTTCCCACATGGGCCACTTTCCGCATTTTCCCATTGCAGTTTTTTGCCAAAAAGTTGGATGTGGTTGATTTCTTCAAAGTCATGGTCTTCGCTTCCCAACACAAAAACCGGCACAAACCGATACGCAGGATAGACCTGATTCAGCGATTCAGCGAGGTTAATGGTGGAAAAACATTTGTAGATGAAATACAAAGGCCCCGTCAGCAGGCAGGGTTGGTGCGCCGTTGTCACGGTAAAGGTCCGGTCATCCCCCAAAGCGTCAATATTTGCCAGGGTAAGCACTCCTGCATCATAATGAGCATATTGTTCCTGCAGCACGCTGACTAAAAGTTGCCGGTCAGTGTGCGCTTTCTTTTTGTCTTCAATAACCTGCCCGAACGCTTCTATTGAAACATCATATTGATAAAAAGGGCGAAGGGCTGGGTTACCCGAGGCATAAGCAATATCTTTATTTGAAAATTGGGGAATTTGTTGAAAAGGTATGCGATGTATGTGCATCTCGGGTGGTTTAGGAATTTCTTATAATTTTGGCGAAAGTAAGTTCAAAGACCAATAAAATGCCCTACATGTGCTATAAGTTTAGGAGAACATGCAAAATTACATGGTGGAAGCCGGAATGCCGGCCATAGAAGCGATTTTGTTTGCTACGGTGCCGACTTCCATGCTCATTGGGATGAATGATAAACTTGGCACCACTGAAGCCAAAAAAATTGCCGATATTGTTGCTCTTGAAGGCGATCCTTTGGTCAAAATTGAAACGATGCTCAACGTCCGCATCGTTATGAAAAACGGAGTCGTCTACAAAAACAAGTGAACCGACATAAAACTGTGTTAAAGTAATTTTTGGTTTAATCCTCCGATGACATTTCGGTGTCTTAAAGGGGAATGTACAATGGAGGAAATAAATTCTAATTCATCAACGCCGTCTGATCCACAGGTGCTACCGCCAGGTAGGTCGCTCGCCGCTGCTATTTGGCGCTTCCTCCTGCATCTGCTGGTATGGGTGATCTTTATATTTATCCTCCTCAACTTTGTCTTTCAGATCCCTGCTGTTCAAAACTGGGCTGTTGATCGGGTAGAAAAAGCGGCTGAAGAGGTTACCGGTAACCGCGTGGAAATTGAATATTTCTATTTCGCATTTTTTGACCGGCTCACCCTGCGCAATGTCTATGTGGAAGACCAAAATGCAGATACCCTGCTGGAAGTACAGGAAATGAAGGTGAATTTCAATTTGAATCCCTTCGTTTTGATCCGCAAAGGTCTGGTTGTGGAAGGATTAAATCTCCGGAAGGCTCAACTCAACATTCACCGGAATCCGGGGGAGGCTAAAAGTAACCTTGACTATATCATTGACCGACTTTTCCCACCCAAAACGACGCCTAAAAAGAAAAGCAAACCCTTCCGCCTTGAACTTCAGACGGTTGAACTTGAGGACGTCTCCTTTCTGGATGATAACCTTGCAAAAGGGAAACGAATAGTCGTGTCCCTCAAAAAAGGAATCGTCCACATCCGGAAAATGGATCTGCCAGGGAAACAACTCTTTGCGCAGTTGGTAGAACTTTCAGAGCCTGATATCCGCATAGAATCTTTAGCCCGGCCAGCCCAACGCATCCTGACCGTCAGCAAAATTCCGGATCCTTCCGATACGCTTTTCTGGGAAATCCGGGTGGGCAAATTTCAGTTGTCTAACGGATCGTTTGCGTTTCACGACTACCGCCGTGCACCTGTTAAGACAACTGCGGCTGATGTGCTCGATTATAAACACCTCGATGTTTTCAATATTGACATCAGCATTGATACCTTTTCAATGCAACGGGAGGTATTCAGGGGTGGCGTTGAGAAGATTGCATTCAGAGACAAAAGTGGGTTCATTCTGAATGAATTATCGGCAAAACAGGCAAGTGTATCCCCCGAAGGCTTGATCCTCAATGGCTGTAAGCTGATCACGCCTTACAGTGAAATCGGCGATACCCTGACGATGCGCTACGGCCAATACCAAAACTTTGAAGACGATTTCAACAACACGGTGCGGCTGGGATTGCGACTCAACAATGCTTCAGTCGCCATTCGCGACATCATGGTTTTTGCGCCGCAAATGAAAAGCAATACCTTCTTTCGGAGTAACCAGGATAAAGTGCTCAGGCTTACTGGTGATTTTACGGGGGTGATCAATCGCTTGAGAGGCGATAACCTGAATATTGAGCTTTCTGATGGGTCTATTGTGAAGGGCAGCTTCAAATTCAACGACCTGACGGTGAAAAACGAGCAGCAAATGCAGCTCTACCTCACCGAAGCAAAAACAACCGTCCGTACCCTACGTCAGTTGATCCCTAAATTTGACCCTCCGGCGAATTTTGACCGGCTCGGACGCTTGAACTTTTCCGGATCTTTCGTCGGCTTCTTTAAAGACTTTGTGGCAGAAGGGTTATTGAACACCGACCTCGGGAGCGCCGATATGGACATGCGGATGAACCTGAAACCGGGAAGAGCGCGGGCAGCCTATTCCGGGAGAATCGGATTGACCAATTTTGACCTGGGAAAGTGGATGGGCGACCATAAGGACTTCGGCTTAGTCAACTTTAACGCCAATGTTACGGATGGGGTGGGGCTGACTGCCCAAACCGCAAAAGCGACGTTGGAAGCGGAAGTTCAAAGTTTTCTGTTCAAAGGATATAACTATAAGAATGCCAGTCTGAAAGGGCAATTGAACCGGAATTTCTTCAAAGGGGATTTTTCAATCAAGGACGACAATATTGACTTTTCTTTTAATGGTGAAGTAGACCTGACCGGTAAAAACCCGGAATTCGACTTCGACGCTTCCGTCCAAAAGCTCGACTTGAAAAAGCTGAACCTCTCCCAGAAGAACATGATCCTGTCGGGGAAAATAAACCTGAGCATCAATCCTGATCTGGTTGGGACTGCTGTTATCCGCAATTTCACGATCACCTATGACAGTTCAGGGCTTTACAGAATTGACTCCATCGTTGCCGTTTCTTCCGCTTTTCAGGATGGGAGCAAAAAATTTGTGGTCAATTCCGATGTCTTGTCTGCAAACGTGGAAGGGCGGTTTGAGTTGAGCCGTTTGCACACTGCTTTTGTAAATTATTTGATTGCACATTTCCCTCATTTGACCAATATACTGAACCTTTCTTCGCAAAAGGGGAATACAATAACAGACCAATTTGCATTCAACATTGATATTGCAGACAGCAAAGGTTTAAATTGGCTGCTCGACCCCAAACTGGGGACATTGCGCAATACCAGCGTCTACGGGAACTACAATGGCCAGGCGGATACCCTCAACCTGAACGTTCAATTCCCCGAGTTGAGCTACTCGAATTTCAAATTTGAGGAAGTGTTTTTGAGATTTAACGGAAAAGGCGGATTCAGCAGCCTTTATACCGAGATTGGCAATACGCAGATTGGAGAAAAAACACGGCTGCCTAAGCTCGAACTCAATAGTTTTTTGAAAAACGACACCATTTTGCTAGGTGTCAGCTATGCTTCTGCGACCTCCCTGTTTTGGGACAACTTCAGCATTGACGCCGTGATGTATCCTGTTGACAGCCTGCGTTATGAGGTTCATTTTGCGCAGTCTAACCTATTCATTTTTGAGCGCCCCTGGAGCATAAATCCGGGCAATAGCTTCACCTTTGGAAAGGGGTATTTCGATACGGATGGTTTGCGGTTGTCTGACCGGGATAGGGAAATCAGAATAGACAAGGCAGGAAACCGGGGGCTCAAACTGGGCATGACCAATTTTGACCTCGCTATTATTGACGAATATTGGAAATACGAGGCGCTTGATTTTGCCGGCAAGTTTGAAATTGAAGCGGAGGTTCAGGACATATTCAAAATGCGGGGCATCAAATTGTGGGTCAGCGCAGACACCATGCGCATCAACGGCGATGATTTTGGGGAGTTGAGTTTTGATGCTGAAAGTCCCGATTTGAAGAGCCGCCTCAGCGCATTTATGACCCTGACCAAAGATACCTCACAAATGATTGTGGAGGGCTTATACAACCTTGCAGGGCCGACTGACCGCCTGGGAGAAAAAGAAATGCAGGCCAATTATTTCAATTTTTCTGTTGAAGTAGCCGGGTATCCGCTTGCCATTGCCGAATATTTCATCGGCTCTTCTGTTTCCGGAACGACCGGCAGTATTGATGCTAACCTTAAAATATACGGCATGCCGGAACGCCCGAATATATCCGGGCGGATTACGGCCAAAAACGGGGCAATTACGATTGATTACCTGAAAACGCGCTACCGGTTTGAGCGGAGTTTCATCACAGTCAGCAACTATCTTTTCGATGCAACGGGAACCGTATTGTACGACAAATTCAACAATACGGCAAAAATTACCGGCGGGTTAACCCATAACCACCTGAAAGAGCTGGGGGTATCCGCTACGGTAGATACCAAGCGTTTCCTTTGCTTAGATACCGAAAAAGGCGATAACGAAGTTTTTTACGGGCAGGCGGTTGGAAGTGGAAAAATCAGGTTCTCCGGCTCTTTTAAAAAAACGGACATCTACGTCAACGCAAGCGTAGGAGACAGTACGCGTATTGTGATTCCAATTTCGGATGAAAGCAGCGCATCTGAATTGAACATGATCCGCTTTGTAGACAAGCAACAGGAACGCGCACAACTGGAAGAAAAAAAGAAGGCGATGGCTGCCTCTAAAAACATGGCAATCAAAGGGTTGCCTTCAAAAAAAGCATCAACCCTCAACCTTGAAATGGAACTCAAGGTTACGGAAGCAGCCCAGATTGAATTGGTCTTCGATGAACAAACCGGCGACATCATCAGGGGCGCCGGGCGGGGAAATCTAAGGATACTGGTGCCCCGGGAAGGTGGGTTCCAGATGTACGGCGATTACATCATCGAGCGGGGCAGCTACTTGTTTACTTTGTACAATGTAGTGAACAAAGACTTCCGGATCAAGCGCGGCGGCTCCATTGTCTGGAGCGGGGATCCATTCGGCGCACGGATCAAGTTGGAGGCAGAGTACAAAGATTTGCGGGCCTCGGTCTCGAATCTGATTCAGGAATATCTGTTAAATGCACCAGAGGATTTGAAGCGGGAAGCGGGCAATGCGACCCAGGTTGCGCTGACGCTGATGCTCGAAGGGGAATTACTCCATCCTTTAATTAGCTTCGACATCAGTTTTCCGGCGCTTACCGGCCAGTTGCAGACTTACGCTGAAAACAAGCTCAGGACGCTGAAACAGGATCAAAACGAACTCAACCGGCAAGTGTTCGGCCTCATCATTGCGGGCCAGTTTTTACCTACGGATATCGCCCTTCAGGGGAGTGAAATTCTGTACCGCACCATGAGCGAATTGCTGTCCAATCAACTTTCCCTGCTGCTTACGGAGTTGTTTTCGGAGGTGATCGGCGAAAGCAAGGTCGTTTCGGGCATTAATTTTGACATTGCCTATAACCAATACCAATCACTCGACCTGAGCCAGGGCACCAATGTGAACAGTGGAAGAGAATTCCAGGTGAGCATTACACAAAATTTTCTGAACGACCGGCTTTCCGTACACCTTGGCGGCAATGTGGATTTTGGTAACAACGTCCGCATTACTCCGGATAATCCGGGAGGAGCCTTTCTGGGCAACGACCTGGTGATTGAATACGTATTGAACACGGACAAAACATTGAAACTCCGTATTTATCAACGGCTCCAACCCGACCTTGCCGGAAAGCGCCTCCAAATTGGAAGCGGACTCAACTACCGGATTGAATTTGACTCTTTTGCAGAGTTTTGGGAGAAACTCAGGCGGGATACCGGAAAGCGGTAATTTCCGTACATCAACAATTCATTTTCGCCGTTTTAATTGATTCGCCAATCATTATTTGGAAAAAATGCTGCTTTTGCCGTATTAAATGATAAAAGATTGGAACGGATGCTTTGGAAATGCCGCTTGTTTGTCTAAATTCGCCGTCGGGCCTGTTGTGCTCCCTTCGCACATACATTCCAATAACAAAACAAAACTGAAAAGCGTGCTTTACAAGGTCAAACTTAAAAACGCCGATGAGGAGGTGATCATAGACGATAAAGTCTATGAATACCTGACCTCAGACCCTTACTTGGTAAAAGTAGATTTCATCAACAACCTTCGCCGCCATTCCAGCGGGTGTGCCGTGTTTCAGAAAACATGGAAAAAAGCAGGCGGTGGTGGATACAAAACAGAGACGATCTACCTGCACAAGATGATTGCCGAAAAATTTCTGGCCGACACCAAAACAAAAGACAAACGGTTAGTCGGTGCAGCCAATGGCAATAAACTTGATTGCAGGTTGGAAAACCTGTTGTATCGCTCTCGTTCGGTTGCCAGCAGAAAGCGAAAAACAAGCAGCAAAGCAGGATACACGGGGGTCTACAAAGAAAACAACCGCTACCGCGCTGTCATTTCAATCAACCGGAAATCGGTACACATCGGTATGTTTTCTACAGCCGAAGAAGCTGCACTGGCCTACAACAAGAAGTCGAAAGAACTGTATGGAGAAGACGGAAAATTGAATCTTGTTAAATCTAAATAAAAGATTATCAAGACTTTAAACACCGGGTCATTTCTCTTTTACCAGGCGGTCCAGGTAATGCTTCTACCTGGAAACCTACTGCTTTTAAGTTTCGTTTGACGTAGCCTTTTGCACAATAAGTAACCATAATTCCACCCCGTTTTAGTGCTTCATATATTTTTTTCAGCATGGGTTCTTCCCAAAGTTCTGGTTGCGCGTCCGGGGCAAAAGCATCGTAATAAACCAGATCGAATTCCCCGGCGTATTGGATGTTATGGAATAAAATTTGTTGTTTCAGCAAATGAAAATGTGCTGTTAGGGTGGATGTTGCACCAAAGGGTGCGGCATGCAATTTCATGAAAAGGGTAGGGGCAGCCGGTTCAAGGATTTGAGGATAATTGAGCGTAGTAGCCTGTTCAATCGAAATCGGATAAGCTTCAATGGATTCGTATTGGACTTTTAGGTCTAAGCGCTGAGCTTCCAGGAGCGTGAGATAGGCGTTCAGGCCGGTGCCGAACCCAATCTCCAGAATTCTAAGCTGCTTTGATTGCAGTGCTTTCCAATGTAAGCCGGCTTGAATGAAAACGTGTGAAGACTCCTGAATAGCACCATAGCGGGAATGATAGCTCACGCCGAAAGCACCCGATAACAAAGAGTGGGAGCCATCCTGTGTTTCAATGAGGGCGTTTTCCATAACCATGTGCACGTCTTAAACCAATTCAGGCAAACAGTCCCTTATTTCGTCGGCATTAATGTCTAAGTGTGAGGATTCACAAATACATGCTCCGTTTTTGATCAGCAGTAGTTGGGGAGACTCGTGGTACACATCAAAGCGCGTTGCGATTTGATCCGAAACACGGCGATGTGCCAGCAAATCAAGATAATAAGGACGTACCGCCTCAACGGGGAAATCCCATTGCTCCTCAAGGCGATATTTAGCTGCGGCGCTGATGTTGCAGCGGGTGCTGTGCTTAAAAATCACACAAGGAACGTCATTCGAGAGCGCAGCAATCTCATCGAGCTGCTCTTCCCGATCCAAAACCAACCAATTGATCATTACCATTATTTTCCTAAGACAATCTGAACAGATTGCTGAACAACTTTGACTGCTGTTTCGTTCACAGAAAAGTTGCTGGGGCAGCCGTATCCGCGGTTGCAGGAGGTTAAAGCGCTGAAAGCGAGTACTGTAACAGCAAGAAGGGCAATAGATTTTACTCTTTTCATGGGAGTTTAATTGAAGATTCTATTTATTAAATGATACAAACACCGGTTGAACGCTTTTTAAGATTAGCTTATTATACCGGCAAACAAAATTTGGCGCAAAGATAAACTCATTTTTTGTATCGTGTCAAAAAAGTGACAATTTTGAGTAGAGTGGGGGAGTGGTTTGTTAAAGAAACACACTACAAGTCACCTTTAAGTATAAAAAATCTAAACTGTTGCTAATTTTGCACATCATCAACAGAACTTAAACGAAGCATGAGCAGAAAAATAACTCTACGCGACGCCCTGCGCGAAGCGATGTCGGAAGAGATGAGACGCGATGACCGGGTATTCCTGATGGGAGAGGAGGTCGCCGAATACAATGGTGCCTACAAAGTCAGTAAAGGGATGCTGGAGGAATTTGGCGTACGGCGCGTCATTGATACGCCGATTGCCGAACTGGGATTCGCCGGGATCGGGGTTGGCGCAGCGATGAACGGACTTCGCCCAATCATTGAATTTATGACCTGGAACTTTGCCGTGCTTGCATTTGATCAAATTGTGAACAACGCGGCAAAGACTCTATCGCAGTCCGCCGGCCAGTACAGGTGCCCGATTGTGTTCAGGGGGCCGTCCGGTTCAGCAGGGCAGTTGGCTCAGCAGCATTCTCAGATGTTTGAAAGCTGGATGGCCAATACGCCTGGACTCAAGGTTATTTCCTGTATTGATCCTGCTGACGCAAAAGGATTGCTAAAATCTGCTATCCGCGACGACGATCCAATTTGTATGATGGAATCGGAGGCTTTGTATGGCTTCGAAGGCGAAGTGCCTGACGGTGAATACCTTGTGCCAATTGGCAAGGCGGTAGTACGGCGGGAAGGCTCGGATGTCACGCTGGTTTCTTTCAACAAAATGATGTTGCCGACGCTCAAAGCTGCCGAAGAACTCGCAAAAGAAGGGATTTCCGCAGAAGTTATTGACCTGCGCACCATTCGTCCGCTGGATCACCATACAATCGTAAACTCCGTAAAAAAAACAAACCGATTGGTCGTTATTGATGAATCGTGGCCATTTGCAGGCGTTTCTGCCGAAATCGCGTACGAAGTACAAAAATATGCATTTGATTACTTAGATGCGCCGGTGACCCGTGTGAATGCCGCCGATACATCACTGCCATACGCAGCAGCATACGTAGAGGCATACTTACCGAATCCGGCGAAGATTATGAAAGCAGTCAAAGAAGTACTCTACGTATCACACTAAGCGTAGCCACTCATAAAATTGTGACGGGAAGCCAATCGGGGAATGCTGATTGGCTTCCTTTGATTTCGAACCAGGCTATTTAACATAATATATATTATAGGAAAAAATTAAGACCACATTTATACCCGCCTTCTATAATTTCCCGAAAATCTTGTAAGCCAAGCGGCGGTTTTTTAGCCATGTGGTCCTGCCAGGACTCGAACCTGGATCAAAAGTTTAGGAAACTTCTATTCTATCCCTTGAACTACAGGACCTCTAAAACGTAAACGTAAGGGCATTTAAAACGTAAACGTAAGGGCATTTAATCAATTGCCCGGTACCAGTGCCCGGTACCAGTGCCCCGTACCAGCCCTAAGCCGAGCAAAGATAGGGATAGAAATACGCACCACACAAGATTTTTTAGCCGAAAAAAAGGGGCACCTCTCCCCTATCCTACTGCAAATTGCGACCTTTGTTGAGTAACGTTTTACGTTTACTAAACTTTTAAAGTTTAGTAAACGCATCAAATCGTGTTAACTGTCTGATTACGAGTGATTTAAATCATGAATATCGAAACCTTCCGATCCTATTGCCTTGCCAAAAAAGGTGTTGAAGAAACCTTTCCTTTTGGCCCGGAAACCCTGGTTTTTAAGGTGATGGGGAAAATTTTCGCCATCACGGGGTTGGACAGCGATACCTTCCGGGTGAACCTGAAATGCGACCCTGACCGCGCCCTGGAACTCCGAGAGGCATACGAAGACATCGTCCCTGGCTGGCACATGAGCAAAAAACACTGGAATACCATATTCTTTGAAAACGGCCTCAGTACTGCGTTTTTAAAAGAGCTGACAGATCATTCTTATGACTTAATTGTCAGTAGTTTACCTAAATTCGTTCAACAAGAACTCCAATCCCTGTAAGCTGTGGAAGACAAAGATTTTATCCTCGTGGGTCAGGGTTTGGCCGGTACGTTGCTGGCGCATTTCCTCAAGGCGGCGGGACAGCGCATTTTGGTCATTGATCAGCCCAACGAAAATACAGCTTCACAGATCGCGGCAGGTATCATTAATCCGGTGACAGGGCGCAGATTTGTAAAATCATGGATGATAGAAACGTTACTGCCTTTTGCAAAAGCAACTTATCAATCTATTGAAAGCCAGCTCAATATCCATATTTACCACGAAAAGAATATTTTGCGGGCTTTGGCCAACCCCAAAGAAGAAAACGACTGGCTTGCGCGAGCCACGGAGCCGAGCTACTCCTCTTACTTAGCTGAACAGGCTGATCCGGAAAATTATCGTCGCCACCTCCAACCATTTTACGCATTTGGAGAAACAAAAGGCAGCGCACAAGTGAACCTGCCAGCGTTGATTGGCGCCTACCGCATAGCATTGAAAGCTACCGGAGCATATCTGGAAGAGCCGTTCGATTACCAAGCCATAACAGAACAAGACGACCAGGTAACCTATAAGCAATGGAAAGCAAAAGGCATTGTTTTTTGTGAAGGCTATGGCATGAAAACCAATCCTTATTTTAAAGACCTGCCGATGCGCGGAGACAAGGGCCAAGTGCTGCATGTGCGTATCCCCGAAGCAGGATTTGAAAAAATATTCAAAGACCAGGTCTTCATCGCGCCCATGGCGGGCGGCCAATATTGGATCGGTGCTACTTATGAGCCGCATTTTGAACAGGAGAAACCAACTGAAGCAGGCAAAGATTTTTTAATCGCCCAACTGTCTGCCACCCTCAAATTGCCGTTTGAGGTCACCGCGCACAAAGCAGCAGTTCGTCCGACTGTAAAGGATCGCAGGCCATTATTGGGCACGCATCCCGATTTCCGACAATTGCATCTCTTTAACGGCCTGGAAACTAAAGGTACATCGCTGGGTCCGTACTGGGCGAAACACCTGACCGATTACCTGCTTGGCTTTTCGAAAATTGATGCGCTGGTAGATATCCGACGTTTTTAGGTTTAGTTTAGGTGTCGGGCCCTTCCAAAGTGTCCGACACCAAAACTAAAACAAAAAAAACTACTCGGCTGCCGCCGGCGCTAAATTCAAAACTAAT
>JBBQGV010000002.1:0-138056 GCA_038323375.1 Chitinophagales bacterium
GCCTCGGAGCGAAGCAGAGGCAGGCTCTGCTGGGGAGCAACCTGCCAAGGAATAACTCCGAGCGGCTGGAATGGCAAGACAGCGTACCCCACTTTTTTACTTTAGGGGGGTCGCTGTTTTTTACTTCCATTCTGGTCGCCACATGCCTTAAAAAACCCTCTTTCGAACGGTACGTTTCTTGACATCGCGGTTATAGATCGTCATCAGCGGAGGACTGGGGCAGCCAACCCATTGTTGTTCGAATTGAACGGGGCTGAGCCAACCTAAGGCCTCCTGCTTGCGTTCGTGGTTGTAAAAGTACAACATTTCCTCCATTTCCTTGTGCAGGCCCTCTTGTCGCAAGTCCCGAACCGTGGGTACTAAGTGCTGCTTGATAAGGCCGTTGCGCTGTTCTGCAAAGCCGTTGTCTACACAATTCTCCGCCACGCTGATCCGGAGATGCCGCGTCTCCATAGTTCCCAAGTACAAGTTCGAGAAGTACTGGCTCCCGCCGTCCGTATGGTGGACGCAGCCTTCGATGTTGCGCGACCCCCTCAGCTCGACCCACTGGAGCAGGGCTTCGTGCGCCTCGACGGCCCGCATCCGCTGCCCCAGTTTCCACCCTACTATCCTGGCGCTGTACACGTCCGTCAGCAAGAACAGGTAGTACACCCAATCCGCGAATATCAAGTATGTCAAATCTCCCACCACCAACTGGTTGATATCATTGATCGTCAATCCTTTAGATAAGTCGGAGTACTGCCCACTGCGGACGCAGGACTGCGTCGTTATCAGCCGCGACTTGTAAGGCGCAAGCGCCAGGTCGTGCTCGCTCATCAGGCGCTCGAACTTGTTGACCCCCAAGTCAAATAGGCTCTTAATACCCAAATTGTAGTACAGCGAGCGCGAACCCGCACGCCTATCCTTGTCCTTGCGGTACGCTTTGACCAACGACCCTATCTGTTCGACCAGCCGCCTGGTCGCATCCTGACGCGCCAGTCCTTGGAAGTAGCCCTGGCGACTCAGACCCTCCAGGTCATAAAAGCGTTCCATCGCTATCCCGTGCTCGGACTGGCTTGACCGCAGGGCACTCAGTAGTGGAAACCGACTTTTTTTTCGAAGTCCTCCCCCAACTCGCCCTTGGCCAAGTCCAAGAGTTTCCGCAGACGTATCAAGTGTATCTGCTGCTCACCAAACAGCACCTGTAGTGATTTGTAATCTTTCTCCAAAAACGCCAGCCTGTCGAAATCTCGCTGGCTGCCCACCAGCGTCACACCCCCTTCGGGCTTTCGACTCCCGTACTTCTTAACCCACTTCCCAATATTATCCGCTTTGACTTCATAGCGACGGCCAACCTCCGCTATCGTCGCCTGACCACTCTCTATCAATTCAACCTGTTCTTTACGAAATGATTCCGTGAACCGTCGCCGACGGCGTTCTTCTGTCGTCATCTTGTTGATCATCTTTGTCCAAATTTAGGAAACTTTTCCACATCTTTGGTGTCAACTTATTCCATGAGACAGCAGAGAGGGAGAGAGGGGGAGAGGGGGAGAGGGAGAGAGGGGGAGAGGGGGAGAGGGAGAGAGGGGGAGATTATACCATGACGAATTTTGAAGCATCGAGCTGCTGTTCCCCATCGAACCGATAGGCGACCAATGGCCCGTCTTTGGCAACGCTGTAATCTAAGCAGCAAACATTACTGCGAAACAGCATGGGTTCGCCGGAAAGCCAATAATGCCCAAAAAAAACAGGCTTTTCCGATTCGTCATAATGCCAGTAGCTGTTCAACAAAGCAGGATCTATGGGGTCTTCCGGCAAGCCCTCCATATTGATGACACTGTGGTGTTTATAATTAGCTCGGGCAGGGTTTTCCCACCACTTAATTCGGATTAGTTTGCGTTTAACACCTTCTTTGTCTTCGAAATGAATCCCATCAGGGAGAGTAATCTCTTTCCCTTTCAAGGTCTCCTCAACGGCAAGATGGAAAGCGGTCCCTTTTTTTACCGATAAATAGATCAACTCATCCGTCAGGCGATCCTCCGGTAGCACAGCCCGCAAGCTTTCGATATGGTGATTATCCCAGCAGGCATGTACCGCCCTGAAACTTTCTGTTTCGTAATACAAAGGCAGGGATTTGAACCAGTCGAGATAATCTTCGTACTCCGCCTGCCGGTTCTGAAATTGTTCCAGCGTTACGTAATGCTGCAAGATGTTTTTGATGAGGTGTTTGCGCAGGTGCCCGCCTTCACTTTCCTGGTAATGGAAGCACAAGGCATTGTATTCGTGGTTTCCCATGAGTGCGGTGGCACGACCGGCTTCAACCATGCGCCGAACAATCTGCAGGGTTTCCCTGATTTTCGAGCCGCGGTCAATGTAATCGCCAACGAAAAGCACGGTTCTTTCCGGGTGGGCATAAGCGCCATGTTGCTGTGAATAACCAAGTTTGAGTAGTAACGCAGTGAGTTTGTCGGCATAGCCGTGTATGTCTCCGATAACATCAACCATAGAAAGGATCAGTCTAATTTGTTCTCAATGGCTCAAAGATATAGCAAAACAGGCATTATTCCGGATTGCTACATGACGTTTACTAAACTTTAAAAGTTTAGTAAACGTTGCTCCGTAACGTTGCTCTGTTTCCCTCTGATTCTTGAAAATATCCAGTAGTATGGTTTGGAATGCTTTTCCCTGGAAAATTATTGCTTCGTGATAATTTTAGTGACCAGCACTAAATTTTTATTTTGTACAAACCGTTTAGCTTTGTATTTTTGCGCTGACAATAAGCGGGATTAGCTCAGTTGGTAGAGCGCTAGCTTCCCAAGCTGGAAGTCGCGAGTTCGAGTCTCGTATCCCGCTCTGATGGATTTATGCAATAGCAACCTTATGTATGAGGGTTGCTATTGCCATTTTAGCCAGGGTAGGGTAGTAGCAGGGGGATGAATTTATTTTTGAGTTGAAGGATGGAAAGTGAGCCAGCTATGCCAATACTCTTGGTAAGCATTTAATTTTTTGAGGCCTGGAATGGCTGGGTCTAATGAGCCGCCAAGCAAATTATAGCGATTTTGCCCTAGCATTAGCGTATCCTGCTTCAATTGCAATTTTTGATTTTGATCGGGCAGTTCCAAAACAGCAAAACTATTGTTGTCGTCCGCCAGAATTACCGCAAATGGGCGATTGTCGAGTACGTCATAAATGATCCGGGCCTTTTCCAACGCATTCCAGTCGTAAGCTTTGCTTTCTTTTCCGATTGAAACGCCAACCACCCACGACTTATCCTGCCAGGAGAGGCTGTCCCGTCGGGTTAATTTTCCTTCGTGCCTTCCCGCTTCGTAATCGCTTAAGTGGTCATATTCCACCTGGAAATATTGGTCGGCCTGCATGATCAGGCTGTTCGGGTAAATGGAAAGCCATTGGCTTAATGTCATTTGCGAGCTGCTAAATTCTGGTAAAACCTGTCCTTTTAGTTTCCCCGCAACCGCCTCGCCGGTAGCCTGACGCCACCAGCTTTTGGTTGTTTTGTCTTCAAACATCGCGTTGAAATGGTCCATGCCGACCAATCTGAAGCTTTCCTGTTTTCCATGAATAACGGGTTCAAACACCCGGCCCGTGCGGCATACGTTGCAATAAGTCACCATCAGCGGTTTACCGGAAATCGTATCAAGCACCTGGTGGTGGTAGCCGAGGTATTGAATGGGGTAGGCCTTCGCCTGGCCCTGGTATTCAACCCCGATCACGAGGCGGCTCTTATCCACTTTGTTTTCTACTGCCGGACGCATTTGCAGGTTTCCGGATTGGAGAAACATGGTGTCCGCAGATATATTAAAATTGGTCAGGTACACAACTCCTAACGATATAAGTACGCAAAGCGATGGTAATATCTTTGAGCCTTGAAAAGCCTTTCTGAATCCGGTAGCTATCATTGCCACAAAGGCTAATCGAAACACCCAGCGCCAGGTATGCAAAAAATAGGCGAGGTCAATGCTGTTCATCTCCTGGCTGCCGGGCACAGGCAGGATGAAATAAAGGTTGGCTGCTTCAAAAAGAAGGAGTCCCAATATGCCGAAATAGAACAATTTTTTCATCATGGATTATTTTTGTGAGAGCAAGACTAACCGCGCCAAACTCCCGATTTTTGGTACTTCGCATAACTCTAAAGACAGACACTACTTAGGGTCGCTGAAATAATAACTGTCCACTTTTCCAGGAGGTCTTTTGCTCCTACCCCGCCTTGGGGAACCACCTCCCTTAGCTATGGCTAAGGTCGGGAACCCCCGCCTTGGTTAGAATCAAAATGCCTTGCCCGGAGAAAGCGACCCTTATTAATTCAGCGACCCTTAAGGTCTATACCGCAATTCTTCTTTATTGGCACCGGGCAATGCATCCCCGAAACTATCCAGGTAATCCATCGCTTCTTTTGCCGTATGGATGGTTTCCGCACGCGCCGGGGATCCTTCTTTCCAATGGGCTACGGAAGCAATCATTATTTTTTGAAGGTCATTCAAGGGGGCATCCGAATAGTCCGGTTCTTTCCAAAGTTCAGAAATCACAGGTTTTGACAAATCCGGCCAGTCCGACACGTCTCTTTGGTTGTCGGAAGTAAATACTTCCGTGAACTCAGGCGCTGTTTTATCCCTTTCGGTAAAAGCTGGGAGTCCCCATTTATCGCACATCGTTTTTAGGAAAGAAGTATGCCGGTGTGGTGTATTGACAATGGTATTGCGCTGGATGTGCGCAGACACCATAATCATGGGTACGCGAATGCCTAACCGATCAAAAAGAAAGTTTTCTTGTCCCGGAACCGGAGGATTTTCGGGTGCACTCACGCGGCTTGGCGTAGGAGGTACGTGGTCGAAACACCCGCCGTGTTCGTCGTGCGTGATGATCAACAGCGTATTTTTCCAGTTGTTTCCGGTATCGGAATTGGAATTTTTGACTGCATTGTATACTTCGCGGATCAATTCTTCTCCTAATAAAACAGAGCCAATGGCCGATTCGCGGTAAACGACTGAATCATAACTCGTGGGGTGCTGATCGTTATTTGGAGTAAAAAAGCGGGGTTCCACAAAAGAGTAGGCTGGTAACTCGCCGTTTTTGGCGTCTTTGAGGAACTGATTGAAACTCTTGAAATTCGTTTCGTGGTAATCCAAAAGCGCCTGAAAGTGAACAATCCCCGTCAGCGAAACGGGATTGTCTGTATAAATATTCCAGGATATGCCTTTTTCCTGAAGGCGGTTGAACAGCGTAGGGCCATTTTTTTTGGTGATCCAATTACCTGTCGGACTGTTGTTAACGTTCCCAAAAGCGGTGCCGGAATGCCAAAAAGCCCGGTTGGTGTAGGTCTGGCTCGGCACATCGCAGTGCCAGTGGTCGAACACGGCAAATTCTTTGGCTAACGTGGCCATCACCGAAACCTGATCGGGTTCATAGCATTCCATGATGGCTTTGTAATCGTCGTAGCGGGCGTTTAATCTAAACCACTTCGGGTTGAGTCTCAGGAAATTGAAAATGGAGTTCAGACACCCTGACTTTTCCAATCCTCTGAGCACGCTGATGTAATCGGCAATAAAACCGTTCATTGGCGGCGTTGCGGGCAATGGGTGGGGCAGGTTGTAAGGCGCGGCAATCTTTTTATCGGTCTGACCATCATTTGATGGAGGAATGAATTGGTCGTAGAGTTGGGTATTGACGTGGGCATAAAATTCGCCTGGGTCGGGAAAAGGCTGGTAATAGTCCGTGGCTCGCCTCGTGTAAATTGTTTTGCCGCCGTACTCCCCTCCGGCATCTTCCGGAACTGGGTTGCCGTGCGGCTCATCGAAATGAAGCCCGGCAAATTTTTTCCCCAAAGGGAAGTCCGGCTTGATATCTTCGGGCTTGTACAGGTAGCCCAGGAGGTTGTCAAATGAGCGATTTTCCAGCATCAGGACGACGACGTGATCGAAGTGATCAAGCGGGTTTGAGGAAGTAGTTTTTTCGTTCATATTATTTGCCACTGCGATACCCGTAACTTACTTGAAACGGGCAGGGCAAGATAATACAAATTCTTAATTAGTGCCGGTCTTTATAATCTGATAGCTGCGTTACGCTCGACCCCAAAATAGGTCATTTACACGAGTAAACTCTCGGTTTTGGGGTCTTCGCGTGCCTCGCTCTCGAACTCTAAAGTCCAGACACGCGACTAAATGGGCGGACACTAATTATTAATAGTCAGCCTTGCCATCAGGTAACTAAGCGTAGACTCCGCACCCTGATTAAGGTTCACATGGGTTTCTTCAAGCCCGTCATAACAACCGCCGGTGCAGGGATTATATATGATTTGATGCAGGTGGTTGTTGCCGAGGAACCAGTTAAATGCGGTTGCTAATTTGTGGGCATAATTTTCGTCTAAAAAAACATTGTGAAATTTGCGCAGCGCCAGAATCGTGTAGGCCACATCAATGGGTTGTTCTCCGTGTTCCGCAGCTTCCTTGCCTTTTTGCATCCAGCTTCTGTTAGAAATCACTTTGATGCTGTCGTTTTTGAACGTGAGCGACAGCAGAAAGTCAAATGAAGTTTTGGCTATTTCTTTGTATACCAAATCTCCGGTTGCCAGCCATGCGCACAACATGGCTTCCGGAAGTATGCTGTTGCCATAGGTCAGGTAGCTTTCATACCACTGCCAGTCCTGCTCCGATTCATGGCGGTACATTTGAACTAAGCGATTTGCCAGCATTTTTATGATCAGGATATTTTCGGATGATTTTCTTTCTAGGTTGTAATAGTACAAGCCTTTCAATGTAAAGGCCATGGAACGTGTGGAATACATTTTTTCTACGCTCGGTAATACCCCTTGCATCGTACTTTCTGCTGTTTCAATGAATTCCTCCGGCAGGAATGCGCTTTTGGAAATCAAATAACCCAATGCCCAAATCGCTCTTCCATTGGAATCAGATAAGTTGGTCGTGTCATTTTGTGGCGTAAATTTTTTATCGCAGTCCACATAATTCAAAAAACACCCATTTGGTTGCAGGCAAAATTTGATGAAATCCACATAGATTTTTATGAAGGGAATATCCGCTTCATCCCCCGTCAATTCATAGTGCATAACCATCGCAGTTAAAGCACGTGCATTGTCGTCTAAAGTATAACCTGAATCAAGATCGGGTTGATTGATATTTGAAAACTGGATCATGCCAAAATCAGTGGTCATTTTTTTTACGTGATCCAGGTTTATTTCAGGCAAACGATAATGCAGCGGAATTTTTTTATCCGCATAGTTGGCTCGATGAAACACTTCCCCGTTCAGTTCCGTTAAATCGCCCTCCCTTTGTGCCTCCCCGGCTATTTTTTGGAGCAACATGGCGTGTGCAATGGCTGCGTTTTCCCAAGCCGTTGGAACAATCCGCTGTAAGGTACTTGTGCTGAAATCCATTCTTAAAGCGTCATCGCTCATCAGGCGGTTCACGCCGGCCGCCAATTGCTGCGAGTTTTGGAAGTCAATAATGATCCCGGTGTCCTCCCGCAGCACTTCCATTGCGTGCGGAATGGGCGTAGAAATGATCGGGCAACCGCAGCTCATGGCATAGGAAAATGTGCCGCTCACAGCCTGATTGGGGTCTTTGGACGTAAAAAGGTAAATGTCAGTAAGCTGTAAATACTCCAGTAAGTCCTGCAAAGGCAAGTAGCGATTGATAAATTTTACGTGTTGCCGGAGTTGTAGCGCGTCTACTTTTTCCTCCAGCATCGTTCGGTATTTTTCTCCTTCTGATTTGATAACGCCCGGATGGGTTTTACCAATAACCAGAAATATAGTGTCGGGATTAAACTCAATGATAGCAGGCAAAGCATCGAGCGTTGTTTCAATGCCTTTTCCGGAACCAAGCAGCCCGAAAGTAGAAAGCACTTTCCTGCCGCTGATGCCGAATTTGTTTTTCAGAAACGCTTTGTTCAAATGCGGCACCAAGTGGGTGCCGTGAGGAATAATACTGATTTTTTCGGGAGACAAACCATAATCATTGTGTAAAACCTGAGCAGCATTATTGGTCATCACTATGATGGAATCACAGGCCGCCACAATGTGCCGGACATTTGCTTTAAGCGATTCGCCAGGACGAGGCAATACGGTGTGAAAAACAAGAACGACCGGTTTGGTGAGCCCGTACAAAAATTGAAGGAAAGCTTCCTTCCCTCCATCTTCGTAGAATCCAAATTCATGCTGCACCAGGACAAGCTTGATTTGAGTGTCCAAATTAATGGAATGTGCTAATTCAGCATAGCTGGATGCTTCGGTTGTGTCGAGGATGAATTTTACTTCGTCCGGGTAAACATGGTCTGCCTTTCCGGATTCCAGTGCGCATACTTTGAGTGAAAAAGAGTCTGCGAATTTATTATCAAGCGCCTTGAGCAAATCCTGCGAGTAAGTGGCGATGCCACATTCCCTTGGTGGATAGGATGTAATGAACAAGATTTCTGGCAAGAGATTTAATGGGCGAAGTTTGCCATTTTTTGAAATGGCATTCGGGGATAGTGCACGCAGAGCCCCTTCTCCAATATTGAAAATAGTTTTATTCATCTTTATTATTATTATGAAGCAGCAACTCTGCAAGAAGTGCAGAAAAACTAACAGAAGCACATCCGATGCGCTCATCGGCAGCGCCGTAATAAATGTACAAAGTGTCGTCAAACAGCGCAGCCCCTGATGGAAAACATACGTTGTTTACTTCTCCTCTTAATTCCCAGGGGAACTCGGGTTTGAACAATGCGTAGGGCAATCGGCCAATTTCTTTGCGGGGGTTTTCCAAATCAAGTAATGCTACACAAGCAGAATAAACATATCCGGTTACACTATCCCGCACACCGTGGTAAATTAAGACCCATCCGGCTTCGGTTTCTATTGGCGGACAGCCCCCGCCTATGTAACTGATTTCATGTGCATATTTTGGCGCAAGCACAATATACTCGTCAAAGTGGAGAAAATAATTTCGCCAGAATTCGTCCGTAAGTTCCTTTAAATCATTTACAGCCACCACAATTTGGACGTCGGGCTTTACACGGTGCATAAAGACGAATTGATTATTTATTTTTCTGGGAAAAAAAATCAAATTTTTATCCCAGAGAAGTGCCTTGGGGTCTTTATCTCCAAATCTACGATCGTGTTCATTATAGCGCAGGTATTTTTCGTTGATTAATCCTTTGACTTCAGCGAGGTGGCTGAACTCCTCATAAGTGATTTGGGGTACGATCAAACCCTGCTTTTTGAAATTTTTCAGATCCCTTGAGGTGGCTAATGCTCCCAGTGCATTGACGCCGTCGTAAGCGGTGTAGGTGAGGTAATACAAATCATCAATTTTTACAATTCGGGCATCTTCAGTGCCGTGCGATTCGTAGTCAAATTGCGGGAACAGTACAGGTTCTTCCCATCGTTCTTCCACCGTCAAAGGACCATTTAGCTTACAATAACCAATACTGGAGTGGTTGCCTTTGCTTACAGCTCTGTAAAAAAGGTGAACGTAGTCGCCTTCACGTATTGCAGCGGGATTTAACACGCCTTCATTTTCAAAGTCAAGATCAGTTTTATGAAGAATGACTCCGTGTTTTGTGACTTCGATCATTGTTTTTAGTTAGCAAAAAAGTAAAAGTAGACCTTCCTATGAAATCCGGAACAGGCGTTAAGATTTGTGGCTTCCGCCAGATTTAGGCTCGGTTTTTGGGATAAAAGGGTCAAGCGTAGCTGATTTGCCCGAGCCGCCTTTGCCTTCGGATTTGTAGGCCGATACGGCTTTCCCTTTGCCTGTAGATTTGTCTGCCGGCGCTTTTTTGTGGTTTTTACTTCCTTTGTCCTTGCTCATTTTAATTGGATTTTAATTTAAGATAAAAAAAGGCGGGTTTTTAAAGCCCGCCTACAACTTGTTTAGAGTCAGCCTTTTAACTTATTTTTTGTTGTCAACAGACAAGTCTTTCAAAGATTTTCCAAGCCCATCCATATCGCTGTTAAATTCACGCTTGAAGGATTCCCAATCGCTTTCACTGTTGTTGCGGGCTTCGATCCTGGTTTTCATATCCTTGATTTTTTGATCCAGGATTTCAATGTTTTTCGCGTAGAGCGCATCCATTGCTTTTCCAGACTTCTTCATGTTCGCTTTCAATTCGACAATCCGGTCTTCGTAACCTTTGATTTTCATTTCGGCGTCGCTTTTGAAGGCTAACCATTCTTGTTCATTTGCTGCTTCCTGCGCAGCTACGGCTGCATCTTTCTGCTCGTCTCTCAAATCTTCTCTGGCATCAATTACGTCAGACTGGGCATCCTCTGATTTTTGGGAGGCCGATTGGCAACTGGTCAAGGTCATCCCTCCCATAAGTGTAGTCGCTACGGCAAGGATAAAAAGTGAATTCTTCATTTTGTGAATTTTTATTGTTTGAAAATTATTATCGGATGATTTTTGTTACTGGTTAACGAATAAACCGAAAGCCAGGAGTTTTACTGAGAGGCATTTTAAAGAGCTGCGATGATTTCATGCAATTCTTCTTTTGTTTTACCAAGTTTGATTTGGAGTTTTCCAAACATCTCGTCCTTTTTTCCTTCTTCAAATAACAGATCGTTATCGGTTAAGAGCGCAAATTTCTGCTTGAGCTTGCCTTTTTGCTCATTCCAGGTTCCTTTTACTTCTTTGATGTCCATTTTTTTTATTTTAAAGGTTTGAAAATTTTTTCGGGATTTTATTGGAAATTTCCCAAATAAGTTATAGGATTGTCACTTCACAAAGTTGCGTGTTTTATGGCCGTACAATGTTACATAATTTCTCGAAAGAGTTACATTATTCACACCTTGTAATCGTTCTAATTACATTGCCCGAGTACAACCCAGATAATAATAAATACGATAATGGTGCCAAAACAACCGCCGCCTAATTTTGCCGCGCCATACCCTGAGAGCAGACCTCTGAATAGATTGTTCATGTTTGTTCGTTTTTAAAGTAATTAATCAATACAGGTTAAAGTTCAGTCTTTTAGCGCGGAAAAATATTACACAATTACATAGAATAGTTATATCATTCACAGAAAAAAGAGAAGGCTGTCTAAAAGTAAATAGACAGCCTCTTTTAATTGAGTTAGTACACAATAATTAATGACTAAAAACTTACTTTCGTGGAATGATATCAATGATTACGGTTCTGTTGTAAAAGCGTTCTTCCGGGTAATTATTTTCAAACGGGGATAAGACCTGATCTTCGCCTGATCCCTGAACTTCGAATTTAACATCGCTTCTGCCTGCTTTTGCAAGACCGGCTGCAAGAATCCCGCGTACATCGTTGGCACGAGCCAGCGACAATTTTTGATTATAAACTTCGTCTCCGGTAATGTCCGTGTGGCCATGTATCATAACCGTTCCGCCCATTGGTATTTTGGGGATTACGATTTCCGTAAGGTATTTTTCGTAAATTGAAATGGCTTCCGATTCGTCGAATTCATAAATTACGCTGAATCGCATGCCCTCTTCATTTTTGCCCGGGGTCCAGAGCACCATGTCTACGTTTGCATCTTTCCTGACCGTCATGCCGCTTTTGGTTTGGCCCACCATGGTTACTTTGTAATCGCCCTGTGGGCGGGTACCCATAATGGTTTTACCGGGGATATTTACCTGGTCACGGGTATAAGGCCCAAATGTTTGCAGTTTGTTTTTGTCATCCCGGATCTCTAAAGACCAGGAAGAGAAGGCTTTTTGGGCACCTTCTGCATTGAAAGAAACATAGCTGTCCATTGGCGCTTCCTGACTCACTGCGATTTCTACGGGCCTCAATTGTGCATTCGGTCCGCTTTGAAACTCCATGAGCAGAGCAGGTGAATTGCTTTCGATAGACACCCGACGGTCGCCTTCGCGAAGCAGGGTAAGGTCGGATCCGCTATTTGGTTGCTCCGACGGAAGGACGGGTTTATTCCTTCCTTCCACACTGATCCTCGAACCGTCAATCCCAAATACATTCCCTAAGTATTGTTTAATGGATTCAGCCATCATCTTGCCGTCTTCCGAGCCTTTCTCCGATGAACCAACAAGGGTAATGCTGGATGCCGGGTTTTTGCCAAGGCGGTCACCGATGATATTCAGCACGTTGTAATA
Source organism: Chitinophagales bacterium (assembly GCA_038323375.1). Classification (GTDB taxonomy): domain Bacteria; phylum Bacteroidota; class Bacteroidia; order Chitinophagales; family Saprospiraceae; genus JABWAJ01. Next base: position 12,068 of record JBBQGV010000002.1, read on the forward strand.
GACCGTCATTTGCCGCGAGGAGCGACCCGACAATTTTTTCGGGGCAAACACTTCTAATTGATCTTCTTTGAAGTCTTTTACCTGGTTTCTATTCAGTAAAACATACCGATCCGGGATATCCGTTGAGCCTAAGTCGAAAAATACGTAGTTGCGCAGCGGAAATGTTTCACTAACTCTGCGTTCAACTGCTGCGTTTTTGGGAGAGTTAACGTAGAACCGAACGTCAGGATCTGCGATCACGGGCACCATAGCGTTTGCCGGTTCCGTGACCAGGCTTCCGTACCCAAACTTAAGAGCCGCGCCCACTCTCAGGGTGGAAATGTTCCATGTTTCAATGGAACGCGGCGACTGGCCAAAATAGGGTTGAAAAGAAATAAACGGAGAAAGGATCGCCTGGGCCTGGTGGTTCTGCGAAGAAAGTTGGATGTCGTACCCGGCACCGATTTGCATCGAAAGCAGGGTTTTGCGGGTATTGCTCAGCTCGCCGTTTACATCCGGAGTGGCCAGTTGTTCAGGGAAGTCGGGGTTTTTTCCTAATTTATAGGTGAATGAATTTTCAAAATTAAACGCCACACGCGGACCTCCAAATAAATAAAAGTCGGAATTGAAGGGTGCCAGGCGCAGGCTTGGTTCCACCGTAATGTAGCTGAGGTTGGTGGATAAGTCCGCCGGACAATTACAAAGGGTTATTTCTTTGTTGAACTTGCTTTGACGACCATCGTAGCCTACCTGCAACATAAAACCCAATGGGGAGTTCGGAGCATGGTACTCCAAAACGGGTGCCAGAAAGAGACCTAAGCCGTTGCCATGATTAAAAGCAACCGGAGCAGTAAAATCTGCGTTCAATTGTTGCGTTGAACCACGGTAGAAATTAACATTTGCGGCACCTGCGATACCAAACCGCCAAGAGGGTCTTGTGTAGGTGACATCCTGGGCTTGTAAGGATGCATGGAGGACTGCCCAAAGTAAAGCACTCATCATGAGGCTCTTGAGAAACAGGCTGTTTAGGAATTCGAAATGCGTTTTACGCGATTCCTTTTTATTATTAGTTCTGATGTTCATATTGTTATAATTTAAGGCTTGTTAAGGATGTTGGTGCTGGTCAATACGACTGCGCCATTGATGGCAAACAATTTACCTTCTGTCGTTGCGCCTGAATTCATCGTGATGGAAGTCAGAGCCATCAGGATACCTTTAAATGAAGTATTGTTCCCAATCGTAGCAGAACTGCCCACGTGCCAAAAAACATTTTTAGCCTGAGCGCCTCCGGTAAGGATGACATCGCCACCTGCACCGCCAACGGTGGTCAAATCTGAGGTTACCTGGAAAATCCATACGGCGCTTGTATCACCCCGTGCATCGAGTGTCAAATCGCCCGATTGGATTAATAGGGTAGCGGTTGATTGGTAAATACCCGGTGTCAGCGTTTTCCCACCCTGGTCGCCGGATAGGGTAGTGGATACCGGTGAAGCTGCATTTTCTGCAAATTGATAAGCAGTGACCAAGTCTTGTTTGGCCAATAAGAGCATGGAAGAAGTACCTGTGGGAATTAGGTCATTCGAGGCGTATATCCCGCCATTCAAGATCACCGCAGGAGGAAACCCGGTAATCGCAGCACGAAGACCCGGGCTGACGCCAATGTCCATGTTGTTAATCACGCTGAAGCCTGTACTGCTAATGCCCGTTCCTGCAAGAACCCCGAACCGGCCGATAGAATTCAGTTCAATGCCTGCTGCGCCGGTGGTAAATGTCCACACGTAATCGGTTTGCAAGGCATTGCCAGTTTTGTCCTTCACGGTAGTGTTCACCCGGCCAGTGTAGGTGGTGTTGGGTTTGAGCGGGCTGGAAGGCGTAAAAGCCGCAGTTAATCCGGAGTAGGTAATGGTTCCTGGCGTTGCGCCGGGTCCTTGAAAAGTAATCGCCGAGGTGGTTATCGTTGCAGGGTTCATCGCGCCGTTGAAGGTTACGGTGATCACCTGATTGAGCGGAACTCCGGTGCGTAAATTATCGGGGTTCGTAGATACCACAACCGGGCAAACCCCAAGGATTTCCTTATAGTCGTCTTTTTGGCATCCGACAATTAAAACAGCCGATAAGATTATTAGGGCTGATAATAATTTATTATTTTTCAATGCTAGTGACTTTAATAGTGAAAGAATTTTCACCCTACAAAGGTGATGGCATTCTGGCAGGGAAGTATTACACAATTGTGGAAAAGCCTTACATTATTTACATATTTTTAGTAACTATTTATCATATAGTAACATAGTGGTAAATAAATACTATTTTTATTTTATTATCTCAAGATGGATGCGACTTTTATACTGTATTTAAAAATCAGGGCAGAATGCGGCTTACGCTAAATAAAATTTGTTTTCTATTTTTTTTAGCATACAAATGGTGGCGATGATGTTTTGCAGACACATAAAAGCCATTTCATTTTTCAGCACGTAATCATAGGCCATGTGCTTAATACAGTTTGTCGCTATGTCAATATTTTCCTGACATGAAAGTATAATAACCGGTATAGCCGGATTAAATGCTTTTATTTTATCCAAGGTATCTATTCCATTCATCGCGCGTTTATCCACGCTGTTAAGGAAATAATCCAAAATGATTATGTCAGGATTTTGTGGGAGGCGCGCTATGCAAAATTCGCCTGTCGCATAAGTTTCGACGGTGAATTCGCCTTGCCGGATGAATTCAAGCTCCAGAAATTTAAGATAGACGGCATCATCGTCAACTAAGAATATTTTTATTTTATTGAGGTTGCTCACGAATTGGCGTTTTTAATTCAAGAATTTATTACATGCGTTCCATGTACCAGTTTAATTCATTTTTGATTTTTCTATAGCTAAAAATCCGGGGAATAATTTTTTGCAGGCGCATGAAAGCCGTTTCGCTTTTTACGACATAGTCAAAAGCTTTGTGGTGCATACAGCTAATTGCCACGTCAATTCGATCCTGAGCGGATAACATAATAACCGGAATATCTTGATTAAAAGATTTTATCTTATCCAAGGTGTCAAGACCGTTCATTGCATTTTTATCAATGCCGTCAAGCTGGTAGTCCAAAATAATCACATCTGGGTTTTTTGACAAATTAGCTATGCAAAGCTCCCCGGAAGCAAAGGTTTCAACACTGAAATTAGGAAACTGCAGGAATTCAATTTCCAGCGACTTCAGGAATACGGCGTCGTCGTCTACCAGGAAAATTTTAATCTCGGATCCGGCTTTCATGCGTTTGTGCTTTTATCTTTTTAAACTCTTCTTCCAATTCTTCACAGGCCCGCGTGCATACACTTTCAATCTGAAGTACCAAGTCGGTAATTCCTTTCATTTGTTTTTTTGCGCGGGAGTATTCCTGAACTTTTTTTGCTATGGCTTCAAAATCCGAACTGATTCCCATGATTGAAAAGGAAGGAATCATTTTGTGTACTGCGGCATGCAGCGAATCCCAGTCTTTGTCCCGCAGGCTTTGCTTCATGACATTGATTAAGGGCGGAGTTTGCTCTAAATAAGCCGAAATCATCTCCATCATTAAAGCTGGATTGGATTTGGTACGTTGGGCTAAATAATTCAGGTCAACATATTTTATTTTTTGACTTTGACCCTTTTCGGCTTCTTTTGGGGTGTCATTAAAAATAGATTTTTTCATAAACCCTACAATTTTACTGTACAAAATTCTTTCGTCAACTGGTTTTGCAATGTAATCGTTCATACCTACCGCTTTGCATTTTGCCAAATCAACGGTAGTCACATCCGCAGTTAGGGCAATGATAGGCGTGTTCAAATTCATGGTATTCCGAATGTACTGGGTGGCTTCAAACCCATTCATTTCGGGCATCTGCAAGTCCATTAAGATGATATCGTAAGATTTAAACTGTAGCTTTTCAATAGCGATTTTTCCGTTTTCGGCGATGTCGCGCTCAAATCCAAAATCATCCAACAGCGTTTTCATCAATAATTGATTGAGCGCCATGTCTTCCACTACCAATACTTTTATATTTTTTATTTCCGTATCTGCTTCGGTAATGATTGTTTCAATTTCTGCTTCAGAATTTGTTTTTTGAAAACTTAGTATGAAACTGAACGTTGATCCTGCACTAAGGCTGCTTTTTACCTTAATGCTGCCTCCTTGATGTTCTACCAGTTGTTTTGCAATGGCGAGGCCTAATCCAGTTCCGCCATATAGCCTTGCCGTTGAACTGGAAGCCTGCTGAAAGTTTTCAAAAATATTTTTTATTTTATCTTTGGGAATGCCAATTCCGGTATCTGTAACCGAAAACTTAATTTTTACCTGTTCTGCCGTCTCCTCCAGCAGTTGAATATTTACAGTTATGCTTCCTTTTGAGGTGAATTTGACGGCATTGCTCACTAAGTTTAAAATAATTTGATGCAACCGCACCGGGTCGCCGACCAACACCTCAGGGATACCGTTGTCGAATTCTTTGACCAATATCAGATTTTTTTCCTGAATTTTCGCCTCAAACAAATGGAGTATTGCGGATATGGATAAAAATAATTTGAACGGCGTTTTTTCAAATGTCATTTTCCCGGCATCCACTTTTGCAAGGTCGAGTATATCGTTGATCAGCACAATTAAAGCATCGCCACTCATTTTTATGGCGGTTAAATATTCCTTTTGTTTTGCAGACAATTCTGTTCTTAGTACTACTTTTGTAAATCCAATGATCGCATTCATGGGCGTGCGAATTTCATGACTCATGTTCGACAAAAATTGCTGTTTGGATTTCACGGCATCTTCTGCAACATTTGTGGCGCTTTCTGCTTTGCTCTTTGCTTCTTCGGCAATGAGCGTGGCCAGCTCGGCAAAAACTTTCGCCTCGATCAGTTCATTTTCAATCCTTTTTTGCTCGGTAATAACTCTTGCCACCACTACTGCACCAAGCACATTACCTTGTTCGCCTTTATAAACAGAACCGTTAAATAGCACATCGGTTAGCTCCCCGTCTACGACGGTTAACGGATGATTTTTAACAAACCCCTCCGCGAATACTTCCTGATAAACTTCACGCGCCTTTGTCGGCTCCGTAAAATAATCACCAAAGTCTTTGCCAATCAGGTTTATACGCAGCTCCCCCGTAATGTTCGCCCAGGCATCGTTCATGTCCGTTATTTTACCTTCGGTACTGATGGTAATTAAGGGGTCAAGGCTTGCTTCTATCAAGCTTCGGGCATAACGGGATTCTTGTGCTCTTTTTTCCATTTTATGAATTGTTCAACTGAAGATTTCGGATTAAAATCAGGATTCATCTTTTGTTGTACGAACCAATCCAATGCCCGAGGTGAAGAATATGAGGCCAAGTATACCGTATATCACAAGCGATTTAATGTCCCTTGTGCCGCCCGATGTATTGGCAAACAGGATTGCAGTGTAAATAAGACCGCCTATGCCAAGCACGGTCAGTATTGCACCAAAGATTCTTTTGATATTCATAGTTTTTGTTTTTTTAAGAGCTTGTTGGGGATTTCATGATTGACTACGTCGAATCTTCGATTTGGGCGAGCGTGAGGAAATTTTATTTTAGACAAGGCGGATTTTGCAGAGATAGCCGGCAGCTAACTTGAAAAAATCCAACGCAGTATAAAATAAAATTTGCCACTCGTAGCCAATTGATGAATTCCCCAACAAGCTCTAACTTATTCGTTTCCAATTTCCTCAATTGGATTTCGCCTTTTATTTTTCAATTGTTTGAAATGAGAAGGCGTAAGTCCGGTAACTTTTTTAAATTGATTGGAAAGGTGCGCCACACTGCTGTAATTCATCTTCCACGCAATTTCTGTAACATTTAATTCACCGTAAATGATCAATTCTTTTATTCGTTCAATTTTATGAGAAATGATAAATTGTTCGATTGTGGTTCCCTGGACTTCTGAAAACAAATTTGCCAAATAAGTGTAATTGTGGCTTAGCTTTTTGCTCAAAAAATCGGAAAAATTTACCTTCATTTCTTCACCTGAGTGATGAACCATTTCAACAATAGCGGTTTTTATTTTTTCAATCAAAACCGATTTTTTGTCGTCCATTAGTTCAAGCCCTGTTTTACTCAATGCAAATTTTAGTTCTACCCTTTGCTCGGGAGTAATGTCCTCCATAATTTCTACCTCCCCCAAATCAACAACAATAAAGTGTATCCCCAGCTTCCTCAAAGCATCTTTCGCTGCCATTTTGCAACGGTTACTTACCATGTATTTGATATATAGCTTCAAATTTTTTTTTTAAACAAGTATAGGCAAAGCTACACCCCCTAAACCTGTTTACTTTACACAACTATGTAAAAAAATTACATGATTCACACATTTTGTAGCGCATTTCGTCAAAAAAAGGCGTTCTGCGCTCTTCAACGCGTTTCATCGCTACAAAATGCTCCGTGTCTACCGACATTTGGTTCCTACGGTTCTTGAGCTATGTCGAAGGACAGAACCGCCCTGATGAAAATTCGGGATGTCTCCTGTTCCCACAACGCAGCTATCGGACTAAAAAGACGGACACTAATTATTCCTTTTCATTTTTTGAGTTGGTTTTTTCGGCTTTTTTTGCTTCCTCTTCCTTTTTCTTTTGGGCATCTTTTTTCAACTTTTCTGCCGCTTTCTCCTTTTTGTTAAAATAGCCTTTCAAAAGGAAGCTGCTTTTGGCGGCTTCCATATTGTCATTTAAACCTTTTGTGCTTTTTTTGAGATTCGACATCGTCTGATCAAAGTTGTCTGCAATGGTTTCATCCTGGATGAGCCTGCCGAGCGTCCCTTTTCCACTGTTTAGGTTAATCATGATTTCGGCAAGCTGCTGCGATATAATTTCGGCATTTACTGCGGTGATCTGCAAACTTGCCATGATGGCATCCGTCTCAACAGGCTCGATCGTATCGAGGTGTTGTCCCTCCTTAGCCAAAGGCGCGTCGGCGCTGCCAGGGGTAATGACCAAAAGCCGATCGCCGATAAGGCCCTCTGAGCCAATTGCGACTTCGCAGTCCGTTTTAATAAACTTGCGAACTGATTTTTTTAGCAACAAATCTACCCTTACCGTGGTGTCGTTTACGATGTTGATGCTTCCGACTGTGCCGACATTAATTCCGGAAAACCGGATGTTATTTCCAACCTGCAAGCCGCTTACATTGGAGAAAGTCGAAGTGACCTTAAAAACAGGATCAAATAAGTGTTTTTGTTTGCCAATAATAAATATGGCAAGTACAAAAAGCACTAAACCTCCGAGAATAAATAAACCTAAGCGTACTTTGCTCATTTTTGTGTGCATGTCAATTTAATTTTTCTTTCAAACAAAAAAAGATTGAATTAAAGGGTCGCTTGAAGTTTCAAAGTCTTTTATTGTGCCTTCCTTGTAAATTTCCCCGTCATTAAGCATGAGCAGCCTGTCTGCAGTGATCAATGCACATTTTATGTCGTGTGTGATAATGATAGAGGACGTTTTATATTTTTTTTGAACATCAAGAATCAGGTTGCTTATTTCGTGGGAAGTTACAGGGTCTAACCCGGTAGTGGGTTCGTCATAGAGCATAATCATAGGGTCGACAATAATGGTGCGGGCCAAACTTATTCTTTTCCGCATGCCGCCGGAAAGCTCTGAAGGCATTTTATCCAAGGCATCAGCCAAACCGACATTTTCCAGAACCTCGCCTACTTTTTCTTTAATTTGCTGTTCTGTAAGGTTCTTTTTTAACCTCCGCAGTGGAAATTCCAGGTTTTGTTTCACCGTCATGGAGTCATACAATGCGCCGCTTTGAAACAAAAAACCGATTTTTTCTCTCAATTCGCTCAATTCTATCCGGTTTAAGGTAGCCACGTTTTTATTAAAAACCTGTATTGTTCCGCTATCTTGCTGCATTAAACGAACAATGCATTTTATCAGGACAGATTTACCGGATCCGGATTTGCCAAGCAATACTAGGTTTTCGCCATTAAAAAGCTTTAATGAAGTATTTTTTAATACTTCCAGGTTTCCAAAGGATATTTGGAGGTTATCTATTTCGATAACCACCTCCCGGCTTGCACTGGCGGACGAAGCCTTAGTTGCAACTTTTATTTGCTCAGTGTTTGTCATAACAGCATGTCAATAATTTGAACGGCAATTAAATCTACAATGATCACCATAAGCGATGCCTGCACAACAGCAGAGTTTGCTGCAACACCTACGCTTTCTGTCCCACGCCCGGCATTGTAACCTTTATAGCAGCCAACAAATCCGATGACTGTCCCGAAAAAGAATGATTTTACAACTGCGGGTAAAAAATCAAAAAACTCAACATGGCTAAAAGCCTGTGAAAAAAACAAAACCAGCGTTACTTCGCCTTTGATATTTACGCCTGCCCAGCTTCCCAATATACCAAACACATCAGCATAAAGCACCAATAGCGGGATCATAATTGTTGCTGCCAATACCCTTGTAACGACTAAAAACCTTATTGGATTGGTAGAGGAGACTTCCATCGCGTCAATCTGTTCGGAAACCTTCATGGAGCCTAATTCTGCCCCCATACCCGATCCAATTTTTCCGGCACAGATAAGTGCCGTAATGACCGGCCCTATTTCCCGGAGCAGTGAAATTACGACCATTCCGGGCAGCATCGTTACTGCTCCAAAATCAACAAGGATCGGACGTGATTGAATCGTAAGCACCAACCCCATAATTGTGCCGGTGACTGCAATCAGTGGCAGGGTTTTGTATCCGATTTGATAACATTGATTTAAAAATTCCCTGAATTCAAAGTTGCGCGAAAAGGTTTCTTTGACGATTTGAGTCATAAACAAAAAAACATCGGCAACATCCGTTAAAAAGTTACTCGCTTTTTCGGTTTTTGCAATTACTGTTGCTTTTAGTTTCTTAGATTGCCCTTTCGAGAAATCTTTAATCTTTATAATAGTATTGACCTTTTTCATGCATTTTTTTCTTTAATCGGCATATCAAAATGCACGTTTAAATGCGCTTCTTCGTGATCTATCTCTTTTTCGATATTGCGGATCAATTCTTCCGGGTATTTATTTTCGACGCTCATTTCCTGCAAAGCTTTTCGTTTTACATCAATGAGTGCGAACAATACATTTTGGTACGCCAGGATATCAGGTTGCAGATTGTGCTTTTTTAATAGCTGGCTTTGCTGAGATTTCAGTTGGTGTTCATAGCGCTCTTTTAGTATGCGGAATTCTTTGCTGCTTTCCACCTCCTGAGCATAGTAGGCATTCAGATGTTTAAGTACGGCTGAATCCAGAACGGTATTAACTTCCAATGCCTGCTTCCATTCCTGCTCCTTTGTCGTTATCTCTAATTTTTGGATCAACCAGGGCAGGGTCAATCCCTGCAATACCAGCGTGCAGAGGATAACGATGAAGGAAATAAACAAAATAAGATCGCGATGCGGAAATGTTTCCCCCGAAATCAGGATTAGCGGAATGGATAAAGCTGCTGCGAGGGAGACAACCCCGCGCATGCCGCTCCAGGCAATAATAGAGACTGCTTTCCAGTCCGGACGAGGTTCTGTTTTTCTTATTTTTTTACTGATTAACCAGGGTAAATAAGCAACGGGAAATACCCATATTATCCGGATCAAAATGACCGCAAAACTAAAAAAAACACCGTAATAAATGGTTTTTGCAAATGTTCCTGTTTCCAGATTGCTTAAAATCACCGGTAATTGCAGTCCGATTAAAATATAAGCCGCGCCATTAAGCAAAAACACTAAGGTTTCCCAGACTCCCTGTGATTGAAGGCGGGAGCTGAACGAAAAAACTTCCGTTGAACGCGCGCTTAAAAACAGACCCCCGCTGACTACAGCCAATTCGCCTGAAAATTTGAAATGCTCCGCCGAAATGTACATCAAATATGGCGCCATTAAGGTAATGGCCGTATCAATGCTTGGAGTGGTAGGCAAAAATCGGTGTATGAAATAGATCAACAGCGCAATGGCTAATCCCACCATAATTCCGGCACAAATCATGATCATAAAATCAATTCCGGCTTCCCAAAAAATAAATTCACGAGTCAGCACGGCAAATAGTGCAAAACGAAAAAGGATCAGGCTCACCGCATCATTGATCAGACTTTCTCCCTCTAAAATATTGACAATGCTGCGGGGCATTCTCAATTTTTGGAGGATAGATGTGGCTGCAAATGAGTCGGAGGGTGAAATAATTGCTCCCAATAAAAAACCGAATGCCAATGGAAAACCGGGAATAAGCAGGTGTGAAATAAACGCTACTGCGGATGATGAAAAAATGACTAAGCCTATTCCCAGAAAACCTATAGGCCTTCGGAATGCCAGGAAGTCTTGCCAGGGTGTATTCCAAGCTGCCGCGAAAAGCAGGGGGGGGATGAAAATGGTAAATACTAAATTGGGTTCCAGAATCAGGGCGAATGTTTTTGGAATAAAGCCGATGATTAAGCCGCTGATCACCAAAAAAACCGGGTAGGATATGCGCAATTTTTCGCCAAGCATGGATAGCAGGGATACTACCAGAAGGAGTGTGATAATGAGCAATAAATGATCCTGCAGCATGCCTTTTTAGAATAAACGAAATGAAATTGCCTCTTGCCTCTATTTCTTCTTCGGATCTTCCTCACGCGGCGAAATTCCCCATAGCGTGGAAGTCAGGTAAGGCAATTTTTTAGAGATATTTGATAAATCTAATTTTAGTTTCAGCAATGGCGGCATGGTGTCGCCCATCAAAAAGCCCCAATGTTTCAAAGAATCAATTCGGTCAAATAAGAGTTTTAGAATTGCCGTAAGCGGAATGGATAAAAACATACCGGGAATGCCCCATAAGGCAGCGCCTGCGATTACCGCAAGGAGGGAGACGAGGGCATTGAGTTTTACTTTTGAACCGACCACTTTGGGAACGATGTAGTTGTTGTCAATGAACTGGATAATCGTATAAAGCGCGGCAACGTAGAGTACATAAACCGGTGATTTGGTAATCAATGCAACAATCATGAAAATGAACACCGCAATCAATCCACCTAAGTAGGGTATGATGTTGAGAAACGCGCCAATGATGCCCAGCAGGACGGCGTACTGAATACCAAGTACCAGTAAACCGGCAGAATTCAAAACGGCAATGATGGCAAATTCTGCAAAAAGCCCAATGAGATAACTTTGAATAATCACCTTCGTTTCGAGCAGTATTTCGTTTACTTTTTGGTTATTGTCTGCTCCAAAAAGTTTGTGAATAAACTGGACTAAATGGGGTTGATAAAATAAAATCATAAAAATGTAAACGGGGGTTAAAAAAATAATTGCCAGCATACCACCCATGGTGGTAAGCGTTACGCCAATTGCAGCGCCGCTGTTGCTGAACAGGTCGTTTTTTGTATCGGTAAGCCAGGCATTTATTTTTTTCGTGCTGACATTAAAATAATTGGCACCCCAGTCAATGATTTGATTCAACAGCGCTTCAAATTTATCTACTAATTGGGGCCATGATTCTTTTAACATTGTGGCTTGGGAGGATAACAAAAGCGCCAATCCGATGAGAATCAGAAAGGCGACGGCCAAAACGAAGGCGATAGACAGCGCCCGGTTTATTTTTCTGTCTACTAAAAAATTCACCGCCGGACTGAGGGAACTAGCGATGATAGATGCGAAAATAAGGGGAAGAACAACATCCTGGGTGACGGATAGGATGCTGATCAAAACATACAGTCCTACAAGAAACAACGAGGCCGTTGCTAAGAAGGGCAATTTTAAACGTGTGTTCATAATAATCCTAAAAAAGGTTTATTAATCGTCCTGGTCGTTATCAGGATCGTCTTTGTTCGTCAAACTACTGACCAAGTTCCAAATTCCAATACCTACGGCCTTAACCGCTTGCGGGTTTCGTGCGATGAGGGTTGTAATGCCAAACTGTAGTGCAGTGCCCAGCAGGTTTCTTAACGGACCGTGAGAAACACTTTGAAAAAGTTTTTTGGAAAGGTAGCCGGTCGCTAAACCGGTCGCGATACTGATGAAATTGTTGGTCACTTCCGTGGATTCTGTCGCCTCCCTGAATGTGCTTTTGATCAGGTTGATTGGCTTTACACTCTCGTAGGCAAGGTGAAATTGCTCTTTCAGCAATTTGATTTCTTCGCCCTGCACCGCTTCTAAATGAAGGATAGCCGCTCTAAGCTCGGTGTCCGAATTTATGCTATTCATGATTTTTTATTGAAGTGCTTTTACAATAATTAATTCACTGATGGGTTTTTTTATCCACTTGTGAAGGAAAAGCTTCAAGACAATTCCAGCCAAAAGATAAAATGCCGCTACAATGAAGAAACCATAATAAGTCTTGCCGAGTAAATCTCCCAACAAAAAGGCAATGCCTATGCTTAAAACAACGATAAACAAAGAAATTGTGGAGAGGACGATCAGCCTGGACACCAATGAGGTCACTACCACCGTAATGGTCTCCAAAGTTTTGAACTTTGAAAGTTCATAGGTTGTTCTGGCATAAGCTTCTGCTTTGTCAACCAATGATTCAAACAAATCTACCCGAGTTTCCATAACTGTGTTTTTTACCTTAATTCCTGTATCGGTTGTGATATAAGAAGCAAAGGGCAAGAAGCAAGTTGGCAACTTGCGTATTTGCCTCTTGCCAACTTGCCTTTTGCCAGCCTACCTCTTCTACTTCGTAGCAGCCATCACTTTAGCTTCCAACGCGTCCGCTTTCGCTTTTCCGTTTTCAATCATGTGGGTCGCATCTGTTTTCAACGTTTCAAATTTCTTAGTGACGCCATCTACCATTGTATTGAATTTGGTGCTCAATTCATTGATATAGTCATCACTTTTTTGAGTAATTTTTTTTCGTGTAGAGGTGCCTTTATCCGGAGCAAATAAAACACCTAACGTTGCGCCAATGGCGAAACCTGCTAAAATGCCTAAAACGGCTTTTCCTGAATCCATTATTGTTTGTTTTTTAATTTGAGTAAATGATGTACACCTCTTAGAGCTTATTGGGGAATTCATCAATTGGCTACAGGTGGCAAATTTTATTTTATACTGCGTTGGATTTTTTCAAGATAGCTGCCGGCTATCTTTGCAAAATCCGCCTTGTCTAAAATGAAATTTCCTAACGCTCGCCCAAATCGAAGATTCGACATAGTCAATCATGAAATCCCCGACAAGCTCTTAGATGCGCATGTTTCTTAGAGAATCCAAAAGCCCAAATGCTTGTAGGAGCCAAATAACCAAGCCGACTACAACCACTACGTTGAGGATGTTTTTGATTTTTCGATCCATCGGAATGTAGTTGTTTACAAGCCAGAGTAAGACTCCGACGACTATCAGGACGATTAATACATTAAAAATTGGCATGGTAAAGATTTTAAAATGAAGCATTAAGAATTAAGACACTTGCCGGAAAGGCGTTTGTCGTTTTTTGCTTTCTCAGCAAAGAAACTTCTTCGCGAAGTTTGGTTGCAATTTCAGAACGGGTTAAATTGTTTTCAGCGCTGTATTGCTCCAGGCTTATTTGCTCGCAAAGTAGTTTGTGCATAACCGGCGCTTTTTCAAATTCCTTCAGTTTGAAGTTGATTTTTGTTTGGTCGGGATTCAGCTTTTCCTGCGCTGTCTGGATCATTAGTTTTACAAGGGTTGCACAAAGCGATGTATAGTTTTTTTGCGTTAATTTTTTTTTGTATATTTTTTGAAATGTTGTGATCAGTATTTCTTCCGCTTCTTTTTGGGTCGGCGAAATTTCCAGTGCAATGCCATAAAGCATGGAACTATAGGTGTTGTACAACATTTCCAAGGTGCAAGAGACGTGCTTCATGTTGCTTAGTTTATGGTGGTTTGACTGGCGAAAAAGCACAAAGACCCGCTTTTTAAAAAGCAGGCTTTGTGCGGGTTAAGAGAACAGTTATTCGTTTCTGGTGTTCGTTGATACAAAGATCGGGAACTTATAGCAGTCAATCGTTACACAATCTTTGAAAGGAGTTACATTATTCACACATTTTTAATCATTTTCCAAGATCACAATGACTTTTGTGTGGACTTCCTGCTCCGTTTTTATTTGAACCAGGTGACTTCCTTCGGAAACCCGAGACACGTCAATGTCAACGGAATTGAGTCCAGTGCGCGCGTTGATTTTTTCACTCAGCATGACCTGACCAAGCAGGTTGATGAATCGGAATTCGACCACTTCTTCCACCGCAGATTCGAAGCTCAGGGTTACCCGGTTGCTGGCAGGGTTCGGCCACAGCTTGATTTGTTGCAGGAATTCCTTTGGTGCCGTGGAATTCAAATTGGGCGGAGTAGTTTTGGCATCCGTTTCAGGAACTGCTGCGGCGAGGACACCAGTAAAAGGATCAACCGGTAAATTCGTGCAAGGCAGCACAATCATGCACATCGAAACGCAACCAAAGGCATCGGTGACCGTGAGGATGATTTTCACCTCCGACCAGCCTATGTAAATGATGATTTCCGGCGTTCCGTGGCCGCCCTGGATAAAGCATTCACCGCCGATGATTTCCCATTCGTACGTTAGTGGCCCTGAGCCGCCTGTAACCACACTGGTAATGATTACTCCGTGGGAGTTGCATTCTACAACTTCCGGAACTACGACCTCGCATTCGAGGAAAGTATCCGGAATCCAGGTGATTTTTTGTACAAAAGTTGACGTATTGCCGCACGCATCGGTAGCAACCCAGGTTCTGGTTACGATAAATTGTCCAGGCGTATTACCCGGCACGATTGTTTCGGTGTAGACAATCGTTCCAGGTTGAGCAAGGTCAACTACATTGACTTCAGGAGCTGGCGGCAGTGGCGCACAGATAATGGTGAGGTCTACCGTGGTCTCGCTAAAGCTGAATTCAGGCACCAGGTCATCCATGATGTCCAAGGTGAAGGTGAAAGTCGTCATGTTGCCGCAAGCATCCGTGGCCATCCAGGTGTAGACCCTGCGTTCAAAATAGCCTTCCGCCTCACAATCTGCGGCATACGTGATTTTTACCGTAAAGACCGGGATGATTTCTTGATCGCAGTCGTCGCGGACGATGACGCTATATTCATCCAAAGCATTCAAATTACCAATCAGGTAGATTTGTGAGGATGGAATGAGGTTATAATCCTGGTCTAAAAAAGGCAGAATGACCGATCCATCGGGAATGATGATTTCCGGCGGCGTCTGGTCGTTCATGATAATCGTTTGACGGATCTCAGTCACTTGACCACAACTGCCGACCGCTGTCCAGGTTCTGATAATGGACAAACCACTACAAGGAAGGTCTAAAGTATCCTCCTGCATCGTCACCGCAACAAATTCTCTGGCGCATGGATCAAACGCAGTCACTTCGGGAATGCTGAGGTCGTCGCAAATTTCTTCGTCAACGCCTGCAATGACCGGAGGCCTGCTCTGCACGTGAATGGTTTGTTCCCGGGTCGTAGAGTTGCCGCATGAATCCCTTAACGTGATTGAGCGCAGCACATCGTACTCATAAATGCAATCCCCCCGTACGGTCGTATCCCTTGTGGTCATCGTTACTGCACCACTGTTGTCGGTACCAAAATTCTCTGGTAACGCTTCGTCGCACCCGATCGTCATTTCCGAAACGAAGTTGACAAAGCTGGGGTTGGTATAGTCCACGACATGAACGATCACAGTAAGCTCGGTAAAATTGCCGCAAACATCAATGGCCGTCCATTTCAATTCTATAGCGATCAGGAATCCATCGGTTGTGCAATCTCCCGTTTCAAGGACTGTTTCTGTGAAATCCACAACGCCTCCTGAGAAACAGGCGCCTTCAAGCCTCACATCATTGATGCCAAAATCCGTATAGTTGCCATTTTCACCGGTGTAATCCAGGATCATGACTTCGGCGGAATCCAATGCAATCAGGATCGGATTGATAAATACCAATCCCGACAAACTTTGGTCGTTCAGCAGCAGGATGGAGGTATCTCTCGATACGTTTCCGCAATTGTCATAAGCTTCGTAAATTCTCCGAATGGCATTTCCGTCACCGCATGGGTTGGGTGTATTAAAATCCTGGAAAAGCAGAACGGTAGGCCCTCCGCAATTATCTAAGGCCACAACATTGTACAGCGCCGGATTGTTGAAGCAGGCCGTATCCAGGACGCCAATGATCACCGGTGGTTCGTCATCCATAAGGGTGATGCGCTGTGTCGCAATGGTTTGATTGCCACAATCATCTGTTGCCCTCCACGTCCTCACAATCACCTGGCCGAACTGGCAGCCTGTGAGCGGTAAGGTTTCTTCCAACAGCACAATACAAGCGCACAAGCATTCATCTATGGCGTAAATAAAATCGGGCGCGCCGGGAATTTCATTGCAATTGACCGTAATATCTAACGGCACCCCAAAAATGACAGGCGGAATCGTATCCACCAAGGCGAGAAAAACGAACGCACTCGTACTGTTTCCGCAGATATCGGTAGCAGTCCAGGTCAGGCGATACAGGTTGATAAAACCATCCACGCAATCTCCTGCGTCTTGTTGAACCTCACTGTATACGAGGTTTACCGGCCCGGTACAATTATCCGTTGCCTGAATGGTGCCATTGTCAAAGGAAGGAATATCCCACTCCGGATTTTGACCATAACACTGAACTTCAATGGTGTCGCCAATTGGAAAATCTGCCG
The DNA here is from genome assembly GCA_038323375.1 of Chitinophagales bacterium. GTDB lineage: Bacteria > Bacteroidota > Bacteroidia > Chitinophagales > Saprospiraceae > JABWAJ01. The sequence continues at coordinate 28,672 of JBBQGV010000002.1, forward strand.
GGAACACGATCTCAGGTGGTGTATTGTCTAGTACCGTAATAACTTGAACGCAGGTAGCTGTGTTGCCACAAACGTCGGTGGCCTGATAAGTCCTGGTCAGGGTAAAGTTATTTTCGCAAGTTTGGTTGGTAATGACATCCCCAACGTGGGCTACGGCAACGATACCACCGCAATTGTCAGAAACGGTCACAAAATCAAAGTTGATTGCCGGTACCTGAATGGCGCATTGCACCGTCAGATTTCCAGGGCAAGTAATGGTTGGCGGGCTGTTGTCGCCAACGGTGATGGTCTGAACGCAGGTGCTGCTGTTTCCAAAAGCATCCGTAGCTACCCAGGTACGTGTAATCGTGTACTCCTCCGGGCATAATCCAGCCGCAGTAACATCACTGAAAGTAATGGTCGGTGCAAGGGTGCAATTGTCCGTTGCGGTGGCCGTACCCGTATTTAGTGGCAATGTACTGGCATCACATTCAATGGATACCCCAGCCGGACAAGTGATGACAGGTGGCGTAACGTCAAAAGTGACGGTTGCGCTGCAAGTGCTGGAACATCCGTTTGCTTCGGTAACGACTACAGAATAGGTGCCTGGCAAGCTAACGGTAATACAATTAGTGGTCGCGCCGGTGCTCCACAAATAGCTGGCAGCGCCCGCAGGCACGCAAAGTTGGGTATTGAGGATTTCGCAGAGCAATAAATTGCCGGTGATGGTGCACGGCGGAAGCGGGTTGACAATAACCGTCGCGCTGCAAGTGCTGCTGCATCCGTTGGCTTGTGTTACGATAACAGAATAGACGCCCGGTAAGCTAACCGTAATACAATTGGTCGTAGCGCCCGTACTCCATAAATAGCTGGCAGCGCCTGACGGTACACAAAGTTGGGTTGATTCCCCTTGACAAAGCGATAAATCGCCAGCAATAGAACAAGCTGACATCGGGTTGAAAGTAACGGTGGCGCTGCAAGTGCTACCGCATCCGTTCAAATCTATCACGGTTACCGTATAAGTCCCGGCTAAACCGACGGTGATACAATTGGTGGTCGCGCCCGTGCTCCAGGTATAACTGACAAAACCGGGAGGTGCACAAAGTTCTGTTGTTTGCCCAACATTACAGAGCAATAAATCGCCGGTGATGTTGCAAACCGGCAGCGGATTGACAATAACCGTCACGCTGCAAGTGCTGCTGCATCCGTTTAAATCTGTAATGGTCAAGGTGTAAATTCCTGCTATACCGACCGTAATACAATTAGTGGTCGCGCCGGTGCTCCACAAATAGCTTGCAAAACCTAATGGCGCGCAAAGCTCAGTTGAAAGTCCCTGGCAGATGGATAAATCACCGGTGATAGAACAAACCGGCGACGGATTAACGACAACTGTAACGCTGCAAGTGCTGGAGCAGCCACTCGCATCAATAATAGTCACGGTATAAACGCCAGCAACACTGACGGGAATACAAGCGGTAAGAGCGCCTGTATTCCACAAATAAGTTGCCGCGCCGGGAGGTGCGCATAGTTCTGTGGATTCCCCTTCGCAGAGCGATAAATCGCCAGTAATGGAACAAACAGGCAATGAATTGACCGTGACGGTGGCGCTACAGGTATTGTTACATCCATTTGCGTCCATCAAAGTAACGGTGTAGATTCCCGAAGTACTTACCGTAATGCAATTTGTGGTCTGGCCGGTATTCCATAAATACGTAAAACCCGCAGGCGCACAAAGCTCGGTTGTTTCCCCCTGGCAAATGAATAAGTCGCCGGTGATAGAGCACGCCGGCAGCGGGTTGACGATTACGGTCGCGTTGCACGTGCTGGTGCAACCGTTCGCGTCTATAATTGTAAGAATGTAATTGCCCGAAGTGAAAACTGTGATACATTGAGTCATAGCGCCGGTGCTCCACAAGTAGGTCATACCGGGAGGGCCGCAAAGCTCGGTTGTTTCGCCCTGGCAGATGAATAAATCCCCCGTAATGGAGCAAACCGGCAATGGGTTGACGGTGACAACAATGTGATTTGATTCGGCAATGCCGCATTCTGTAGTATTAGTTACAAAATATTCGCCGCTGGTGCTAACAACAATGGATGGCGTTGTTGCTCCGGTATTCCAGACGCCGTCAATATTGCCGGAAAGGGTCACGCTCCCTCCGATGCAAAACGACGTTAGACCACTTGCGGTGATGACTGCTGGAACCGCCGGTAATCCGATGGAAATTGTGTTGCTGAATAAAGAAATGGCACCCTCACGCGAAAGCGCCCTGCCAATGAGATCCGAGCCTTCTAATAAGTTAATGGCACCATTAACCAAGAGTGTTCCCCTGAAAAGGGAAAAATCGCCTAAATCAAATTGGCCATTAACTTGCCAATACACATTACATAAGGAGGCACCGTTGATTAGTGTAACGCTCGAAAAGGTGCTTGTCGCAAATGCGCCGTCTATCTGGAAAATAAATAAGGCGTCAGGATCACCCTGGCCATTCAAAGTTAAATTTCCATTTAAAGTCGAAGCTGCACCCGTACAATAGATGTTGGGGGTGAGGGTTTGCCCGTTTCCCAAGGTAACCCCGATTACAGCACCGCAGGTAAGCGCGGCCACAGCGCCGTATGCAGCATCCACATCTACTGCAGCCTGCGCGGATACTGCGTCGGCCACATGAATATCTCCCATGACGACTCCCGGAGGAAAACCAGAGAATGCCCCTACATGGGTGCCGATATCGCCGATGATGGAAGATGGTCCAAGATTGTCGAATGCACCGGCTGCGGTAAATGCCGCAAAACTGGTAGCGACGCCCAAGTCGGGTGCCTGACTAAAACTGGCCTTTGGCATTAAAATCAAAATAAATGCCAATAATAAGTTTTGTAAAAGATGTTTCATGTTATTTCATATTTTTGTAATAAATCAACATTCAGTACCTTAAAATTGACCTTTTATATTTGGAAGAATATTACACAATTAAATGAAATAATTACATCATTCACACCTTTTATGTCTGAATGATGAGCTTTTGTTTTGGAAATAAAATAGGTTGGGTAGGAGACACCAGGACGGCATCTTAAATTCATGTGTCGGGAAAAGAATAGGGTAAAAAATTAAACCTTTTTAAAAGTAACATCCAGCAAAATTCGTGTCAGGATATACGATCCGATCAGGCTTATCATGAGTCCTTCAACCAAAATAAAAAGACTGGCTGTAAAAGGCGTGAGGTATTCCCCCATTTGCGAGTTTTGGCGCAGGGTCTCCAGAAATTCCGGATTCATCGCAATAAAAATCGTCATAAATACAGTAAACCCGCCAATGCCAATGACAGAAGCGCTCATTCCTTGCGCCACGCCCGCCATATATCTAACCATGTTTTCCGGGTTGTGAACGTAGTAGGATCTGATAGCCCAATACAGGCAAAATAACTGGATTACGCCGTTAAACAAGTGGAGTTCAGTGCGATAGCCCAAGCCCATAGCATACATAAGCAAGAAAAAAGCAATGAATCCCGCCAACATCCACAGACCCATTTTGATTGAAATTGCATGCATGGCAAGCTGGTTTTAGTTTAAATATCTTCTAAGTATCCAGGCGGTCGTTTCGTGTTGCTCCATCAGTCCGGTCAAAAAGTCGGCTGTTCCGGCATCCTTGTTTTTATCAACGCTATCGTCAATGTCTTTTCGTAATTGAACAATCACGGTTTCGTGATCTTCAAGCAGTTCTGATAAGGTATCTTTGGTAGATGAATATTTTCCCGGATTTTCTTTGATCGAAGACAGTTTCAGGAATTCCTCCATCGTGCCGATTGTTTTATGGCCTAATTTCCCAATGCGTTCGGCAATTTCATCAATTGCTGCTTCCAACTGCTTGTATTGATTTTCGTATAATTTATGGAGTTCCATAAAACTTTCACCAGTGACATTCCAGTGTGATTTTCTGGTTTTGATATACAAGGTCATCTCGTCGGCCAGCACGCTGGACAAAAGTGCTGCGCCGTTTTTTAAATTCTTTTCAGAAATACCAATATTGGGCTTCATTGTTTTTAGATTAAATGTGATTTTTAAGGTGACTTATTTTGATGTTTTATTGCGGATGATCAGCAGTATACCCCCAACGAGCACAACTCCACCAATAATAGGTGACCATTGGACAAAGTGGTTCTTTTTTTGGTCGATATCAATGGGGCCGATATCAACTACATTTTCCGTGGTTACATAATTGAATCCGGTATACGCGATCATCAGGATACCAATGACCACCAGTGCTATGCCGAGTACTTTTGTTTGCATTTTTTGAATTTTGTAATATGATTTTTAAAAATGTAGAAAGCACTGGGGTTGTAAAAAAAGGCTTTCACCTTTTGCTCACAACCCCAGTCCAAATTGGGTCCCCACCCTTTGACACAAAATTACTTCCTTAAATCCTGTAAAGCATTACACAATTTATTAGAAAAGTTACACAATTCCCACCTTGTTAAGGAACGTCGCAATAATAAGTTCCTCTTTTCGGCGTGAGGATTTTTTCATCGCACAAGGCGCGAGTAGAGAGCGTAGCCAAAGCTACGCGACCGACGAAGGCAATTGCGGGAAGTCCGGTGGAAACGCAATTTCGGCGTAGCCAAAAAGCCGCCGCCCAAATCGGGAGGTTATTTTTACGACGTTCCTAATGTGCTGTAAATTCGGATTGGGAGAGGTAGTGCTATCGGTCATTGATAAAGTCAGCCATGGTATAAAACACAAAGACCCATCTCGAATAGAAATGAGCCTTGTGCATGTTAATAGAGTAGTCATGGGATTTACCGTAAATAATCTACGGGGCTAAGTTTTTGAGATTTAAGTAAATGACCGATTTTGGGGCTAAATACTACGCAACTATCGGACTGTAAAGACAGACACTAAATTACCTTTCTTCCCTGAATAACTCTCAGCAGCACCACGATGACTGCAATAACAAGAAGTATGTGGATCAGACCTCCCGCGTTGTAACCAACGAATCCGATCAGCCATCCGATAATTAGGATGACAGCAATTATATAAAGCAAATTTCCCATTGTATCTAAATTTAAGTGTGAAAAAATTGTTGCATTTTGAATTCGCCTTATTCCAGCGTATTTTCAAATGTTTCTAACATGTTTAAAGCAAAAGAACCAGCAGCAGAATAACCACGAGTAATGCTCCGACAGAAATATATACACCGCCTGAAGCTTGTTGTTTAAGCTCCTTTTTTATGGAACGTACTTCTTTGCGCAGTGCTTTTTTTTCTGATGTGTTCATATTGGAACGATCCATCTCTTTAATTTCTGTTAGCCGAGCCGTCAATACCCGCACTTCTGCCGACTCAACAGGTGTTGTGGAGGTTGTCGTAACAGGATCAGTTCCCGACATTGCGCTCAATTGCATAGGGAATACTGACAGCATTAAAAATGCAGCCATTGCATACGGCGTTAGTTTTTTCATTTTAAGCGAAATTTAGCATGTGAATTAATTTTCACATCGATACAAAGGTGGGTATCTTTAAGTCTAAAATCGTTACACAACTTTTGAAAAAAATTACATTATTCACACATTCTCTAACGTGTTGCGCTTTTTTTGCTTGATTTTTTTGAAAAAGGAAGGCGTTAGTCCCGTGACTTTTTTAAACTGGTTGGATAAATGCGCTACGCTGCTGTAATTCAGCATATATGATATTTCTGTAAGGTTAAGCTCGTTGTATAACAGCAACTCTTTTACCCGTTCTATTTTGTGCGCGATGATGAAGTGCTCAATGGTAATGCCCGTTGATTCTGAGAACAGATTGGAAAGATAAGTATAGTCGTAGTTTAGTTTTTCACTGAGGTAATTGGAAAAATTAGTTTTGGGTGTTTCCCCAGAATAATGCACCATCTCAACGATGACCCCTTTTATTTTTTCAATCAACGCCGCTTTTTTGTCCTCCATCAACTCAAGGCCGGACGCTGACAAAGCAATTTTTAGTTGCTCGTGCTGTTCGGCAGTGATATTTTCCTTGACCTCTACTTCGCCCAGATCCACTACGATGAAATGCAGCCCGAGTTTAGTCAACTCCGACTTGACCACCATTTTGCAGCGAATCGAGACCATGTATTTGATGTAGAGTTTCAATGGATTAGTTTATGAATCGTGAAAGTAATTTGACTCCGGAAGAGCGGATCGGGTAATCTTTTTGAGCAATCTATCGCCTTGGAAAGACGATGATACCGCCCAAAGATAACAAAAAACTCCGGTACGCCTGTAGGTACGAAGGATTGAGTTCAGTTTTTTTGGCATTCACACCTTCTATAAACCCAACTTCACCATTTGATGCATTTTTTAGACTGACCATCAATCAGGCACATCTCATCAATCAGGCGAACTTATTTTTGTTGCAAAGAGTAGATTGACCTGAGTTCTGACTCTTATTCATAAACAAGAACATCTCGTAATGGAAAAAATGTACATCCTTATCGCATTCCTTTTTCCGGCATTTATTCCGGAATACAATCACATTGCTGTTCCTCAGCGCCAGGAAGTTGTTTTATCAACCACGTCTTGCAGTATTACAAATCTTACGATAGACAATGTCAGCGGGTGTCAGGACAACGGTACCGCGGATCCTTTTGACGATTTTTTTACGGCTGACATTTTGGTAGAATTTGTTGATCCCCCCGCAACCGGACAATTGCGTGTTGAGCTTGGCGAAGATGCTATGTCTGGAGGAGGACTTCTGTCAATAGATGTAGGGGACATCGCAGACCCGGGAAGCCATACTTTTGAAGCGATTCGGGTTAAAGCGGACGGGGACACCACGGAAATTCCCGTATCTTTTTCTGCTGCACCGTCTTGCAGAGAAACAATTACGAATGGCCCGGCTGTGAGCAATTGCTCCGGTTCATTGCCTTGCGAGATCACTGGTGTGACCATTGACAATATTAGCGTATGTAACAACAATGGCACAGCCGATGCGTCCGATGATTTTTTTACTGCACGGGTATCTGTAAGCTTTTTTAATCCCCGGCAACCGGTGATTTGCGCATTGAGCCGGGAGGTGATGCCCTGCCCGGCGGCGGAGCTACTTCTGTGCCGGTTGGCAGCTTAAATGAGTTTGGCCACAGTTTCAACGGGGTTCGCTTTAAGGCGGATGGAACGGTGACGGTAGCAGAAGTAGAATTTACCGCCGATAATGGCTCCTGCGTAAGAACCGCCACAAGCGGAGCGGTAAACAGTTGCTGCGATCTGACCATCGCCAATATTACAGCTACGGCAGAAAGCTGCCCCAATGCCAGTGATGGGAGTATTGCGATAACTGCAACAACGAGCACAGGTCCATTGACTTATGCCATCTCCGGATCAGTTAACCAAAGTAATGGTACGGGTGTTTTTACGGGTTTGCCCGATGGCACTTACGCCATCACGGTGACCGACAATGGTGCATCAAATTGTACGGAGAGTGCTTCGGCATTAGTTGGCGCAGGCGCAGACCAGATACCTCCTGTTACGGTTTGCCGGAACACAACAGTCACCCTTGATGCCACGGGCAATTATACCCTGACGACGGATGATGTACTTGACATCGGCGCTTCTTCTGACAATTGTGGTATCGTAAATATAACCGGCAAGTTCCCCGAAACAATCAGTTGTGTACAAGTTGGCCAAACCATCCCGGTAAACGTGACGGTGAACGACGGAAACGGAAATGCTGCGACTTGCACAGCGCAAATTACCGTGCAGGAAGGTTCGGCTTTGCCAGCAGGTTTTAGCGGCGAAAATATTGGCAATGCCAATGGGACGAATGCCTTTCAGCCTTGTACCGGCCAAAAATTCATCCTCACGTCTACTGGTTTTTCTACTTCTTCCTCCGATGTACATCGCTTTGTTTCGCGCCAATTGTGCGGGAACGGAGAAATCATCGCCCATGTAGTCAGTGCAGGCGGTGGTGGTTGGGCTGGGATTACGCTGCGGGAAACAACGGCACCCGGTTCTAAAAAAGTGGCTCTAAAAACGCAGTTTTCGATTAACATCCGACGGGAAATCCGAACGGCGACGAATGGGGCAGTCAGTAACCTGAACTTCTTCCGCCCCCAGGATACCTGGCTGCGATTGGTGCGCAACGGCGGCAATTTTTCCGGATACACTGCGATGGACGGCGTAAATTGGAATTTTGCCTTTTCGGCAACGGTCGGCATGGCCGGTTGTATCCGGGTTGGGTTGTTTTCAGAAAGCATCAATACAAACATAGTCACCACAGCAGTTTTTGATCAGGTGGTAATCACGGGCACCGCCGTTCCTTTGGTCGCACCCGGCATCGGGTCGGTAGTCGTATTTGAAGCGCCGGACTTTCAGGCGTATCCGAATCCGACAACGGGCGAACTAACCCTTGACCTGAGCGCTTTTGCCAATCATTTGGTGCGCCTCGAAATCAGTAATGTACATGGGCAAACCCTGAACGTGCTGAAACTAAATCCGGCAGACGGCCACACGGAACGCCTTGATCTTTCCCAATTCCAGGCCGGAATTTACCTGATCGCTGCAAAATCAGAAGGATGGCCCGCTGTTGTAAAACGGGTCGTTTTCATGGATAAAAAGTAAGTTGGCAAGAGGCAAGTTGGCAAGTTGCCAACTTGCCTCTTCATTTCAACAAAATCTCATATATCCTATCCAACGTCTTTTCTATAGCCGCGTGTATGGGGCTTTCCGTAACCGTTCCCAGGTTAATTCCCATGAACAGGTACAAGTTTTTTCCGGGGAAATAATACAACTGGCACCCTTCGCCAATGCCACCGCCGCTGTGGCCGTATGCGGTTTGCCCGCAGATGGTGGCGTGGTCTAATCCCAAGCCGTAGGTTGGATTCCCATCCTTGTCCGTGAACCCACGTCTTTATGACATCCAGCGTAGCCTCAGCAAGCAATTGATTTTCCATGAGACCTTTCAAAAACTTCACGGCATCAACGGGCGTGGCTACAATGCCATCATCGCCGATCATGGCAGCTACATTGTTTTGTTGCAGTTGGGACGCATTTTCCAAAATCCCATTGCTGTACTAATAGTTGAATGCACTGATAAAAGGAATCAAGACCACGAAAAGGGGGATATCCGGGTGGTAGAGGTTCCTGAATTTGGGCATTTTCGGCATGGGCAGGGTGCAGTTGGTAGACTTGGTGAAATGATTGATCTACACCATTTCACCGAGCCTGATGTACTGAATTTATCGCACGGTTTTCAAAAGTTCCGATTTTAAATCATCGAATGGGAAAACCCGAAACTCCAACATTATTTTGTGCCGGTTCTTCCATCAATTTGCAGCCGAGGGTAAAGCGTTTATTCCTAAACTTGCTGAGTCCATAGAACTGGAAGAAAGGATCGCAATGAGGTAGTTGTTTGCCCAATCCGCCACACTTTTTTTAAGGGCATCGCTGCCGCTTTCTATGTTCGGCCAAACGAGGTTGATGGTCAGACAATTGTAGCGGAGGGTGTCTGGTTTGTCGCAGTCGGTTCCATGCGTTTTTTCGTATCGGAGGTTACCTACTACAGGCGTTGTTTCAGGCGTTTTTGTGTCGTTTTTGCAGGAGTAAACACCTGATAGTAGTAACACAAAGAAGGATGTCAAAATTGAGTTTTTTATTGTTGTTTGTTTTGAAAGTGCAAAGAAAGCAGTTTAAAGCATTGTATTACTTTGAAAGACATCACATTGTTGAAAATCGTAATTTCCGATTTGAAATTTGTTTCGCTTTGGCTTTAAATCTCTTGTATCTTTACCCTATGAAATTTTTAAAACCAATGCGTTGATGTTACTAAAAAGAAATAATTATGGAATCAAAAAACATTAAAGCTTGTGGATTCCTGCAGAACGTGTGATAGTTGTAAGCATGACCTTGAGCAATATTGTTTAAACGGGTTTACGGGAACCTACAATGGGAAAGAAAAATATTTAGGAACGCAAACTTTCGGCGGGTATTCCGAAAAAATTGTGGTGGATGAACACTTTGTCCTGAAAGTTCCTTCCAACTTAGATTTGGCTGCCGTTGCGCCTTTGCTTTGCGCCGGAATTACCACCTGGTCGCCGCTTCGCCACTGGAAAGTTGGGAAAGGCAGTAAAGTAGCGGTGATCGGTTTGGGTGGATTGGGCCACATGGCCATAAAACTCGCAAAAGGATTAGGTGCCGATGTTACGCTCTTTTCAAGAACGCCGGGTAAAGAAAAAGACGCGCTGCAATTGGGCGCAGATGCCGTGATCATCTCAACAGACGATGCTCAAATGAAGTCGGTTAAAGGAAAGTTCGATTTGGTCATTGATACCGTTCCTTATGTACATGATGTGAATCCTTATGTTGCTGCATTAAGTATCAGTGGCACGTTGGTTTTGGTTGGTTATCTGGGCGGATTAGAACCTGTTTTAAATTCCGTACCCATGATCCTGGGAAGAAAAGCCGTAGCCGGTTCCGTGATCGGGGGTATTGCCGAAACCCAGGAAATGCTTGATTTTGCGGGCAACACAACATCGTTTCAGATATTGAAATGGTCAACATGCAGGACATTAACGAAGCTTATGAAAGAATGCTGAAAAGTGACGTTCGTTATCGGTTTGTCATTGATATGGCTTCGTTGAAGGATTAAAAAATAATTCTTATTTTGCGCTATGTTTCAATAAAATGCTTTAAAACCACCCTATTTTCTTCACATACTTTACCATTATGGCAACCTTCACCTTAAACATCAACGGAAAGAAACAGCAGGTAGACGTTGATCCCGCCACGCCCATGCTTTGGGTGCTGCGCGACCACCTCAACCTCGTAGGCACCAAGTACGGCTGTGGCATCGCCCAATGCGGTGCCTGTACTATTCACCTCGGCGACGTGGCCATGCGCTCTTGCCAGTTGGCCGTTTCACAGGTCGGCAACCAGGCCATCACGACCATCGAGGGGCTGTCCGAAAACGGCGACCACCCGATGCAAAAAGCCTGGATAGAGCACGACGTGCCACAGTGCGGCTACTGTCAGGCCGGGCAAATTATGAACGCCGTCGCATTTTTGAACGCCAATCCCAACCCTGACGATGCCGAAATTGAAGCTGCTATGCATGGCAACCTTTGCCGTTGCGGCACTTATACCCGCATTAAAGCAGCTATTAAAACTGCGGCGGCTGGTTAGATTTGACAAGTTTTTAAAATTCATCAAATCTCCAGTCTACAAATTCAATAAATTCAACTCATCAACATGGCACTCATAAAAACATCATACGGCAGGCGTTCCTTTTTAAAAACTTCGGCCCTCGCAGGGGGCGGCATGATGCTCGGTTTCAGTTGGCTGGCTACGGCTTGCGAACCTAACTCAGAAGAAATGCTGACCATGCCCAAAGAGTGGTTTGAGCTGAACGGCTTTTTGAAAATCGGCGAAAACGGCATTGTTACCATCCAATCGCCTAATCCGGAAATCGGGCAGAACGTAAAGACTTCCATGCCTATGATTGTCGCAGAGGAACTCGACGTAGACTGGAAAAATGTCATCGTAGAGCAGGCACCACTCAACACTGCGTTGTTCGTCCGGCAGTTGGCAGGCGGCAGCCAGTCCATCCGGCAAGGCTGGACGGGGCTTCGCATGGCGGGTGCTACCGCCCGGCACATGCTCCGGGAGGCTGCGGCCCAAGCATGGCAAGTTCCGGTTGAAGAAGTCACCACTGAAGCCGGCGTTTTGCACCATAAAGGCAGCGGTAAATCGGCAGGTTATGGCGAAATGGCCTCGGCAGCCGCTAAAATTAACGTGCCGGAGGAAGTGAAGCTGAAAGAAGTAAAAGACTTCAAAATCATCGGTACCTCTCGCAAGAACGTGGACGGTCAAAAAATCGTGACCGGGCAGCCGCTATTCGGGTTGGATTACCAACGCGAAGGCATGCTCATCGCTATGATTACGCACCCGCCTGCTTTTGGCATGAAACTGAAATCGGTGGACGATTCAACAGCGAGGGCAATGCCCGGCATCAAAGACGTTTTTACCATCAATACGTTCAAGGAAGGCTACGAAACACAATGGTGCGACACCAGCGCCTTCCCCGAACTCGTCGTCGTGGTTGGCAATACGACCTGGGAGGTGATGAATGCCAAAAAGGCACTGAAAATAGCGTGGGAACTTGCGCCGGAAAAATCCAAAGTAATGGACATCTTCGGCACAAAAATGACCGTGCGCACTCCGGCAGGGCTGGAAAACACCAGCATCCACAACGCCAAATTGGCGGAAATGGGTGCCAAATTAGCCAAGGTCGTTCGCAAGGACGGCGACCCGGAGGCAGCCTTCAAAAATGCAGCACAAGTCATTGAGCGCAGCTACTCCGCACCTTTCCTCGCCCACAGCACGCTGGAACCAATGAACTTCTTCGCCCACGTAACGGCGGACAAAGTGGAACTTGTGGGCCCCATCCAGACGCCTGAGTTTATGGAAAAAAGCGTGGCTGCCCGACTGGGGATGCCATTAGAAAAAATAGACATACAGATGACCCGACAGGGCGGCGGATTCGGCCGGCGACTCTATGGCCACTTCGTGGTGGAGGCAGCGGTCATTTCACAAAAAATGAACGCGCCCATCAAGTTGGTTTACACCCGAGAGGACGACATGACCTTCGGCAACTACCGCCCGGCATACTACGTCACCTACCGCGCGGCTTTGGATTCCAACAAAAACCTCATCGGCTTCCACGTACGGTCTGGCGGGATCCCGGAAAGCTCGCTTGCCGCAAATCGGTTTCCGGCAGGTGCCATAGACAACTACCTTGCCGAAGATTGGGCATTAGATTCCAACATCAGCGTCGGGGCATTCCGGGCACCCAGATCGAATTTCATCGCCGGGGCAGAGTCGTCTTTCCTTGATGAATTGGCAGAGGCCATGGGTAAAGACCCCATCGAGTTTCGCCTCGAACTTTTGGATCGCGCCGGGAAAAACCCCGTTGGCACAGAAAACGACTACGAAGCAGCCCGGTACGCCGGGGTGCTTGAATTAGTCAAAGAAAAATCGGGCTGGGGCAAAGACCAGGCTGGCGTTCACCGGGGCGTTTCTGCCTATTTCTGCCACAATTCTTATGTGGCACAGGTCATAGACCTTGTCTTGGAGGACGGCAAACCCGTGGTGCAAAAAGTCTACTGCGCGGTTGATTGCGGCATTGTCGTGAACCCGATTGCAGCCATTAATCTCTCAGAGGGCGGCATCGTGGACGGCATCGGTCATGCCATGTACAGCGCCATCACCTTCAAAGACGGCGCACCTGAACAAAGCAATTTTGACAAATACCGCCTGATCCGCCACAGCGAGGCACCAAAAGCCATCGAAGTGCATTTCGTGAAAAACGAGATAGACCCGACGGGACTCGGCGAGCCGCTGAACCCACCCATTATTGGCGCGCTCGCCAACGCCATCTACAAGGCGACGGGCAAGCGCGTTTACCACCAGCCTTTTCTTGGAGGCACGCAGGTGTTGGGGTAGGGGCGTGTTGAATATGAAACAGAGGCTGTCTCATAAGGTAAAAGGCAAGAGGCAAGTGGCAAGTTTGCAAAACCTGGTTTTTGCCCCTTGCCAACTTGCCCCTTGCTTCTTATGAGACAGCCTCTGTTTTTTGAGAAAACTAAGGAGCGTGTCGTAAATAACTTACCGGTTTGCGCGGTGGCTTTTTCCATCAGGCTGCGTTGATCGTTGATAGGCGCAATTTATTCCATTCCCACAAGTCAATAGAATTGATCTATAAATACATAAGATATATAGATGAATGGTATCGTAAAAACCTTATAAATTTGTCAGGTTAAATGATACAAAATTATCAAAAATGGAAAATAATCAACAATCAAGCACATCAGCATACGATGTCAACGGTGAAAGCAAATGCCCGTTTATGAGTGGCATTCTCACGAAGGGTGCCGGCGGTGGCTCCTCAAACCGCGACTGGTGGCCTAACCAATTGAAATTGAATATCCTCCGCCAAAATTCTTCCCTTTCCAATCCGATGGGCGAGGCGTACAACTATGCAGAGGAGTTCAAAACCCTCGACCTGGATGCCGTGAAGAAAGACCTTTTCGATTTGATGACCGCGTCTCAGGTATGGTGGCCGGCCGACTACGGGCACTATGGGCCGTTTTTCATCCGGATGGCGTGGCACAGCGCCGGTACTTACCGCATCGCTGACGGTCGTGGTGGCGCGGGCTCCGGCACGCAGCGCTTTGCGCCGCTCAACAGCTGGCCTGACAATGCAAACCTCGACAAGGCCCGTTTGTTGCTCTGGCCGGTCAAACAGAAATACGGCAGGAAAATCTCCTGGGCTGACCTGATGATCCTTGCGGGCAACTGCGCCCTCGAGTCAATGGGCTTCGAAACCTTTGGTTTCGGCGGCGGACGCGAGGATGTTTGGGAGCCTGAAGAGGATATTTACTGGGGTTCCGAAACTGAATGGCTGGGCGACAAACGCTACACCGGCGACCGCGAATTGGAAAATCCGCTTGGTGCCGTCCAGATGGGGCTCATCTACGTGAATCCGGAAGGTCCGAACGGGAATCCGGATCCGCTTGCCGCAGCTCGTGATATTCGCGAAACTTTCGGCCGCATGGCGATGAACGACGAAGAAACGGTTGCGCTGATTGCCGGCGGACACACTTTCGGCAAAACCCATGGTGCTGCCGATCCCGGCAAGTACGTGGGACGGGAACCCGCAGCTGCTGGTATTGAGGAGCAGAGCTTCGGCTGGAAAAACACGTTTGGCAGCGGCCATGGAGTCCACGCAATCACCAGTGGCCTCGAAGGCGCATGGACTACGACGCCAATCCAGTGGAGCAACAACTACTTCGAGAACTTGTTCGGCTTCGAATGGGAGCTGACCAAAAGCCCGGCGGGTGCCCATCAGTGGAAACCGAAAGGTGGCGCTGGCGCAGGTACCGTGCCTGATGCGCACGACCCATCGCTGAAGCACGCGCCAACGATGCTGACGACAGACCTTTCCCTGAAAGTGGATCCTGCCTATGAAAAAATTTCAAGACGCTTTTTCGAGCATCCGGATGAGTTCGCAGACGCATTCGCCCGGGCTTGGTTCAAGCTGACGCATCGCGATATGGGGCCACGCGTGCGCTACCTCGGCCCGGAAGTGCCTTCAGAAGAGCTGATCTGGCAGGATCCGGTTCCGGAAGTTGCGCATGAACTGATCAACGACCAGGATATCCTTACCTTGAAGGACAAAATCCTTGCTTCGGGATTAACGGTGTCTCAATTAGTTTCTACCGCCTGGGCATCGGCATCAACGTTCCGCGGATCCGATAAACGCGGTGGCGCCAACGGCGCACGCATCCGTTTAGCACCGCAGAAGTATTGGAAAGTCAACAACCCGACTCAATTGGCAAAAGTGCTGGAGACGCTGGAGGGCATCCAAACAACGTTCAACAGCGCTCAGTCCGGCAAGCAGGTTTCACTCGCCGACCTGATCGTGCTGGGCGGATGCGCAGGCATCGAACAGGCGGCCAAAAATGCCGGGTTTAAGGTGATGGTTCCTTTCACACCGGGACGTACCGATACGTCGCAAGCGCAAACCGATGTCGAATCCTTTGCCGCGCTTGAACCGGCTGCAGACGGGTTCCGCAACTACAAGAATACCCGGTACGCAATAGCGGCAGAAGATATGCTGGTTGACAAAGCGCAACTGCTGAACCTGACCGCGCCAGAGATGACGGCTTTAATTGGCGGTATGCGCGTCCTGAATACGAACTTCGATCAATCTCATCACGGCGTTTTCACCAAGCGTCCGGAAGCGCTCACCAACGACTTCTTCGTCAACCTGCTCGATTTGGGTACGACCTGGAGGGCAACTTCGGATGCCCAAGACGTGTTTGAGGGCCGTGATCGTGCGACAGGCGAAGCGAAATGGACGGGCACCCGCGTTGACCTCATCTTCGGTTCGAACTCAGAGCTACGGGCGCTTGCTGAAGTCTACGCCTATGCAGACGGTCAGGGGAAGTTCGTGCGCGACTTTGTGGCGGCATGGAACAAGGTGATGAACCTTGATCGGTTTGATTTGGCTTGATTTTAGGAAAGTATGATTAATCGTATAAAAAGGTGGTTTGGCAACAAACCACCTTTTTTATTTCCTTACGTTGAGGATATGCCGAACAAGCTCCCGGAACGATCCCAAAGCAGCTAATGGTAATTTGGAACGGTAATATCTGTACGCAACGGCAATTTTTGCAACAAAGCAGTAATATCAAAGGTTATTCTGAAGCAACGTTTTTAAAAATCACAAAACCATGCCACTCACCAAACTCCTCCTCGCGTACCTCCTCACCACCCTCGTCTTTTTCGCCATTGACCTGACCTGGCTGGGACTTATTGCCAAAGGGATTTATGCCAAATACCTCGGCAGTTTTCTCAGCGACCAAGTCAACTGGACAGCCGCTATTATTTTTTACCTGCTATTCATTGTGGGCATATTTTTGTTCGTCATCCTGCCAGCCGTAGAAAAATCCTCGATGCAACATGCGCTGGTATACGGGGCGCTGTTTGGCTTCTTCACCTACGCTACTTACGACCTGACCAACTTAGCCACGCTCAAAGGCTGGCCGTTGCCAATTGTTTTCATTGACATCATCTGGGGCATGGTGTTGACGGGTTCGGTCAGCCTGGCCGGATATGCCATCACCCAATACCTGAAATCATGATTTGGGAAACGGTTGTTGAGGTCGCGGGATTGGTATTCCTGTACGCGACAGCGTGGTTTGTGGTGTCGCTGGTTGCCCGCCGCAATGACGTGGCCGATGTGGCCTGGGGGTTGGGTTATTTATTGATCGGTCTCTACTTGGCGGGCACACAGGAAGTGACCACTATTTCGATGCTGGTTTATAGCTTGACTGCTATTTGGGCGCTGCGCTTGTCGGGCCATATTTATTGGAGGAACCGGGGCAAAACGGAAGACTTTCGATACCTGCAATGGCGGAAGGAATGGGGGAGGTGGTTTTTCCTGCGTTCTTACCTCCAGGTTTACCTGCTCCAGGGGTTTTTAATGCTGGTCATCGCTACGCCGCTGCTTGCTGCTGGCACTTATGGAAGCGACGAAACGGGGATTTTTACCTTTTTGGGCGTCGGCATTTGGGCAATCGGCTTCTTTTTTCAGTCCGTGGGCGATTACCAGTTGATGCAATTCCTGAAAACGCGTAAAGACAAAGAAGCGGTGCTGCAAACGGGTTTGTGGCGCTACAGCCGCCATCCGAACTATTTTGGTGAAATCTTAATCTGGTGGGGGCTCTTTTTAGTCGTTTTGCCGCTTCAAAACGGTTGGTTGGCCATCATTAGCCCGATTTTTATCACTTATTTGCTGGTTTATGTCTCCGGCGTTCCGTTACTGGAGCAACGGTATCGGGACAACCCGGCGTATCAGACGTATCGAAAACAAACCAACGCGATTATTCCCTGGTGGCGCAAAGTTCAGGTTACTTAGCACTTTTAAGATTAAACTTTAAGATTACACAACGTCTCGCGGAGTTACACGGAGTTTGTGATTACTCCACATAGAATTCCGTGTAACTCCGTGTAAAGAATACTATAACTTTGTTTGTTTTTACTCCTTCGGAATTTTCTTGTTAATTTAAATCAAAAACTAAAAAATCAGCAATTGATAATTTCAAAAAAATCGCTCTCGGAAAAATCAGAAGGGTAGGCTTCGTAATATTAAACCTGAATACTGGGTATACATTCCTTCAACGTACTATATTTTCAAAAATTTTCACTTAAATTCCGTGCTCAGAAACCTGATTTTACCCCAAACATGGTTTCCCAAAACCACATACAGGCAATACCTTTACACTCAAGTTGACCGTGCTCTTAGAGCTTGTTGGGGTTTTCGTCAATCGGCTATGAGTGGCAAATTTTATTTTATACTGCGTTGATTTTTTTCGCCATAGCTGCCGGCTATGAATGCTCTTTTCGGGGCCGTTTTTATTATCCCAGCCTTGATATTCAGGATGTGGAAAACACGCATGGCGCAAATCGGAAGAATTACCTAATTTGGCAGGCAAAGAAAAAACCAACACATGCCTGTAGAACGTCCTCCTTTATCTCAAATCATCATTTACGCAATGGGGCAATTGGGCTGGTCGCTGGCGAGCTTTGGCGCAGCGAACCTGCTGGTCTATTTCTACCTGCCCCCCGAAGCGTCAACCGGCGTTTTGTTTCCCGCTTTTATTTTCCAAGGCTCTATTTTGGGAATCGCCGTGATTGGCCTCATTAATTTCAGTGGTCGCTTGTTTGATGCGATTACAGATCCTATTGCTGGCAACTGGTCGGATCGCAGTGTGTCCAAATTTGGAAAGCGGAAAAAATTCATGGCCATTGCCGCCGTCCCATTCGCGTTGTTTTCATTCCTAATTTTTTTTCCGCCAAACACTGGCGAAAGCACCCTGAATTGCGTCTGGCTCACCATCAGCATCTTTTTGTTTTATTTGTTCATGACCCTGTACGTCATTCCCTACACTGCCCTGATTGGTGAAATGGGACACCATCCCGATGACCGCATGCGCATCAGCACGGTCACGTCCGTCACCTGGGCGTTAGGATTCATGATCGGGAGCAATGCGTATGCTTTGCAGGCTTATTTTCAACAACAACAATCGGCTACGGCAGCATTCCAGATCACCATTGGTATTTTTGCTTTGACCTCCTTAGTTTTTATGCTCTTGCCGGTGTTCTTTTTGAAAGAATCGCGTTATTGCCGGCAATCGAAAGTAGAGACCAACGCCTTTCATGCCGTACGTGCAGTGTTAAAAAACCGAAACTTTATCCCTTTTGCCATAGCCGATTTGATGTATTGGCTGGCGCTTACGTTCATCCAATCCGGGGTGGGCTATTATGTGACCATTCTGATGGGATTCCCGCAAGAACAGGCGACGCTTTTTCTAACCATCAGTTTTCTCACCAGTCTGTTGTTGTATTGGCCGGTGAATGTCATCGTCCGGCGCGTTGGCAAGAAAAAAACGGTGATTGCCGCTTTTTTGGTTTTTAGTTTTATCTTTGGATTGACCACAATCTCCGGGTTATTACCGGTTTCAAAAGACGTCCTGTTTTACGTCCTTTCGTTGTCGTCGGGTTTTCCATTGGCGGTCTTTGGCATCGTTCCGATGGCGATCATTGCCGACATCCTGTACCAGCACGAAGCGGACACGGGCGAACAGCACGCCGGGATGTTTTACGCAGCCCGCAACCTAACCATGAAAATGGGTATTTCGTTGGCCAACCTGATTTTTCCTTCGCTGTTGTTGCTGGGAAAAAGCGTCCAAAACCCGCTTGGCGTGCAATTGTCTACGCTGCTGGCGATGTTGTTTTGTCTGGCAGGTTGTTTTGTGTTTACACGTTATCAGGATCTAAGCAAGAAGTTTTCACCATTATGAATGTTACAGAAGCCCGTTCTGCATTAAAAAAGTACTTCGGTTACGATCAATTCCGGCCCATGCAGGCCGAAATCATCGAGCGCGTCTACCGGGGTAAAGACGCCCTTGTGCTGATGCCAACGGGTGGAGGTAAATCGGTTTGTTTTCAGATTCCGGCACTGACCATGGAAGGCGCCTGCGTGGTGGTTTCGCCCCTGATTGCCCTGATGAAAGACCAGGTGGAGGGCCTGCGAGCCAATGGCGTGCACGCAGCATTTTTGAATAGCAGTCTGGGCGGAACAGAAACCCGGCAAACGGAAGACGACTTCTTCAGCGGACGGATTGATTTGCTCTACGTTTCGCCGGAAAAAGTAGTCTCCCAGAACTTTTTGCCTTTGCTTCAACGCGCAAAAATCAGCCTGTTCGCCATTGACGAGGCGCATTGCATCTCGGCCTGGGGGCACGATTTTCGGCCTGAATACGCCCAATTGCGCTTTTTGAAACAACAATTTCCCGCCATTCCGATGATTGCGTTGACGGCCACAGCGGATAAAGTGACGCGGCGCGACATCATCGAACAATTGGCGCTTCAGGATCCCGAAACGTTCATTGCTTCTTTCGACCGACCGAACATTTCATTGGAAGTGCGCCCCGGCCAAAAGCGCATCGAACAGATCCTCAACTTTATCAACCAGCGCCCCGATCAGTCGGGTATCGTATACTGCCTGAGCCGAAAAAGTACAGAAGAATTAGCCGTTAAGCTGATGGGAAAAGGCATTCGCGCGGCGTGTTACCATGCCGGTATGTTGGATTCAGACCGCTCGCGCATCCAGGAAGATTTCATT
Organism: Chitinophagales bacterium; assembly: GCA_038323375.1. Taxonomy (GTDB): domain Bacteria; phylum Bacteroidota; class Bacteroidia; order Chitinophagales; family Saprospiraceae; genus JABWAJ01. Next base: position 48,851 of record JBBQGV010000002.1, read on the forward strand.
AATGACAAAACGCCTGTCATTTGCGCGACGGTTGCGTTTGGCATGGGTATTGACAAATCGAATGTGCGCTGGGTCATCCATTACAACTTGCCTAAAAACATAGAGAGCTATTATCAGGAAATCGGGCGCGCTGGGAGGGATGGTGCCAAAGCGGACGCGCTGTTGTTTTACAGCTATGGCGATGTGGCCATTTTGCAGGACATCATTTCCAAGAACGAAAGCGAAAATACGGAAATCCAGTTGGCCAAGCTCGACCGTATGAAACAATACGCGGAAGCCTTAGCTTGTCGCCGGCGCATTTTGCTGAGTTATTTCAGCGAAGACCTGAGCCAGAATTGTGGCAATTGCGATGTGTGCAGCAACCCGCCCCAGTTTTTCGACGGCACCGTTATTGCCCAAAAGGCCCTTTCTGCCGTTTACCGGATGCGCGAAGAAAGCGGCATTGGCATGTTAATTGATGTGCTGCGCGGCTCGGGCAAAAAGGAAATTTTTGAAAAAGGCTATCAAGATTTGAAAACCTACGGTGCAGGCCGCGACATTGGCTACGGCGAATGGCAGCATTACCTGCACCAACTGATCAACCTCGGCTACATCGAGCTGGCGCCGGATCGCCACCACGTCGCCTGCCTCACTCCCGCCAGTCACCGGGTGCTGTTCGACAACGAAAAGGTAGCCTTGGTTCGGATGGCCACCGTTCGCGAACGTATGGAAGCCGAACAGGCGAAGGTCAAGGTGACCAAAGAACGCCAGCGCTCGCGGGGCGAATTGTTTGAAGAACTCCGCCAGCTTCGTTTGCGCTTGTCGCAAAAACAAGGGATACCCCCTTACCTTGTTTTCAGCGACGCAACCTTAGAAGAAATGGCTGCAGCCATTCCCCGCGATGAATGGGACATGCAGGATATTTCCGGGGTTGGAGAAAAGAAAATGCAGCAATTCGGCGTTGAATTCCTTAAAGTCATCAACGATTACGCCCGAAGAACGGGTATGCCGGAAAAGCCTGCTTTAGTCAGAGCCCCCACGCCGGTCAAAACGCCAAAGCCAAAATCGCCGACCACTTTGCAGGTCACGCTGGAATTTTTTCAGGAAGGTGCCACGCCGGAACTCATTGCCCGGGAGCGCAACGTGAGCTTAAATACCATCTACGACCATTTGTTGCAACTCCTTGAGGCAGGCGAAGATATTCCGATCCGGAAAATTGCATCAGAGCAGGAAATCAGGCAGGTCAAAGCGGCGCTACCCAAAATAGAAGGGCCGCCATACCGACTGCGACCCATCTACGATGCTTGCGGCGGGGCGATTCGATATGAGGTGATCCGGATGATCCTGGTTCACCTTGAAGAGAAAAAAGTGTAGGAATAGGACTTTTTTTCTAATTTAGCACCTTAATATCAAAGTTGACGGGGACATGAAAAAAATACTGCTTTCGTTATTCGCATTGCTCTCATTGGCAAGTGCTTGCAAACAAAACGACGCTTCCAAGTCGAATCAAAAGGCAACCACCCAGGTCGGTCCGCCGGTAGATACTTTTATCTGGAGCCCGGAGAGCTTTTCTGACAAGAAAATCATCCGCTATCAGATTCCAGGCTTCGATAAACTTTCCCTGCAACAAAAAAAATTGGTGTATTACCTGACCCAGGCGGGGTACGCGGGCCGCGATATCATCTGGGATCAGAATTACCGACACAATCTTGCCATCCGGCGCACCATGGAAAAGGTAGTGAAGAATTTCCAGGGCAACCGCAATTCCGACGACTGGAAAGCTTTTCTGCTTTACGCAAAAAATGTTTGGTTTTCCAGCGGCATTCACCACCATTATTCCAATGACAAATTTGTTCCCGGTTTTTCGAAGGAATACTTCATCAGCTTGATGGGATCGGTTGGTGCCCGGTTGAGCGATGAAGCGTTGCGCGCTATGTTCAACCCGGAATTTGATGCTAAAAAAGTGTCGCAAAATCCGGAAGACCTGCTCAAACATTCCGCAGTCAATTTTTATGACCAGGGCATTTCAGAAAAAGAAGCAGATGATTTTTATTCCCGCAAAAAGGCGTCCCTTAAAGATCCCCGTGTTTCTTTAGGGCTCAATTCCAAAGTGATCCGCAACAGCCGCGGCCAACTCGAAGAGCGCGTTTGGAAAGTTGGGGGCATGTATGGAAAAGCCATAACGGAAATTGTCGGTTGGTTGGAAAAAGCGGTTGAAGTGGCGGAAAATGAAAAACAGGGGGAAGCACTGAAATTGCTGATCGAATACTACAAAACCGGCGATTTGGTCAAATGGGACGAATACAACATCGCTTGGGTGCAGGCCACGGAGGGCGATATTGACTACATCAACTCCTTCATCGAGGTTTATCAAGATCCTAAGGGCTACAAGGGATCTTATGAATCCATCGTGCAAATCACAGATTTTGACGCTTCCAAGCGCATGCGAATGGTGGCTGAAAACGCGCAATGGTTCGAAACGCATTCACCCATTTTAGAAGCGCACAAGAAAAAAGACGTCACGGGCATCAGCTACAAAGTGGTGACGGTCGCCGGGGAAGCCGGAGACGCTTCGCCTTCAACACCAATTGGGGTCAATCTGCCCAACGCGGAATGGATCCGGGCAGATCACGGCTCGAAGTCAGTGAGCCTCGGCAACATCATTGAAGCGTATAACAAAGCGGACGGCTCCGGCCTGCTCAATGAGTTTGCACACGATTATGAAGAAAAAGAACGCACCCGTAAATACGGCGAAGTAGCCGCTAAACTGCATACGGCCTTGCACGAGGTCATCGGCCATGCTTCCGGGCAATTGGAAGAAGGCGTCGCTACCCCCGCCGAAACGCTGAAAAACTACGCTTCGCCGCTGGAAGAAGCCCGCGCCGACCTCGTGGCCTTGTATTACATCATGGATCCCAAACTGATCCAGTTGGGCTTGATGGAGTCGCAGGAAGTCGGAAAAGCGTCTTACGATCAATACATCAAAAACGGGTTGATGCTGCAACTCCGGCGCATCGAACCTGGCAAAAGCATTGAACAGGCCCACATGCGCAACCGCCAGTCAGTCGCTTCCTGGGCTTGGGAGCGCAGCCAGGCCGAAAACGTGATCTCCAAAGTGACCCGCGAAGGCAAAACGTTTTTTGAGATCAACGATTACGAAAAACTGCGCGTCATTTTCGGAGAATTGCTGCGCGAAGTGCAGCGCATCAAATCCCAAGGCGATTACGAAGCCGGTAAAAACCTGATCGAAACCTACGGGGTAAAAGTAGACCAGCAAATCCATGCTGAAGTTTTGCGCCGCTCCAGGCCGCTGAATATCCCACCGTATGGCGGGTTCATCAATCCGCGTTTAGTTCCTGTTACGGGCACTGACGGAGAGATTACGGACATCCGTGTGGAGTATCCGGATAATTTTATGGAGCAGATGCTGGAGTATGCGGAGAAGTATTCTTTTTTGCCGGATTATAATTAGTGTCCGTCTTTATAGTCCCGTGTCTGTTCTTTAGAGTTCGAGAACAAGGCGTGTTTTGCCCCAAAAATGGGAGTTTACTCGCGTAAATGACCAGTTTTGGGGCAAAATACAACGCAGTTATCGGACTATAAAGACAGACACTAATTAGCCAAAATCCTTACCTTTGCTCGCAAAACTTCGTTTACCATTGGCAGTTGTCATCTACTACATCGTGCTTCCTTTCATCTACGGGCTCTCCCTGCTACCGTTCAAGGTGCTTTACGGGCTGTCCAATGTTGTGTTTGTGCTGCTGTACCACCTGTTGGGATACCGGAAAAAAGTGGTGCTGACCAATTTGCGGAACGCGTTTCCTGAAAAAAGCGAAGCGGAAATCCAGACCTTGTGCATTGCATTCTATCGTTATTTATGCGACCTGTTTCTGGAAATTTTCAAAACACTGACTGTATCGCCCGAAACAATGTTGAAACATTGCTGTTTCACAGACCAGGCGCAGGTTGTATTCGACGAGCTGGCGGAAAAAAACCAAAGCGTCGTACTTGTGTTGGGGCATTTGGGGAACTGGGAATGGGCAGGCAATACATTCAGTTTGTTGTGTAAACAACAGTTGTATGTGATTTACCACCCCATTGCTAACCCATATTTTGACGGGCTAATGTATCGGATGCGGATCCGGTTTGGCACGAAATTGATTGCCATGAAGGAGACGTACAGAGCTATGCTGGCGCAAAAACAGGAGATCTCGACAACAGCTTTTATTGCAGATCAAACCCCTTCAACGATTCAGGCAGCCTACTGGATGACCTTTTTAAACCAGGACACGCCGGTTTTTCCGGGAACGGAAGTCATCGCCCGAAAACTGAATTACCCGGTTGTTTACGCGCGGGTAATGCGATTGAAGCGGGGGTATTATGAAATAGACGCAGAAATTTTGGTTGCAAATCCTGCGGAAACGCAGGAAGGAGAAATATCGGAAAAACACACCCGGCGCTTAGAGCGCGACATCCTCGAACAACCAGAAACCTGGCTATGGACGCACCGGCGGTGGAAACATAAACGTCCGGTAAAAGATTAAAAAACACGATTTCAAACACAGACATGCTGCAAGGAAAAGAACTTATTCGGGCAACAAGACCCTACGCGCAGGAGCAACGGGCAAAAAGCTGGTTTCACGTGCTCTCTACACTGACGCTCTTAATCGGCCTTACTGCTGTGATTCTTTTAGTGCCGGTTTGGCCGGTTCGCATCGCGTCAAGTTTCATGCTCGGTTTAGTCATCGTTCGGATGTTCATCATTTACCATGACTACATGCACCAGTCTATATTACAACACTCGGCTTTTGCCAATGCCATAATGACCCTTTTCGGGGTGTACATTCTGGCACCCAAAAGCATTTGGAAGCGTTCGCACAACTACCACCACGACCACAACAGCAAGTTGTTCAGCGCGAGCATCGGGTCTTATCCGATTGCCACCAAAAGCAAGTTTCTGAACATGACAACCTCCGAACGCCGGGCTTATTTAGCCATTCGTCATCCGTTAACGATCACGTTTGGTTACATCACGATGTTTATCCTGGGCATGTGCGTAAGTTCTTTTACAAGCAGTCCGCGCAGGCACTGGGATTCGCTATTTGCATTGGTTTTGCATGCGATTTTTATTGCCTTGGTGATTGTATTTTTCGGATGGCAGGTCTGGCTCTTAGCGATTTTTTTTCCATTTCTGATCGCCACAGGCATTGGTTCTTACCTGTTTTATGCCCAGCATAATTTCCCGGGCGTCGTTTTTCAGGAAAATGCAGACTGGGCGTACGAAAAAGCAGCACTGGAATCTTCGAGTTATATGGTCACGAACCCGTTTATGAGTTGGGTAACCGGCAATATTGGCTACCACCATATCCACCACCTGAATTCGCGCATTCCATTTTACCGGCTTCCGGAAGTCATGCGCGATTTCCCGGAATTGCAAACTGCTGCCAGAACTTCGCTAAAATTCAGGGACATCAAAAATTGCCTAAGTCTCAAAATCTGGGACCCGGAACGGAATAAGATGATTTCGCTCCGGGAATTGCAGGGGGCGTAAAAGGCAAGTGTTCCGGGTATGGCATAGTTTCCACCCGCGTGGAATTTTATCTTCGGCATAAGCTTGAATCATTCCAACAGACTACCCGATGCGTTTCGCAGCATCAACCGGCCATGCACATCGAAGATCAGGGCGGTCGTAGGCTGGGTCGGGTTGCCTTCCTGGAGTCGGATATTAAGGTGCCCCCGTGCAGGATTTGGGAAAAGAGTCATATTGTCTTTCGAAGCAGTTGCTACATCACGGAGTTGCTGTCAGCAACCCCATCCCAACGGATTACTGGTTCTATTCCTCCCTCTCCGAGCAAAATGCTTATATTTGCCAACGCTTACCGCAAAAAGTGTTAGAAATGGATATCCGCAGTGCTGAATACCAGGGGAGTTTCACGACCGAAGCGGCGTGCCCCCAAGACAATAAACCCGAATATGCCTTTGTCGGGCGCTCGAACGTAGGCAAGTCGTCGCTCATCAACATGCTCTGTAGCAGGAAAGCATTGGCCAAAGTTTCGGGCACTCCGGGCAAGACCCAAACCCTCAATTTTTTTCTGATCAATAGCGCCTGGCACCTGGTTGACTTGCCGGGCTACGGCTATGCACGAACGGCCAAAACAAACCGAAAGAGTTGGGGGAAAATGACCATCAACTACCTGTCGCAGCGCAAAACCTTAGAATGCGTTTTTGTCCTGCTCGACTCCAATATCCCGCCCCAGGCGATTGACCTGGCTTTTATGACCAAATTGGCGGAATTAGAAATTCCTTTTGTCATTGCTTACACCAAAACAGATCGGGTTTCAAAAAGAGTTTTGAACGACAACATCAAAGCCATTCAAAAAGCGATGTTGCCCCGCTGGAATGAATTGCCCACGCAGTTTATCACCTCCGCAGAAAAGGGAACCGGACGAACAGAGATGCTGGAATTTATAGGCCAGGTAAACGCACAGATTGCTGCCATAACACCATGAGCGAAGAAAAAAGACAATACCAGCCGGTTTTTCCAGACATCGAAGACTGGCCGATTCATAAATTGAGCGAAGACCGTCGCTCCTTTGTTAAGGAGATTGACGAGTTTATGTTGCAACGCTTACTGAAGCAGTCCCCCACGCAGTTGACCGATTTGATCGCCAAAACTATTTTTCTGGAACGGATCCGCATCAAGGAAGAAGCCTGGAAAGTGGATCCACCGAATGAACGCCAGTTCTGGCGGCGCATCGGCAAAAAATTGGTGCGGAGTTCGCTCGACCGGAATGATAAAGAAGCAAGTATAAACAACAAAGAGATCCTGCGGGAAATCATCCATCGCTATTCAGAAGAAATCGTCGGTACTTTTCGGGTTGGCACGTTTCGTTTTGCGCGGCGCTTTCTCACGTTTTTCTTTACCCGACTCCTGAATACTGCTGCCGGCAAAAACATTACGCGATTTTGGGGTAGCCGCTTTCGGCTTCAGGATCGCTTCATCGTAAAAGGAGAAATTGAAACGGTGCGCAGCCTGATGAAGAAAGGCACGGTGGTTGTGGTGCCAACGCATTTCAGCAACTTAGATTCTATCCTCATTGGTTACGCGCTGGACGCTTTTGCAGGGCTTCCATCATTTTCCTACGGTGCAGGGCTGAATTTATACAATACAGGCTATACGGCATATTTTATGAACCGCCTCGGCGCTTATCGGGTAGACCGCCGCAAAAAGAATCCCATTTATCTGGAAACCCTCAAAACTATGTCGAATTTGTCCATCCAGCGCGGGGTCAACACCCTGTTTTTCCCAGGGGGCACGCGTTCGCGCGATGGCATGTTGGAAGATAAACTAAAGCTTGGATTATTGGGATCGGTAATCGAAGCGCAACGGGCGCTCTGCCAGAAAGGAGGCGGCAAGGTCTTTGTCGTTCCCCTGATTTTGAGCTACCACTTTGTGCTGGAGGCAGATTTTTTGATTGAGCAACATTTGCGCCAAGTGGGCAAAGAGCGCTATATGGGGCGCGACGCTTCGCACAGTCCCTGGCGGATTTTCCAATTTGTTTGGAAGTTTTTCGCAGAAGGCAACGATGTCACTATTTCCATCGGCCAACCCATGGATGTCTTGGGCAACCCGATGGATGCAGATGGCAATAGCTTTGACCAGTATGGCAACTGTATTGACATCGAAGCTTACTTTAAAACAAAAGGAGAAATTCGCGAAGATTTGCAGCGCGAATCGGAGTATACCAAAATTCTGGGCGACCATATTGTAGAGCGCTATCGCAAGGATAATATCGTGCTTACCAGCCATTTGCTTGCTTTCGCTGCCTTTGAAATGTTAAAATATCAAAACCCGCGACTCGATCTTTACGGCCTGCTTCGCCTCCCGACTGACGATTACGTTTTTTCCAAAGAACCCCTGCACGAGGTTATTTCCCAACTTCGGGAAGCCTTGCTGCAAATGGAACACCGGGGCGAAATTAAACTGTCGGAACAAATACACTGGGAGGTAGAGAAATTAATTGAAGATGGGATGGCGCATCTGGGCAATTATCACCTGACGGAACCTTTGTACCAGGATAAAAAAGGACAAATCCTCAGTGATAATTTTAAACTGCTATATTTTTACCACAACCGTCTGGAAAACTATGGATTGCAGCGCAAGATCAAGTGGAAGCAATTGGCCTTGCAGGAAGTGGAATGATCTTGTTTTAAGAAATCAGCGCTCATGAACTTTATCGTATTCGACCTTGAAGCAACCTGTTGGGAAGGCAGCCCGACAACCCTGCAACAGGAAGTGATTGAAATCGGAGCCGTTTGCCTCGATGAGTATGGCGATATTGACAGCGTTTTTCAAAGCTTCGTCCGACCCATGATCAACCAGGTGCTTTCGCCTTTTTGCACCCAGCTCACCGGAATCAGTCAAATTGACGTGAACCGCTCCGGGCGTTTTCCGGAAGTGGTTCGTGCGTTTAAGGATTGGATCGAGGTTTATGACGAAGACTACCTGCTTTGTTCCTGGGGCAATTTTGACAAAAAACAATTGGTGGCCGATTGCCGCCTGCACGACTTGGATGACGAATGGCTCGATCCACATATCAACCTGAAACAACAATACCACGAATTTAAAAAGCTGCGCCAGCCCCGCGGCCTTAAAGCTTCCGTTATTGCCGAAGGGCTGGAGTTTTTAGGCCGCCACCACCGCGCCATTGACGACGCGGAGAATCTGGCGCAGATTTTTATTAAGTATCGGGATTTGTGGCGGTATTAGTATTACGTGAACAAGCTTTGCAAATTTCTCGTTCCTACCTCATCTCCTTCATCACCACTCCCATCTGTTCCACCAAAAAATCCACATTGGGGCGGGTGATACACATCGGTGGTTTGATTTTGATCACATTGTGTTGCGGCCCGTCCGTGCTGAGCAAAATGCCCCGCTCGCGCATCCTGTTCACCAACCAGCCCGCCTGTAATGCCGCTGCTTGTCGCAAATGGGGATCGGAAACGAATTCTATGCCCAAAAATAACCCCGAACCGCGCACATCGCCAATCAAAGGATAATACACCTGCAATTGCCGCATTTGTTCGAGTAGGTAGTTGCCGACCTCCTGCGCGTTTGCTTGCAGGTTTTCATCGTATACGACGTTCAATACCTCGTGTGCAATCGCACAAGAGACCGGATTGCCCCCAAAAGTGTTAAAATACTCCATGCCGTTGGCAAAAGCCCGGGCGATATCGCGTCGTACCGCCACTGCACCGATCGGGTGCCCGTTACCTAATGGTTTTCCGATTGTGACGATGTCCGGAACAAGGCCATGCAATTGAAACGCCCAGTAAGTTGCTCCGGGGCGCCCCAGCCCGGTTTGCACTTCATCCGCGATACACAGGCCGCCGGAAGCCCGCACCTGCGCGTAGATTTCCGAAAAATAACCAGGCGGAGGAACGATTTGTCCGCCGCAGCTCAGGATGCTTTCGTGGATGAATGCCGCTAATGGCGGTGTTGTTTTTAAAATGGTTTGAGCTTGCCGGATAATCTCCTCTTTAGGATGTCGGTAGGGATCCGGCATCGGCAATTTATGGATATGCGGCAAAGCGCCACCGCCACCCGGCCCGTCAAATTTATAGGAACTTACGGCCACAGAAGCCGCTGTATTGCCGTGGTAACCACCTGCTATCACCAGCGTATCCTGTCTGCCGGTGGCGGTACGTGCCATGCGCAGGGCCAATTCATTGGCTTCGCTACCGGAATTGACAAAATAGCAAACTTCAAATTCCGGTGGCAAGGTCGCCAGCAATTCCCCGGCCAATCCGACGATATTCGGATGGAGGTAGCGGGTATTTGTATTCAAAACCGCCATTTGACGCTGGCCTGCACGCACCACCCGTTCGTGCTGGTGGCCCACATGTGGCACATTATTCACCGCGTCCAAATAACGGCGGCCTTCGTGGTCGTACAAATACTGCAAATGCCCACGAACAATATGCAGCGGGCGCTGATAGGAAAGGCTGAGGTTCGGCCCGAGTCTTTCGCTGCGCCGTTGAGACAATCGAAGGTCGGGTGGAGTAGGGGAGGCACCCCAGCCTGCCAACGGTGCCGGATCGGGACATATACTCGTCCACACGGCCCGTTGATCCGGATAAGCTACGCCCGGGTAATCGCCTGAATTGCCCAATAAATCGAGCATCACCTGAAAATGCAGGTGGGGCGGCCAATTCCCATTTTCCGGACGCGGCCCGATATCGGCGACGTGGGCACCCTGCTCCACCTGCATGCCCACTTTCCAAGTGGCAATGGAAGCCCGGCTGAGGTGGCCGTAAAGGGTGTAAAAAGTCAGCCCCGGTTCCGGCGTATGCTCCAGGATGAGTGTGGGGCCGTAGTCGCGCTCGCCTTCATTGTCCTGAACCGCCAGCACCACACCCGCCAGCGGGGCATAAACTGCCGTATGCGCTGGTGCCCACAAATCCAGTCCGAGGTGTACGGTTCGCCAGTGCGGGCCGTCGTTGCTTTGGATCGTATAGCTGTCAGTGGTGTAAAACGGGCGCACTTCGTTGTAGCCACCGACACCTACGGCGATGCCTTTTTCTTCCAGCAGGTTTTCAATTACCCGTTCAAACCGGTCACTGTCTTCAAAATTGCGGTTGTGGCCGATGTCCAAACTCCCCACGCTGAGGTCGAGCCAGCCGGTGGCAGCGCCCGCAGGAAGAGGAACGATCGGGGCGGGGGCGTTGAATTGGGTAAACCATTGATTGAATGCCGGTCTTTGTGGACAAGGTTCCCAATCACAGGCATGCCGGAAGGTGTAATGTGCCAAGGCTGGCGGGATCTTATGCCATTTTTCAAGCAGGCTCCAAGCAGTGCGGTCGCTGATTTGCAGGTATTCATTTTCGGGATGTTCCGAACGGTTCAGCGCAGAAACGGTGACGCTGATGCACAACCGGGCGGCTACCAATGGAAAGAGAGCGGCGGCTTCGGCCTCCTGCAGGGGGTATTGGCGATGGTATCCCCGCACGACGGCTGCTGCGGCAGCTAAGGGATCGGGTTTGTCCATGACCGCGTATGCAATGGCAATGGCTAAGTCGCAAACCGTACAGGAATACAACGCGTCGCCGTAATCAATCAGGCTGATGACGTCTAACGGCACGAATGTCGCTGGATCCAACAAGATATTGTAATCGTTGGCATCGTTGTAAATGACGCTCTGGCGCAATTGATTCAGGCGGGGCGTGACCTCAGATTTAAAAAGTGACAAAAAATAAAGGAGGATCTTTTTTTGATTTTCCGGGAACAGCTCAAAGTGCAGTTCAATCCACGGCATTTTTATCACATCCCATTTCAAATAACGGCGCGCTTCCGGGTGCTCAAAGGCTGCCAGTGCTGCATCAAGCACGCCCAGTGCTTTGCCTAAACTTTCCAAAGGAGCCGTACCGGCGGGCGAAGATTTGCCCCATACACGGCCTTCCACCCAAGAGAGTACCCGGACGTATCGGTTTCCCCCTTCAGCGCCTTCCAGCAAATGAATGGTTGCTCCTTTTTGGCTGAGAATAACCTGTGGGAGCCGGAGGGGAAGCGCCTGCTTCGCTAAGTGTTGTAGCAGTTTGTTTTGAAAATCGAGCGATTCCAATGAAGTATCGGGATGGGCAATTTTCAAAACAAAGCAGGCACCGTCCTGCCGGGTCAGTTTGAAATTAAGGTCTATTTCCCCTGGCAGTGCTTCGATCAGGCAGTTTTGAAAACCAGGCCAGGATTGAGCAATATGGGCGACATCAGGCAGTTTGATCACAGATTTGGCATGTTCCACAACGCGGTGATTTTTGATGGCAGAAAGATGGGGAGGATGTGGTAGAATAGCAACCTTGGGTGGTGTTTTTATTGGTACAAGGTGGTGCTGTCACTGCGACGGGATAGAACAGGCAGCATTTTCCCCTTTTTGGGAATCTGAATCGTATCAAAATAAGTGTCGTAAAATAAAAATACTTGCACTTATTTACGTTTTTTGCAGCTATCTTTCATATTTACGACACGCTCCTAAAACAAACGAATAAACATGACAAAAAAGCTAAACACCTGCTTTTTGCTAATGGCTTTTGCGCTGTTTGCCAAGGCGCAATGCCCGAATGGAGAGTCCGAAATCTCCATCCTTATTGCCCCCGACAACTACCCCAATGAAATTTCCTGGACTTTAAAGGATAATGCCAGCCAGACAACCCTCGCTTCTGGCGGGCCTTCAGGCCAGATCGTGTGTGTGCCATCTTCCCAGTGCATACAGTTTACCATCTTTGACAGCTTTGGAGATGGTATTTTTTTGCCGGGCTATTGTCGTGTTTTGCTCGATGGCGTTGAGGTATTCCACACACACGGACAAAGCTACTTCGAACAATCTATTGTCCTGAATTGCCCTCCCGGCACCACTTGCACCTCGGCGCTGGTTGTAACGGAAGGCGTGCATACGGCACCAGGCCCGGATTTTTGGTACAGCTTCACCCCACAGATCAACGGCAATTATACCGTCACGACCTGCGATTTGAACAACACCTGCGATACCAAAATGTATGTTTATGACCACTGCCCGCCTTCCCAAACGGAAGGGCCGCTGGGCGTCGTTGCCTACAACAATGATTTCTGTGGCACCGGAGCGGAGGTTACGATGGCTTTGACGGCTTTCCAACCTGTTTTTATTCGCATTGGCGATGACGAGCTAAATTGCGCCGGACAAAACATTGAATGGAGTGTGGCTTATTCAGGCCCGATAGCTGGCTGTACGGATACTTTAGCGTGTAATTTCAATCCGTTGGCGGAAGTCCCGGACTCCACTCAATGCGAATACCCGCCAACCGGGCACACCTGCGACGGACCAGACCTCGCGCCCGGGTACGAAACCTTGGTAAACAGCTTGCAAATTAACAACAACCACATGGCGCAGCCCTGCCAGGTTGCTGAAGGCTGCCTCCTCGGCACGGGAGTGCGGCAATTGTTGTATTACGGGGTTACCATTTGGAACTACGGCAATCAACCTTATTATCCGGGCACCCCGACCAATAATCCGAGCGCTTACGAATGGGCGGAGTGCCACGGCCACTTCCATTACATGGGTTTTGCTGAATCATACCTCTACGACGAAAACCTCCAGCAGGTAGACTTTGCTCAAAAGACCAGTTATGCCATCGTTAACACAAATTGCCTGCCCGGTGTAACACCGAATGGCCCGGCTTTGGCACCCGGTTGCGGCGATACTTACCCGGCGGGATACGCCTGCCAGTGGGTGGACATCACTGACATCGCTCCCGGGAACTACACCCTGGTTCTACGGGTAAATAGCCCGCACCTCCCGGATTATTTAGGCCGAATTGAAACCAATTTCGACAATAATGCTGTGCAGGTTTGTTTGTACATCGGTGTGGAAGCAGACGGTGACAAGTACTTTAACCTTATAGCCGATTGTGAGCCTTTCGTAGACTGTCAGGGGATACCGCTTGGCGCCAATGCGGAAGACTGCTCGGGCGAGTGTAACGGGAGCCGCATTCGTGGTGATTTAAACCTCGACACCCTGCGTACGGATGCCGACGTAATCGCTTACATCGAACAGATTATGGCTGAAGACTTGGATCCAATCAAGTGTAACCAACTGACCAACGACACGACCTTCACCGTGCTCGACGTGGCTCGCTTGAATGGCTGCACCCGCTTCCAAGAAGACGAACATACCCATATTGGTGGCGGCGGGGGCACCCATAGCCATTGCAATTTCCCTTTCCACGTGATCAACCAGCAGGAGTCCGTTGAAATCGGTCTCAGCAATATGAACGCCAATTATTTTGATATCTACGCGGCCAACAACCTGACCTACCTGCTTGGTTTTGACCTGCAAATTGAAGGCGTAATCATTGATTCAGTGGTGAATGTAGCCGGTAATTTTAATCCGACCATTTCCTTCAACCCCAATGGACACGTTATGGCCCTGGCGTTAGATGAGTTTCCTTTGAATAAATATTTCGACGGCCAGGTGCTGCGGGTCTATTTCACAGAGCGCCTGAGCAATACAGTTTGCATTTCTGCCATTTACGATGCAGTGAATGCCGACGCAGAACGCATCAGCTACGAAATTGGCGATTGCCTCTTCGTGACCGACGCTGCCGAACTGGAAATTCCGGTTTCTTTCGGCATTGCGCCGAACCCGACGACCGGCCAGGTCAACGTGACCATCGAAGGCGGCCTGCTCGGCGACGCCCGCTATTACGTAACCGATCTGACGGGTAAAGTAATTGCCTCCGGCGCCCGTCAAGCCAACCGACCTGAATTTACGCTGGATTTATCCGGACAGGCTTCAGGGATTTATTTCCTTTCTATTGAAAATGAACGATTTGTGAAAACAGAAAGGTTTGTGATTCAACGGTAAGAAAAGAACACTTGGTAGAATCTGAGTAGATTCTCTTTCAGGAAAATAAGAGCCTGCGATGCCATGAGTTTTGGTGTTGCAGGCTCTTTATTTGCAACACATGTTTATCTATATAAGGTTTTACTCAGTCGGAGTTTTCTTAAAAAAAAAGGTAAACTAAACAAAAGCATTCCATTAGGCCTGAGAAAAGGGAAAGGGTAGGAGGGCGGTGAAGTTCTCCATGCGAACTTGATTTGATAATCTAAACATCTTCTTTCTCAATCCATTTCCCAACTTCCGGCGCCACATAGTTTTCCATCTGTGCCAGCAAATCTTCGATGCGATCACTAACCAACAGCATTTTTTGGTTCGATTCCTTTAAAAATTCCTGGTCACTCATGGTTTGTATTTGGGCACACAGTGCATCATAAAAGCCGGCTATATTCAAAATGCCGATTGGCTTTTGGTGAAGCCCAAGTTGCGCCCAGGTTAGCATTTCGAATAATTCTTCCAGGGTGCCGAAACCGCCAGGCAGCGCGATCACGCCGTCGGATAATTCGTGCATTTTCATTTTCCGCTCGTGCATGCTTTCTACCACAATCAATTCGGTCAGGTTTTCGTGCGCGACTTCTTTTTTTCTTAAAAACCAGGGTATGACGCCGATAACTTTGCCTCCGGCGCTCAGTACGCCTTCAGCTACCGCGCCCATCATCCCGATTTTCGCTCCGCCATAGACCAACCGGATGTTCAATTGTGCCAAAGTTTTGCCGAGCGCGAATGCCTGATTGGTAAATACCGGGTCTGTGCCGGAGTTTGAGCCGCAAAAGACGGTGATGCTATGCATGGTTTTGTTTTTAATTCATGGTTTTTCAGTCGGGTAGATCCCGGGAAATAACAGTCCAGCAGGACTAAGGAGCGTGTCTGGACTTTAGGGTTCGAGAGCAAGGCATGTGAAGACCCAAAAATGGGAGCTTACTCGTGTAAGTGACCAGTTTTGGGCCTTTGCATAACGTAGCTATCGAGATCTGAAGACAGACACTACACATATACATCCAGAATCACCAACCCGCTAAAAGCCAGGCTCGCAATACCGTTGGTCGTAAAAAATGCCAGATTTACCCGACTGAGGTCATTGGACTTCACAAGGCTGTGCTGGTAGAGTAGCAGGGCACCAAAAATGGCAACGGCGACCCAATGCAGCCACTCAAATTCAACATGAGCATCGGCGACAGCAAAACCTGCGGATAAGACAAGGCCGAAGCAAAGCAGATGCAATAGGGAAGACAAGCGCAGTGCCCCGCGTTTGCCAAGCAACACAGGGACTGAATAGAGCGCTTGCTCGCGGTCGAATTCTTCATCCTGGAGCGCGTAAATGATGTCGAAGCCGGAAACCCAGAACAGCACAGCACCGGAGTAGAGCAGCGGAATGAGGTCAAAACTACCGCCCGCAGCTAAATACGCTCCGATGGGTGCCAGCGAAAGACCCATACCCAGCACAAAATGACAAAGCCAGGTGAAGCGCTTGGTGTAGCTGTATCCCAACACAACCAACAGCGCGATGGGGGAGAGGTAGAAACAGGTTTTATTGATAAACCACGTGGCCGCAATGAACAACAGGCTGTTGGCTGCGACAAAAAACAGGGCTTCCCGCGGGCGAATGACGCCAGCAGGGATTTCGCGCTGTTGGGTGCGGGGATTTCGGATGTCAATATCGCGGTCTAAATAGCGGTTGAACGCCATAGCTGCACTGCGTGCAAAGATCATGCACAGCAAAACCAGAAGCAGCGTTGGCCACTGAAAGTAGATATTGGGTTGCAGCGTCGCTAAAAAAAAGCCCAGCATAGCAAATGGCAATGCAAAAATGGTGTGGCTGAACTTGATGAGCGAGAGGTAGTTTTTCATCGCTTTTGCAATTCGATAAAGAGTTCCCGACCGGCGCGCGGCTTGATGGACGCGTCGCTGATCGCTAAATGAAGCCTATGAAACCAGGGCGCAAACAGGCGTTCGTATTCTTCCTGTGTGCCGCCAAAAGGCGGGCCTTCCTGCTCAAAAGGAAAGGCGAACAGCAGTCCGGCCAATTTGCCACCCGTCGCCAATAAACCGGCAGTTTTTTCGGCATAAGCCTCCCGTAATTCCGGCGCAATGGCGCAAAAAAAGGTTTGCTCTAAAATCAGGTCTACCTGCAATTCAAGTTTAAAAAAATCGGCTACGACCAAGTGCGTTTCTGGAAAATCAGGCGCTTCGCGGCGCAGGTACTGGAAAGCAGACGGTGCCCAGTCGCAAACATAAACCTGTGTAAACCCTGCGTGGTGGAGGTAAATGGCTTCATACGCGCTGCCTGCTCCGGGTATGAGGATGCGGAGGTTTTTATCGGCTATGCGATCCACGTACGCTTTTAATGCAGGCGATACACCGCCGAGATCCCAGGGCGTGTGTTCCTGCCGATAATTGTTTTCCCAAAATGCAGCGTCGAGCATGAATTTGAAGCTTAAGTAAAAAATCAAGAATCCAGCGTCTGTTCCTCATCTTCTTTCCTTGATCGGGGTATAGCGCGCTCTTCTTCTGCGGGTTGCTGGCTGCTTTCCCGGAAACGCACCTTCAGTTTATACCGCTTGTTCATAGAAGAAATCATCGGCCCGAACAGCGTATCCATCAACTCGGTGGCCTGCGTTTTAGCCTTTTCCATGATGTCGCTTTCGATCGCTTCGCGGCGGAACTCCTCTCGTAAAATATTGAAACTCTGGTTAAGGTTCACGCCTTTCACTTCGCGGAGCCAGCCGATGTCGAGTTTGTCAATTTTGGGATACACCTCGTGGGAAAGCACCTGAGGCTCCGGCAGGGTGACGGTAACTGTTCCCGTTTTGGCGTTCAGGCTGACGTCGAAATAGTCGTTCAGGCGAAAGCCAACCTTCAGGATGCTGATGGCCGTGATTTCGATATCGGAGGAAGAGACCGAAAATCCCCAGATTTTGGTCTGCAACTGCTTGTTGAGGCCTTTTTTATCACGTACTTCCATGGTGGCCAATTCGGCGACCGCCCGCTCCACTTTTTCCTGCAAAAGACCGCGCGAACGGCTAAAATCCTCAATGGCAGCCCGTTCTTCCATGCGTTTAAGCATGGGTTGCAGGGCTTCGGCGATGGCAATACCGCAGGGAGTATCCACGCTTTGCCCTTTGGCATAAATGCTGCCTGCTTCATTGGTTTTCACCAAACTGGTGATGACGTGCGTGACCAAAAAACAGGTGTATTTCGCAGCTACCTGGTTCAGCACCTCCACCGAATTGGCCGACTGGTTGTCGTACCAGGCCTGGTAAAGCGCAGATGTGCTGTCTTGCAACGCAATAAAATCGTTGTAGTACAGATTCTTGAGATAAGCATGGTGTTTTTCGTACTCGCCTTTGAGCTTAGCTTTTATGCTTTCGTCCAGCCCCATGCGATCGGTCACGTGCTTGAGAATGGACATATTGATCGTATAGACCAGCTCATCGAACTCCCGGCGGTAGCGCTGCGGGTTGTTCATGATGGCTAAGGCGTCTTCCGGATCCACAGACACTTCAAAATCAGCCGGTTTGTAGGTCAGTTGAAACTCTTTTGGGATGCTGGTATAATTGCTCAAATCCCCCCAATATTTTCGGTAGATCAGAATGCCTGCAACGATCAGCAGCCCGAGCAGGAGAATCATTCGGCCTGCATTTTGCGCTTTTTGTGGTGGTGGTGAATACTTATTTGCCATCGTTGAAGTTGCTTTTGTGAAAAGTATAGCAAAAGTAATAATTTTACCACTGCACGAAAGCTGCAAATCTATGTACGACACCGAAACGACACATACCACCCTCAACTGTAAGGGCCGCTTGTTGAGCTTGGCGCAGCCGTTGGTGATGGGCATTTTGAATGTCACACCGGATTCGTTCTACGATGGCGGTCGTTATGCCGTGGTAGATGCGGCGTTGTTTCAGGCGGCGACCATGCTGGAAGAAGGCGCGGCCATGATAGATATCGGGGGCATGTCGTCGAGGCCGGGGGCAGAGATTTTGTCACCTGAAGTAGAATTGCAGCGGGTTTTACCCGTGATAGAAGCCATTGTAAAGCGCTTTCCGGACGCTGTTTTGTCCATTGATACCATCCACAGCAAAACAGCAAAAGCCTGTGTGGAAGCAGGTGCCGCCATAGTTAATGATATTTCGGGCGGCCGATTGGACGATCAGTTGTTCCAAACCGTTGCAGATTTGGGTGTCCCCTACGTACTCATGCACCTGAAAGGCGTGCCGGGCAATATGCAGGGGCAAGCCGTTTACGAAGATGTGGTGACCGAAGTGCTGGATTTTTTCATCGAAGGCATTGGCCGCTTGCGGGCGCTGGGGGTGAAAGACATCCTGCTCGATCCGGGTTTTGGTTTTGGAAAAACGGCCGAACACAACTTTCGGTTGCTGAATAACCTGCATGTTTTTCAAATCACGGGGTGTGCTTTGCTTGCTGGCATTTCACGGAAGTCCATGATTTGGAAAACGTTAAAAATTACACCCGGTGAAGCACTGAATGGTACGACCGCGCTACATGTTGTGGCGTTGCAGCAAGGCGCCCGGATATTGCGGGTACACGATGTGTGCCCTGCAGTAGAAACGATCCGATTATGGCAAACGCTGGCGTCAAATGTCTAAAATATGAAGTCTAACATCTAAGCAATTTGTGAACAACCTGACCGAGCACAACATCAAATTGGCCAGCCTGCGCTACCTGAAGGAGTACTACAAATTCAGGCCGCGGTCAGGAGAAACCAAAATCAGAGCCGACATGCGCGGGGAAGGCGGTATTGTTGCGGACGGTTACCTCACTTTTACCAAGGAGGATGGAATCCCGTTTATTGCCACGCTTGAAGCAACATCTTATACCACTAAAAAAGAGGTGCGCTTTAATTTGAAGTACGAAAAATTGGGCTGGGATTGCGCCGCCATTGCCTTATCGTTTATGGCCGTCCTGATGTTTTTTAGCCACAACTTGGGGTTCTATGCAGCGTTGCGGTTGGGGCTAATTGTTTCATTAGGGATATTTGTAACGGTTGTCTCTTTATTTTTCCTGCTTTTCTGGTTTTTGTTGTCCCGGATGCGCCGCTACCGATTCATTCACGCCATCGAACAATTCAAAGAATACAACGCCGACGAACAGTGGGTCGCCATTGGAGAAGATGTTTTTCCCGCTTACACCGATCGCTATTTTCGGGAGTTGCAGCGGCAATGCATCTATTTTGGTTTTGGATTACTAGTCGTAAATGAAGCGTTGAAACCCCGCATGCTCATCACCCCGGCACGCCAGCAAATTTTTATGGGCCGGCGCCGGCTGGTTCAATTTATTTCGATGAATGAGCTGACCCGGAGAATCGGGGAGAGCCGCTATGGGGCCTGGGCCAAACAGTTTACGACCCCGCGTCTGGACGAGGCAAAGCGCTGGTTAACACCCTACCGCTCTACGTTTAGCTACCATCGCCGCCACTATCCGCACCAAATGATCATCATCTCTATTTGTCTGATTTCCATGATGGCGTTATTCGTGGCAGAGTGGGGAAAAAGACCGATTCGGGTCATTGAACAGGACGACTACCGCACCGAACTGGAAGCAAAAGCCAAAACAAATAAGCGCGAATCTTTTGGGTTCGATGTGGACAGCGCCTCGGTACGCCCTTTCAATACCCACGTAAAACCCTATATTGTGATGGGGCCGGGTGCCAGGAAAAACGGCAGCGACGACTTCATCCTGTCGGTCAATTCCGATGAAGATCTGACGTATTACGATTGCTCCAGGCTTTTTTTTCAAAGTGCAAAATACATTGTGCAGGATACGGTTGTGCGGACGGTGGATTTAGCCGTGCGACGCATTTACGACCTCAAAGCGGCCGGGGTTAAAGCCAATGCCCTGTGGCTGGGGTGTTTTGGCAACGACAACCGCTACGTGGTTTTTCCGGGCTTGTTGCACCCCAACCGGCAAGACGCTGAAAACAGCCTGCGTGCTTATGCGGAAATCTTAAAAAAAGCGAAGGGGAGCCACCAACTGCAAATTCGGTCTCTGACCCTCAAATAAATAATTGATAATGAAAAAATACATCCTCGCCCTCGACCAGGGCACCACAAGCTCGCGAGCCATTGTTTTCGACCACGAAAGCAATATCGTTGCCATCGCTCAGCAAGAATTTACCCAAATTTTTCCGCAGCCGGGATGGGTAGAGCACAATGCCATGGAAATTTGGGCTACCCAGTTGGGTGTAGCCCAAAAAGCCCTGCAACAAGCCGGAATCAGCGCTTCAGAAATCGCAGCCATCGGGATCACCAACCAGCGCGAAACCACCGTTGTTTGGGATCGCCACAGCGGCGAGCCGATCCATCACGCGATTGTTTGGCAAGACCGACGCACTGCACCCCTGTGTGAACAGTTGAAAAACGCCGGACACGAGGCACTGGTGCGCAATAAAACTGGGTTGGTTATTGACGCTTATTTTTCCGGAACCAAAGTTCGCTGGATGCTCGACAACGTGCCAGGTGCCCGGGCAAAAGCGGAAAGTGGCGACCTGTTGTTCGGCACCATAGACAGTTGGCTGACCTGGAAACTCACCGACGGGAAAGTACACGTAACCGACTATTCCAATGCCTCCCGTACGCTGCTTTTTAATATCCATACTTTGGAGTGGGACGAAGAATTACTAACGCTTTTGGATATTCCGCGCCAGCTGCTACCGGCAGCGCTTCCTTCCAGTGAAATTTACGGACACACAGCGGAGCGCTTGCTGGGCAGCGCCATCCCCGTTGCCGGAATGGCAGGCGATCAGCAGGCGGCGTTGTTCGGACAAGCCTGCCACACCCCCGGCATGGTGAAAAATACTTATGGCACGGGCTGCTTTATGCTCATGAACACCGGAACGGAGGCCGTCACTTCAACCGCCGGGTTGCTGACAACGGTGGCTTGGGGCTTGAACGGCCAGGCCACGTACGCGCTCGAAGGTAGCGTTTTTATTGCCGGAGCCGCCATCCAGTGGTTGCGCGACGGGTTGAAAATCATTGACGAATCCCCTGATTCTGAATTTTTTGCGATGAAAGTACCCGATACGGGCGGAGTGTATGTCGTACCTGCATTTGCCGGA
The DNA here is from genome assembly GCA_038323375.1 of Chitinophagales bacterium. GTDB lineage: Bacteria > Bacteroidota > Bacteroidia > Chitinophagales > Saprospiraceae > JABWAJ01. Next base: position 70,328 of record JBBQGV010000002.1, read on the forward strand.
TTGGGCGCGCCATACTGGGACATGTACGCCCGCGGTGCCATTTTCGGGCTTACCCGGGGTACCAGCAAAGCGCACCTCGTGCGCGCTACGCTGGAATCGCTGGCCTATCAGACCAAAGATGTCTTGCTGGCGATGGAAAAAGATGCCGGTGTTGCCCTCAAAACTGTTCGGGTGGATGGCGGGGCCTGCGCCAACAACCTGCTCATGCAATTTCAGGCCGATATTCTCGGAGTAGAAGTTCAGCGCCCGATGATTGTGGAAACCACAGCACTTGGGGCTGCTTACCTGGCCGGTTTGGCTATCGGGTTTTGGACGATGGAGGATATTAGCGCTAAATGGCAACTCGACCGGGCTTTTCAGCCGAATATGCCGGATACGCAGCGGGATCGCTTGTATGCGGGTTGGCAAAAAGCGGTGGAGCGCACGATGGGGTGGGAGGAGAGCTGATTTTGAAAATCAAAACATTGTGAAATGGATAAAATAACTCACTATCAGCAAATTATCTTTGATTTGCTTCAGGAGTACGCTGCCATTCCTCCATCTTATCCCACTTCACTGAAGGACGAAGTAGTGGCAGATACTGTGCGGAATCACTTTCAACTGGTCTCACTCGGTTGGGAGGATGGGAAGTTCGTTTATGATGTTGTCTTTTATATAGACATCCTTGATGGCAAGGTATGGATTCAGCAAAACAATACGGAGGCTGACATAGCTGCCAAACTGGCTGAACGAGGCATTCCAAAATCTGATATTGTCATTGGATTTCAACATCCGTCAATGCGGGTACCTTCTACGTCCCCCTTCTCTGAACAGATAAGGCTCCCCTTCGTGGAGTACTTGCACAGCTCCGCTTTATTGTCTAATATTGCGCCGTGAATCAGTCAAAAAGAATACGGATCAGTGTCTTTTTAGCCTTGCTGGCGATGTTTTCCATCGCCTTGCAGCAAGGCCATGCTGCTGTTTCACAACTCCGGGGTGCAAACCATGCTAAAGAAGACGGGGTTTATTTAACCGTCAATACTCCCGATTTTATCTCAGTTGGTGAGCAGAAAAACGGCTTTAGTCTGCAGAAAACCGTTGGCAAACCTTCGTTTCAAACCAGACTTTCCTCGTGGCTGGGCAACCCGGCTCAATACCGCAACGGCGATGTCGCAGCGGTTCGTTATTTTTTAGCTTCAATAAACCGCGTGGTCAGCCTTGAGCCGCCGGATCTCGTCTTTCCTTTTCATGATTTTTGGTAATTCCATTTTGCTTTTCTATTTGATTTTCAAACAATTATTTTAACCAAGCGGGTTGCTTGGGAGGCCTTGGATGCTCTCCGGAGTTACCTTTATCACGATCAGCAAACTATGGGATTTTCATCCACATTTATTGGAATCGTATGCATCATACTTTTCTTCGTACCCATCTATTTATTGAGCCGTTCGGGCGCTAGAAAACTGAAACAACGGTTGAGCGCGCTCCTGGCCTTTAGTGAAAAAAACGGACTCCGGTTATCAGCAAAAGAAGCCTGGAACGACTGTGCGATCGGAATAGATGAAGCTTCAAAGCAAGTAGCCTATGTGAAAAACACTGAAGTAGACCACCAGGAAGTATTAATTGACCTGAAAGATATTGCGCGGTGCAACATCAACAACGTTTCCAGAGAAGTGAAAACGAGCACTGGAACCCAACGCATAATCGAGCAGATAGAATTGCAGTTTTTCTATAAAAAAGCTGAAATCATGCCAGTTTCACTTCAATTTTATGATGGGAAAAAGCAAATGCAGTTGAGTGGAGAATTGCAAGTGGCGGAAAAATGGGTCGCATTGGTCAAACAAGCACTTTCTTAAGCGCAAACGGCTTTCATAGCACGGAGTTTTGCGGCGTTAATTTTTACGAGTTGCTCCGTGAAACTCGCTCAAACGCTACAGAACTCCGGGTTATTTACTAAATACATCCATTAATTGGTCTACAATGGCCTCAGGCGAGCGGTTCAAATCGGCAATTATCGCATCTTCTGGCCGCTCCAGCGCCTCAAACTGTGATTTCAAAAGTCCGGGTGGCATAAAATGCGCTTTTCTTTGCGCTAAGCGTTGTCGGATCAGTTCGAAATCGCCATCGAGGAATACCCAGGCTATCCGGGATTCGATGCCGTTTTCCAAAAGCCGGCGATAGGATATTTTTAAGGCAGAACACGCAAAAATTCCCCCGTTTTGTTGCGCGGCAGCATTTGCGGCCTGGTTGATGGCATGCAGCCACCCGAGCCGGTCGCTGTCGTCAAGGGGCTTGCCGGACTGCATTTTTTCGATGTTTTCAACCGAATGGAAGTCATCGCCGTCAAAGAATGGCAGTCCGCTGCGTTCGCTCAGCAGCTTTCCGATGGTCGTTTTGCCGGAACCAGAAACGCCCATGACGAAAATAATTTTAGGCAATTGAGCGGAAGGCGTTGTCATATCCCGTTGTTGGCGGTGAGGATGACCGGATAACCGTCCGTCACAATCAGGGTGTGCTCATGCCGGGCGACAAAACTGCCGTCTTTGGCCTTCATGATCCAGCCATCCCGGGGCGGATAAACATACCGCGCTTTGGTGGAAATGAAGGTTTTCAGTGCATTGCTCATCCCCTCCAGGTCTTGTTTCGATTGTATAGACATGCCTTCTTGTTTAGTGATGAAGGCAAAATTGCAAAATCCCGGATAATCTGCACTTCATTTTTTTGACTTACCCCTAAAAAATAAACCGGTATAATCTTTTACTCCATAATCCTGGTCGGTGAAACACCAGTCGTATTCGCCGTTTGGGCCTTCGATATAGCCGTCAAGGCTGACAGCTAAGTTCAAAATGATTTTGCACATAATTTATTTTTATGGGATGTAGTCGAAGGTTCATTGCACAAATATAATTGTAAAAAGTCCCAAAGAATTGCGTAGGTTGGAGGAAAATTAAGCAAACCCATTATGATCACCAGAATCTATGAAGATTACCGCCGGCTTTCGACCAATACTGCACGGGAAATTATGCGGGTAGTCCTTGAAAAACCGGATGCCGTGCTTTGTCTGGCAACCGGAGCAACCCCTTTGGGCGCTTATGCAGAGTTTGTTCGGCAGGCGAAAATGCAAAGAATTGACATTTCGGGAATCCAGTTTGTCGGTTTAGACGAGTGGGTGGGCATCCCGCCTTCCAATTCCGGCAGTTGCCACTATTTTTTGCACCGCCATTTGTTCCAGCCGCTCCAGATTGAACCCCGGCAAATTCATTTATTCGACGGGATGGCCGCAGATTTGCAGGACGTTTGCACCCGCATGGATGCGCATTTATCCGAATTGGGCGGCATAGACTTTTTATTGGTCGGCATCGGCGTCAACGGACATATTGGTTTTAATGAACCCGGGGTCTCTTTCGACCTCCAGGCACACGTTGCCGCGCTGGCTCCGGAGACGAAGACGACTGCGCAGAAATATTTCCAGGGCGAAACCGCACTGGAGCAAGGTCTTACCTTGGGCATCCGGCAAATCATGGATGCCCGAACCATCGTGATGATGGCCAATGGTGCCCGCAAAACATCCATTATTCAGGCGGCAATCGAACAGCCGGTTTCATCTTCGGTTCCTGGCAGCGTATTGCAACAACACCCTAATAGCCTGTTTTTTTTAGATGCAGAAGCAGCGGCACAGCTTCAGGATTCCAGTCGGAAAGCTTAACTTGTACAACGGCGATTGGTTCTGTGATGCAGCGCTGAACTCCAGTTCAGCGTGAAACCGGGAACGCTATTTTGCAGGGGCTCCGAACAGAGTTCAGCGGTACAATGCTTGAGCAGGTAAATTTCACCCACAGCGCCTTCCTTCACTAAGTGGCAGGCGCGTTCGTATTTTGGCGCAAAGCAAAGTTCTTCTGCATACATGAGTTTGACACGGGCAACCTGACAGGCAGCAACCATTTGGTCGGCTTCCTCCAGCGTGACCGGTAGTGGTTTATCAATGATGATGTGTTTCCCCGCTTCCCCGCTTTGGCCGCTTTGAGCGTTGCAGTTGCGTGTAAAAAATTTGGCAGGCAAATATCCACCACATCGCATCCCGATTGCTGAATGATCGCGTCTAAGTCGTTTTACCACTGCGGGATGTTGTATTTTTTTGCAAGTGCTTCCGCTTTCGCCTGGTTGCGCGTATAAACAGCTACAATTTCCGCTTCGGGCACAAAGCGATGATAGCTTTCCAAATGGATGTCGCTGATGAATCCTGCTCCGAGGATGTCTACTTTTACTTTTTGCACAGCTTTAGTTTATTTTTCCGGTATTTCAACAAATTTTGAAAAATCTCTACCTTCATCGTGAACAGTTTTTAATTTTGAGTTGGAGTAATAGTATTACTATCTATTTCTCAAAGTATCACTTAACAATAATCAAATCATGGCTGATTTTAGCAAAGTTTTCGAAAACAATGAGCAGTGGATTGCCAACAAAACTTGCCGTTTCACCCACCTATTTCGAAGACTTATCAAAAGGGTAACAACCTGAATATCTTTATATTGGATGCTCAGACAGTCGGGTTACCGCAGAAGAACTGATGGGGGCACAGCCGGGAGAAGTCTTCATCCACCGGAATATTGCCAATATGGTCATCAGCATTGACCTGAACGCCATGTCGGTCTTAAATTATGCAGTTAACCATCTGAAAGTGAAGCGCGTCATCGTATTCGGCCACTATGCCTGCGGGGGCGTCAAAGCGGCTATGCAATCGGCAGACCTGGGCATTTTGAACCCCTGGCTCAGGAACATCCGGGATGTTTATCGTATGCACAAGAATGAATTGAATGCGATTGAAGATGAAAGCAAGCGATACGATCGGCTTCTTCCCTGACATCCCACCAACGCCACTCCTCAGTGAGTGCGTCCAATCCGGGGGTTACCTGTGAAAATTCGACCAAGGCGTAATAGCCCACCGAAATCGTACGGTCGAACAAGATATGGGTGGGGTCTAACTGGATGCCCTGTTTTGCAAGTATGCCCTGAAAATCCGTATTGTCCATACGGCGGCGGTCTCCGAAGGTATAAAATTGCTTCAGAAAAATGTTTTGCAGGCCCGTCCGTTCTTTAAGTACGCGGTGCGCCGCATCGTCTAAAGATTCGTCAGGAAAAAGGCGACCGCCCGGCAAACTCCATTCCTGAATCTTTCTAAGCCGCAACAACAAAACCCGCAACTAATTTTCGTGGAACCCGAAAATCACACAATCCACCGAAACGTGTGGCAAAACCCGTCCGAATCTTTGCTCATCTAAGTTTTCCGCTTGTATCTTGTGTTCCATTCTGCAAAAATGGGAACTTTTTTTCACTCATTCAAAACTGTTAAACAGATGAATAAACTATTTTCCATGGCATTACTTTTGTTGCCGCTTGCCGCGAATGCCCAGGAATTGAACCTCTTTCAAAAACATACCTTTACTACTGCGGACGGCAAAACCTTGCCCTACCGCATTTTATTTCAGGAGTCTTACGACAAAACCCAAAAGTACCCGCTGCTGCTGTTTTTACATGGTGCCGGCGAACGAGGTAATGACAATAAAAAGCAACTCGTTCATGGTGCCAAACTATTTTTGAGCGAAGCAGGCCGCCGCGATTTTCCGGGGATTATCCTGGTGCCCGCTTATCTTTACCCCTCAAAATACTGAAACCTTGCAGACCGCTGCTTCGCCGGTGACGGCAGTTGTTATTCCATACGTTTTTTTGCCTCCAAAAAATGGCGGGCATCAGGCTGGTTATGGTATTTGCCAGGCGCTTGGGCGTGAAGTGCCGACGATTTGCATTTCCAGCTTCGGGAATGCCACCGGCAGTTATGCATTCCAGCTTGAATTTGCTTTCCGCAAAGGCATGACCAAATATTTCAGTCCAATGGTTGCCTGGCGCTGTTATCGTATTCTGAAAGCGGCGCGGGTTCGGCATTGCATCGCACAACAACCCTTCATTGTTCCCTTGCTGTTGCCGATCCTTGCCTTGTCCGGCATTTCATTGCTGGTGTACGCGCACAACATCGAATATCGGCGCTTTCGCAGCATGGACAAATGGTGGTGGCGCATCGTTTGGGGGGTAGAGTGGTTGGTTTATCGCCTTGCGAATCAAGTGCTGTTTATTTCCGCGGAAGAACGGATAGCAGCCATAGCCGAATTTGGGCTTGACCCAAAAAAATGCGTGGACGTACCTTATGGTGTAGCACGCAAAACGCCACCATCAGAACTGGAACGGCAGGCAGCCCGGCATGAAGTGGCGGCGGCGCACGGCTTTAAAGAGACAGAACGCTGGATCCTCTTTTTCGGCCCCCAAAACTACCAACCCAATCTCGAAGCTGTGCTTTTTATCGCTCAGGAATTGGCACCGCTGCTGAAGACACAATCGAACATAGACTACCGCATTTTGATCTGTGGCGGCAGCCTGCCCTCGGAATATCAAAAATTAGAAGCTTACCGCCAATACAACCTCGAATATCTGGGATTTGTAGAAAACATTGACCAGTACGTGTTAGCAGCGGATGTTGTGCTCAACCCAATTCTGAAAGGAGCTGGTGTAAAAACGAAAGTGTTGGAAGCTATTGCACTCGGCAAAACGGTGGTTTCAACTGAAAGCGGGGCATTCGGGATTCAAAAACAAGTTTGTGGTGAACAACTCATAGTGGTGGCTGATCACGATATGACTGCATTCGCCGATGCTATTTTGCGATGCTTCGCACTTGAAAATCAAACAACGCCTGTGGGGTTTTATGACTATTATTACCGCGATAATGTTGTAAAAGACCTATTACCCATATTAAAAAAAACATGAATGCATCCGTCTTTTCAGAGCTGGCCGGATTAGATGCTTATCTCAACGGAAAAAGCACTTATATAGAAGGTTTAGCACCAACTACAGCCATTCATCTGCCGGTGGCTACAACCCTCGCTGTGTTAAAACAAAAATTAGGCACCAAAAGGCTCGAAGCAGCGCTCAACCCAGCATTAACCCGCCCTTCCCCGATTAAGCACCTGGACGACGCAAACTGGATGCGCACAACGAATATGGTGGGGGTTAATGTTCGGACGATCGGACATTTCTGGAATTTGGTCAATTACCTGTTCACCGTTCCTGCCTGCCAGCAAGCAGTCCATTTACTGCCCATTTGGGAGCCGGGAGTTGTCGCGAGTCTTTACGGCATGGCAAGCTGGCACATCAACCGGGAGTTCTTTAGCCAGGAACTGGCCGACGCGCTGCCTGAATTGAATACAGTTGAGCAACAACTGAAAGTCACTGTAAACGTGTTGCATGACCTGGGTCGGGTTGTCGGGATGGACGTTATTCCGCATACCGATCGCTATTCGGAGATTGTACTTGCTAATCCTGGTTTTTTTGAGTGGATGGAACGTAAAGGGGTGTTGATCACCAATCACAGTGCGCGCCTTCATGAACGGGTTGAAGAACTGATCTATCAATACTTGAAACAGATTGGCTCGGCTCAACCTGTGGTTGCATTTCCGGCTAATGTCAGGGAGTTGTTTCATTTGCCCGAAGCTACCCGTTGCCAGGTACTTTTTGGAGACAAGCACGACGATTTTGCCCGTAATGAACGCCGATCCGCGTTTATCCAGTATTTACACCGGCAGGGTCTGGAACCTGTGCCAGCAACTATGGGGCCACCATACCGGGGCCTGGAAGTGGACATTGACGAAGCGGCAGCCAAAACGGTGGCAGATGATGCCTGGTTAGATTACCGCATCATCAACCCCGGCCCGATGTCGAGGGTTTTTGGCCCCCTAACCCGGTATAAATTGTACGAAAATAAAAACGACAACCTCGATTGGGAATTCGATTTTGAGCGCCCGAAAACCGAGGTCTGGGAATATGTATGTAGCCAATACGCTGCGGTGCAACGGGAATACCATTTTGACTTTATGCGCGGCGACATGTCGCATGTCCAAATGCGACCGGAAGGCGTGCCCGAAATCGCGGATGAGTATTACGACATTCACCGTGCGGTACTGCGCACGGTTCGGCAGGAAAAGCCCTGGTTTGCTTATTTTGCAGAAACCTTTCTGGCACCACCCGGGTCTATGGCCTACGGCAGCGAAGAAGACCACCTTGATCTCTCAGAAGCAGATGCCACGCTTGGCGATTTGCAGTCTATGGTGCCGGGCGAACCCGATTTTCTTCAAAACTTCCGGCTTTACCTCGATTTGCTGCATACCCGGGGCTTTGCGCCCTGCTTTACGCTGATGACCGGGGATAAAGACGATCCGCGTTTCGACAAATTTTATCAGGCTGGGAATGAGGCGCGTTTTTTTATGGGCATGTTTTTGACCGATATGCCCAGTTACATGGCACTTGGTTTTGAATGCAGGGATCCGCACCCCGAACCGGCACCCAATGAGCACTATACCAAACTGTACGTATTCCGCATGGAAGATGGGTCAAAGCGAACGCAAGGGCCTTACGTTTTTGGAAACAACCTGACTTTGTTCCAACGCCTGAACCGCATCCGAAATGAGGCTGAACGTTTGTTGCCCCAACTTTCCAGTTCTCTGTCCTGGCTGATCCCACCCGATGCAACGGCTGCCCGGCAGGTCATGGCCTGGACGCATCAGGATCAAGGAGCCTATATCTTTGTAGTCAATTCCAACCTGCAACAAGCCGCCGAACGAGTCAAAATCCCTTGTTCAATGGTATACGGCGTGAAGTTCAGGGTCATTTTTTCGGCCCTGGAAAATGAAAGGAATTACCAGACGCCTTTGGTTTGTTACGATGGTTTGCTCCAAATTGAACAACTTGCAGCCGGAGAGGCGCTGATAATACAAATTGATGACAATTAATGCCAGCAAGCCCCTGTTTTTCCGGTTCAGAATAAAAACCAAAGTTGTTTGCTGTTGTTACAATGAATATTTTCAATAGTGTTTGATTCAGGTCAACAGGAGACCGCAAGAGGCTCCTGCTCAGGCATCAAAAACAAAGGAACATGCAAAAACAACGCGCTATAGTTTGGTTCAGGCAAGATTTAAGGTTGCACGACAACGAGGCGTTGACTGACGCGCTGGTGAGTGCGGAAGAGGTTGCCATGGTATACATTTTCGACGAACGCGTATTTTCGGGCACGACGCGTTTTGGTTTTGCGAAAACAGGAAAATACCGCGCCCAGTTCATCATTGAAGCGGTGTATGACTTGCGGCAATCCCTGCGTAAACTTGGCAGCGATTTGATCGTTCGCGTTGGCAAACCGGAAACCATTATTTTCGAATTGGCCAAAGAGCTGAAAACAGGCTGGGTGTTTTGCAACCGGGAACGAACCCGGGAAGAAGTTTATGTACAGGATGCGCTGGAACAAAACCTTTGGTCAATCGGGCAGGAGGTTCGCTATTCAAGGGGCAAAATGTTGTATTATACCGCTGATTTGCCCTTCCCGGTAACCCATACGCCGGATACTTTTACGCAGTTCAGGAAAGAGGTGGAACGCATCGTGCCGATCCGTGAGCCTTTACCGGCACCTGAAAAACCTTTGGCCAAATTGGGGATTCCGATAACAGCCGGCGACATTCCCTCCATTGCCGATTTTGGCCACGAGGCCATTGAAAACGACCTGCGAAGCGCATTTCAATTCGAAGGCGGCGAAACAGCAGCGCTTGAACGCCTGCAGTATTATTTTGGGGGTAGCCAGCTCATAAAAACTTATAAAGAAACCCGCAACGAACTCATTGGCGGCGATTATTCTTCCAAACTTTCTCCGTGGTTGGCACAGGGCTGTTTGTCTCCTAAAACTATTTATTACGAGCTTCGGAAGTTTGAGCTGACGCACGGCGCAAATGAATCTACTTACTGGATATTCTTCGAATTGCTATGGCGCGATTTTTTCCGCTTGATGGGCAAAAAGCACGGCAATAAAATCTTTCTGAAAGGGGGAACTTCGGGCGAGGCTTCCTCCCGTTTGCGCAACGACGAACGCCTGCTTCAAAAATGGATAGACGGCGTTACAGGCGTACCGTTTATTGATGCCAATATGCGGGAGCTTAAACTCACGGGATTTATGTCGAACCGGGGCCGGCAAAACGTGGCCAGTTTTTTAGTAAAAGACCTGTTTGTGAATTGGCAAATGGGCGCCGAATATTTTGAATCCATACTCATTGACTACGACCCTTGCAGCAATTGGGGCAACTGGAATTACATAGCCAGCGTTGGCAGCGATCCCCGCGAAAATCGCTATTTCAATATCCTGAACCAGGCGCGTCGTTATGATCCAAAAGGCACCTACGTCAAGCACTGGCTGCCCGAACTGATAGATGTTCCGCTTGAAAAAATTCACCGACCTGATACGCTATCCTTTGCCGAACAGGACTTGCACCACGTTAAATTAGGCGCCGATTATCCGAAAACAATGGTAGAAATGGAGAAGTGGGAGCATTAAGAAAAGATGCTTGCCAGGCTTAACCCGGCAAGCATCTGTAAATATTTGTTCTCCTTCAAAAATGTCTAAAATTTATACACCGCAGCCACCAGGAAACTGGCGCTGGTGTCCGATGCTTTATCCGGGGTGTTTAGGAAAATTTCCTTCGAAGCTTTTTCGAAGCGGATTTCCGGAATGACCGTCAGGCCCTCAACTTTAAGATTGGCCGATAATGTAGCCGCCAGGACATTGCCGCCTGCTGGCGCTGCGCCAAAGACGTTGAGTTGTTTAGCATCGTCGAAATATTCCGTTCGGAGGGTCATCCAAAAGTGTTCGCTAAGGTCTGCGTTGAGATAGAGCGCCGCGCCAAACCACTGCAAGCCATCGCCGAAATCGCCTTCCGACCCGGTTTTGAACTGTACGTTGGAAATGGTGCCATTGACGCCCAAACTGAATTTACCGCCCAATGCCGCCAAAAATACCAGATCTAACTGGTTAACCAACACGGAATCCGTTGGTTTGCCACCCTGATAATTTAGATAAGCCTTCAAAACATCATCTTTAGTTGCGGTGCTGAGCTGACCGATGATGTATTTATTGCTCAGGGTCGTAGATTTCAGGTCGGTCGGATTGGCAATACCCAGCATAAGCCCGGTTTTGCCAAAAGTTTTTTCAGCCTTGATGCCCGTATGAAAAAACGGTCCGTACGAAAACATATAAGACATGCTGTAATTTCGGTTGGCGTATGCATCTACCAGTTCATAGCCGATATGGGTTGCCCAACTTCCGGCTGTGATTTTTAAACCGTTTTTAAAGGCATAAGAAAGATATAATTGTTTGATAATGAATCTCGTGTTTTCGTCAGCGTAGGAAAAATCTTCTGCGCGTTTACCGAATCCGACATCGGCGACCATCCCTACTTTTCCGATAGAATGCTCCGCCTTCAGGGAGATCATACCCAGTTCAAAAGAGTTGTGCGAGTTGGTAAAACTGGTGTTGTTATTCGAAGCCATTTCCCCGAAATCGTAGCGGTAATAGGCGTCAGCAAAACCAGAAAACACAAGAGCTGGTGCATTGGCCACCGTGATTGTATCAGCTGCGGGAGCAGCATCCTGAGCAGGTGATGCAGTGGACAGGCAAAAAAATGCCAGGCCTGTTGCAAAGATTTTTTGTAACATTGTCAATCATTTTATGGAAGTGAAATGATAGGTACGGCCGTCGGTTTGTACCAGAAACCGAATGGAGGCCGTACCTTTTTATGGGCCTAAGTTTTAATCAGCGTAAGCCGGAACTTCTGTAAGTTTGCCGTTGGATTGCGACACTAAGAGCGTTCCCTGCACGTATTTTTCGTCGTGTTGGGAAGCGTCCAATCCGATTTCTTCATCTTCGAAACTGACACGCATCGGTTCGATCCAGTTGATGAGTTTAAAAATGAGAAAGGAGACGATCGTACTGTAACCTGCGGCAATCGCCAATCCTGTCAACTGCTTGAGGAAGAAAGCGTAGTTACCATAAAAAAGCCCTTCGGCACCAGCACTGTTCACCGTGGTGGTGGCAAAAATTCCGGTAAACAGCATTCCCGCCATGCCGCCGATGCCGTGACAAGGGAATACGTCTAGTGTGTCGTCCAATTTCAGTTTCGACTTGTAGTAGACTGCGATATTGGAAATGACTGCTGAAGCAACACCGATAAAAATACTGGCAGGAATGGATACAAAACCTGCACCCGGGGTGATGGCAACCAGGCCAACCACTGCGCCGATGCAGAAACCCAGCACGGAAGGTTTTTTGCCTTTCAACACATCAAAAAACATCCACGACAAGCCGGCAGCCGCTGCCGCAGTATTGGTGGTCGCAAAAGCGGATACCGCCAATCCATTTGCGCCCAAAGCGGAACCCGCATTAAATCCAAACCAGCCAAACCAGAGCAATCCGGTTCCAATCAGGACGTAAGGAATATTCGCCGGCGGAATCTCCTGATTGTCAAGGTGAACAATTCGGCGCTTTAATGCTAAAGCCCCCATAAGTGCTGCGCAGCCTGCCGAAATATGCACAACAGTACCTCCGGCAAAATCGAGTACACCCAATTTAAACAGGAAGCCTTCCGGGTGCCAGGTCCAGTGTGCTAATGGCGCATATACCAGAAGGCTGAACAAGACGATAAAAAGGGTGTAGGATCTAAAGCGAATGCGCTCGGCCACAGCGCCTACGACCAGTCCGGGCGTAATGATGGCAAACATGAGCTGGAATAAGGCAAATAACGCCAGAGGAATCGTGGGCGCCAGGCTCCAGGGCGCTCCGGAGGTCACATCTTTAAAAAACAGGAAGGTCATCGGGTTGCCGATTACCCCGCCGATACTTTCGCCAAAGGCTAAGCTGAAGCCGACCGCAATCCACAGAACACTGACCACCCCTGCAGCCACTACACTTTTGATCATTGTGGAAATCACGTTTTTCCGATGCACCATGCCGCCGTAAAAAAAGGCAAGACCGGGCGTCATCAAAAAAACAAGTGCCGTTGCTACAATGATCCAGGCAATGTCGGCGGCATTGTACTTGCCGTCGTCGGTATAACTTGGAAGGTTTGGAACAAAGATCGCAATCACTGCCACAAGGGCCAGCAGTGAAAACGGAACAGCTTGTTTGAGTGTGATTTTTTTCATGATGTTATGTTTAGTTAAGAAATAGACTATCCATTCCGGCTTGCAGCAGCAAGCCCGGCACGAGTAATTTTATAGGCAAAAATTTGGCGAATTCTGCGTTAAGTGTCGCTGGACGAAATAACTGTCCACTTTTCCAGGAGTCATTTTCCTCCTGCCTAAAGGAGCGCGGCGTAATCACGGAACATTTCCTTTGTCGAAATGAATCGAATTACGCAAAACGATTGTTTGCAATCTATGATTTGTGGCAACATTATTTGGTAGGACTATGTAAAATTAGGCCGTGTTGAGAAGGTTGGTATCATCAAAAACCCACTTTTTTTTATCGAAATGAGATAAGATGAATAATTCGGTGATTTGTTTCAACCAAGCAATTATATGTGAATAGATTCTGCGTTTGACAAAATATGATTCTGAATTACTGTACTCAATTTTTATCCTTTTTGGGGCTTTAATCCCGAAAAACAAAAAACAGAGAGATTCTGAAGACAAAAAAATCCAGTCGGCAACTAGCGCCGACTGGATTTTGGGTGCGGAAAAAAGCAGGGCTTTCCGCGAGGGGTTACCCGCTCATATACACAAAATAGACGAGTAAGATCAGCGCAATAGTCACCCCAATGATGACGTACATTGCTTTTTTTGCACTTTCCTGCTGGCGCTTATTCGCAATCAGCTTCCTTTTTGATTTTGCCATAATCAGATCTTGTTTTTCGCTTGCTGTGAAGAATTTCCTATCCTACAAATAAAGGTACTAAGCGCATCTCTACCAAGCAGCCGGGCAAAAATATTGTCAAAAAAATCAGCGCTTGCCCGCGCTATTTGTAAAGTTGGCGTTCGTAAAACTCGACGACTCGTTCATCAGTCATAATATCCTGATAACGAAGCGGATGCCTCAGCACAATTCCGTCAAGTGTCCGGCACCTGCTGAGGGCAACGTACGTCTGCCCGTTTTCAAAGGCACCTTTATCTAAATCTACGATCAGCCGGTCAAAGGTTTTGCCCTGAGACTTATGGATGGTAACGGCCCAGGCTAACCGCAGGGGCAGTTGATTAAACGTTCCTACAACTTCCGTTTCGATGCGGGTTTGATCTTCCGGGTGGACTTTATACTGCAATACTTCCCAGTCCATTCTTTCGGTTTCAATATAGCGCCGTTGTTCCCCTTCTTCTACCATAACCGTTACGGTTTCAGCTTCCAGCTTTACTATTTTGCCAATCGTACCGTTCACAAAACGACGCTGGAGGTCATTTTTGGTAAACATGACCTGCGCATTGAGCTTTAAGTTAAGGGAGGGCTCGGCAGGGTAGAGGCTGGGGTTGAAGTTGCCGGTAACGCGCGCAGCGTACGTAGCGGATGGAAGCGGAATACGCGCCAGTTCCGTCAGGTTAATCGCATCCACCCGGGCATTACGCGCCGAAAGGGTAATGTAATAATCCGTTGAGGTAAATCCGGGAATGTAGCGCTTATTCAATTCCTCCAGATCGTCTTCGTCCACCCGGTTCAGGCGGATAGCGTCTAAGAGTTTCAAAAAGTATTTGTTCTCCTGCCGGTAAACCTTTTGCAACTCAAGCATCTCCAATTCAATCTCTGACCGGATAACAATGGAGGAAAAAAAATAAGGCGATTCATAGCGCGTTTGCAGGAACATCATCTCGGTTTCAGAAGACACCACTGGCGGCAATTGGAATAAATCGCCAAAAAAGACCACCTGCACGCCGCCAAATGGCAACGGATTTTCTCGGTTGACTCTGAGGAAATAGTCAATATTGTCGAGCAGGTCGGCCCGCACCATCGAAATTTCGTCAATCACCAACACTTCAATATGCTGATAGAGTTTGCGATTGAACCGCTTTTTGATGTCTCGGCGATCGAGTGGCTTGGCCGGAAACCCAAAAAAAGAATGAATCGTTTGCCCCTGCACATTAAGGGCTGCAACGCCGGTTGGTGCCAATACGACCGTTTTTTTTCGGGTTGTACTCCTGAATAATTGCAACAGGGTAGACTTGCCGGTACCCGCCTTGCCGGTAATGAACAAATTCCGCCCCTGCTTCTCAATCATGTCGAGGGCGAGGCGAAAATCGTCGTTCAGTTCCAATGGCGTTTTATCAAGTCCCACAAATATTTCAGGTTATTGGATTGGTTTCGCAAGGTATATAAAGACAGGCAAATGATCGCTGAAACCTCCGATATAAGTATCGCCTGAAAAAGTGCGATGGGGATAACCCCGGTATTGTCCTGATTTTTGAAACAGGTAGTTCTCATTAAAAATCCGGGCGTTGTAGAACTGGAATCCCCCGGCTTTTTCATTGATCAATCCATGGGAAATAATGATCTGGTCGAACAGGTTCCAGGAATCCTGATAAGCCAGCGTTCCGATGCCTCTTTTGAAAAAATCGTACATCGGGTTAAAAAGCGCTCCTTTTTTGGTGTCTTCTTTTTTAAAATTCGCGGCCAGAATCTTCTTCACGCTCGGGCTGGTGGGGTCGTCGTTCAAGTCGCCCATAATGATGATTTTGGCATTTGGATCGGCTTGCATCAGCGAATCGGCAATGTTTTTGCAAATCAATGCCGCTGCATTGCGGTATGGCTGAGAGGCCGCTTCACCCCCTCTGCGGGAAGGCCAGTGGTTGACCAAAATATGAAGGGGCTCACCATCGTATAAGCCGGATACAAAAAGGATATCCCGTGTTTTTCGAGTGCTGCCGTCCGGGTTGTAAATGGGCATCAAGACTGCCTGGCTCGAAGTGGGTCTGAAATATTTGGCTTGATAGAGCAAGCCGACATCAATGCCGCGTTCATCCGGGGAATCAAAATGGATGATCTGGTAGTTGCGTGCAGCCAGTTTGGGCTGTTTCACCAAATCTTCCAATACCCTGCGGTTTTCGATTTCTGCCACACCGAGGATTGAAATCCCATCCGGGCTAAGTTCTACGCCCAACTCCGAAATAACCCGGGCCATATTGCCCTGTTTTTCCTGGTAAATGGTTTCGTTCCAGTTTTTTTTGCCATTGGGCAAAAATTCAGAATCGTCGATCAGGGGATCGTCTTCCGTGTCGAACAGGTTCTCTAAGTTGTAAAAACCGATAGCCCCTACTTTATACTGTTGTGCTTTTTGAGCAAGCAGGGTGTAAGCCGACAGGGTAAGCAGCAAAAGGAAAAAAACAAATCTTTTCATGGTTGTTGATTAGATGACAGACGATTGGACGACAAAAGCCAAGTAATGGATACGTACAGGCGCATTAAGTTTACGTTAATTTTGACCGATCTAAAAAAAACTGATTCAAGTGAAATGCTACCTTTGCATCACTTTGTCTAATTGAAGCTCAAAAGTATGCTTAATTCTAAAAAAGTACTCCTTTTTCTCTCCACCGCATTCTTCTTTTTACCCAGCCTGATCTCAGCTCAAACTGTTACGATTCAAGGCCGTATTAAAGATGGACAAACCGGCGAAGCAGTCCCGGGGGTCGAAGTTCGCTTGTTGCGTACAAGCGTTTTCACCGACACCGATGGCGCTTTCAGCCTTTCTACCAGTTCCGATGCCCGCGATGCCGTCGTGAGTTTATCCAGGCCAGGCTTTGCAAATTTGGATCTTTTGGTTGACTTGGGTGCCGAAAACATTAACTTAGGCACGATAAACCTGACTTCACAAGCAGGTATTGACCTGCTTTCCGGTGAAGAAGTCATCTCCACCGTTACGCTTTCTTCTGATGAGGGCAACAGCGAAGGCGCTCAAAACATTGCCGGGGTGCTTACCGCCTCCAATGACCTTTTTGCTTCAACAGCTGCTTTTGGTTTTAGCGCAGCCCGTTTTCGCATCAGAGGCTACGATTCGGACAATAACCTGATTTACCTGAACAACATCCCGGTCAACGACCAGGAAGATGGTTTCGTCTTCTGGAACGCCTGGGGCGGTCTGAACGACGCTGTTCGCAGCCGCTCCAATTCTATCGGACTTCAGCCTACCGAATACACATTCGGCGGGGTTGGTGGTGCGGTGAGCATTGATACGCGGGCGTCTTCGCACCGCAAACAATTGCGCGTTTCTTATGCCGTTTCCAACCGCACCTACCGCCACCGCTTAATGGCTACGTATTCGACCGGCATGAAAAATGGATGGGCCTTAACCCTCTCCGGGTCTCACCGCTGGGCGGAAGAAGGTTATGTGCCGGGAACTTCCTACGATGCGTGGTCCTACTTTCTTTCGGTAGACCGAAAAATCAACGACCGCCACACTTTAAACCTGACTGCTTTGGGCGCTCCAATCATTCGCGGGCGTTCTACTTCCTCCGTTCAGGAAATGTACGACATAGCCGGAACGAACTTCTACAATTCCTATTGGGGGTATCAAAATGGCAAAAAGCGCAACAGCCAAATGGTGAATACCAACCAGCCTCTGGCCATTCTGCGGCACGACTGGAGTATTTCGAACAAAACCTCGATGACCACAGCCATCAGTTATGAATTCGGACGAGATGGGCTCACCGCACTCGACTGGTACGATGCGCGCGATCCCCGACCGGATTATTACCGCCGCCTGCCGAGCTATATCGAAAACGACCAGCGCGACGATGTGGAGCAATTGCTGCGCGAAAATGAAGACCTGCGTCAGGTAAATTGGGCTGGCATGTACGATGCCAACCGAAACAGCATTCAAACCATAAACGATGCCGATGGGATCGAAGGCAACAACGTAACGGGAAAACGGTCGCAATACGTGGTGGAAGAACGCCGGGCAGACATGACCCGTGCGAGTTTCAATTCTAATTTCCGGAGCGCAATCAGCGATAATTTTACACTCACTGCTGGCTTATCCTACCAGTCGCAAACAACGAAATATTTCAAAGTATTGGATGACCTGCTAGGGGGCGATTTTTATTTGGACATTGACAAATTTGCCGAGTTTGGGAACGCTGGGAATAATGAAGTCATTCAGAATGACGTGAGTGCCACCAACAAACTTGTACAGAAAGGAGAAAAATTTGGATACAACTACGACATCGTCAATAACCGGGCGGGCGCCTGGGTTCAGGGCGAATGGAAATCCAATAAATTTGACTTTTTTGCTGCTGCCAACGCCAATAACTCCAGCTTCTGGCGCGAAGGGAAGGTTCAAAACGGAAGGTTTGAAAACTCCATCGGCAAATCGGAAGTTCAAAATTTTATAGATTATAGCGTAAAAGGCGGCGTCACCTACAAATTAGATGGCAGGAACTATTTTGTGTTGAACGGTGCCTACCTGACCCGCGCACCTTTCACCCGCAATGCTTATGTTTCTCCCCGTACCCGCGCCGATTTTGCGGAAGGGGCCGTCCTTGAAAAAGTCCTTTCGGTTGAAGCCAATTACCTCCTTCGCTCACCGGGTCTGAAAATTAAGGCGACCGGCTATTTCACCCGTTTTGACGACCAGATCAACATCCGCAGTTTTTATTTAGACAATGCCCTGGTTGATGACAACGGGGTAAGCGGCGGTTTTGTAAACTACATCATGAGCAATATTTCCACCCAACACATGGGGGTTGAATTGGCCGCCGAAGTAACAACGCCTATCACAGGATTGAAAGTGAAAGCCGTTGCAGCAGTCGGTGAGAATATTTACACCAACCGTCCGGATGTGGAAGTTTTCCTCGATCAGGATGCTGCATCATTGGGCAAAAGGCAGGTTTACATCAAGAATTTCTATGTCGCGGGCTCTCCGCAGACCGCGATGAGCTTTACGTTGAGCTACAATGCAAAACGGTTTTGGTTTGCCAACCTGAGTTTCAATTATTTCGATAACAGTTGGATTGACTTTTTCCCGGAACGCCGCACAACGGAAGCCGTTTCTTATGTGGATGATCCGGAATACATCAACGAAGTCGTAGAACCGGGTTCGCCGCTGTGGAAACAGATCATTGATCAGCAAAAAGCGCCGTCCGCATTCACGATGGATTTTTTTGGTGGTAAATCATGGAAGATCAACAATTTGTTCATTTACCTGAATGTAGGGGTGAACAATATCTTAGACAAAAAAGACTTTATTACCGGCGGCTATGAACAATACCGCTTTGATTTTGAGGGCAAAAACGTCAACAGGTTTCCACCGCGTTATTTCTATGGATTTGGCAGGAACTACTTTGTGAGTTTGGCTTTCCAGATCTGATATTTAAAAAAATAAAATACATCATCTGTTATGGCTTTCTTCTTAAAACGATTTTCGGTTTTCGCTTTGCTGATTTCGCTCACCACCTGGGGTTGTATAGACCGTGAGTTCGATGAACCGCCTGTAGGTGA
The DNA here is from genome assembly GCA_038323375.1 of Chitinophagales bacterium. Lineage (GTDB taxonomy): Bacteria > Bacteroidota > Bacteroidia > Chitinophagales > Saprospiraceae > JABWAJ01. Next base: position 89,628 of record JBBQGV010000002.1, read on the forward strand.
GTTGCCTGATCTGGAAGCAAATGCGACCATTGCTCAACTCAAAGCGCTGCACATCGTTGGCGGCACTAGTAATTTAGTGACAGAAGACTGGATTGTAGATGGCGTTGTGGTTGCCGATGACGAATCGGGCAATTTTTTCAAAAATATCGTCATCCAGGACGAAACCGGCGGTATTGCGATTCGCCTGAACTCTACCGGTTTGTACAATGATTTTCCGGTTGGCCGCAAGGTATTCCTGCTGGCAAAAAATCTGTATATCGGCGACTACAATGGTTTGCACCAGGTGAATGGCAGCACGGATGCCGCTTTGGAAGAAGTCTTGATCCCCGAACACGTCATTGGCGCTGAACGGGATCAAACCGTAGTGCCGAAAGTGGTGACGATGGCTGAATTGCAAAACACCACCTTATACAATTCTTTAGTCAACACGCTGATCCAGATCAACGACGTGCAGTTTGCACAGGCTGACGCAGGAGCAACTTACGCAAATGCGGTTACCCAGTTTTCGCTGAACAGAAACGTCGAAGATTGCAACGGCAATTCCATCATTTTGCGGTCTAGCGGTTTTGCAGATTTTGCAGCGGAACTGACGCCCACCGGGAAAGGATCCATCGTTGCGGTGGTAAGCATTTTCGGCAATACGAAGCAGTTGAACATCCGCGACCTGAACGACGTGCAGATGGCTGGTAATCGTTGCGGTGGCGTTGGTCCCGGCGGCGATGTGATTCCCATCAACGATGTACGCAACCTCTTTACTGCCGGAACCACGGCAGGCCCGGCTGGAAAAACCATCAAGGGCGTCGTTATTTCAGACAGAGCAGCAGTTAATACAGACCCGAGAAACATCGTACTGCAGGATGCAAGCGGCGGTATTGTTGTTCGCTTTTCAGCAGCCCACAACTTCGATCTGGGCGATGAAGTAGAAGTATCTGTTGATGGTCAGGATTTGTCTGAATTCAATGGTTTGCTTCAGGTCAACAATGTGCCCAACAATGCGGCAACTTCTACCGGCTCGGGAACGCTGCCTACGCCACGCGAGGCGACCGTTGCTGAAATCAATGCCAACCTAAATGCCTGGGAGTCCACTTTGGTGAAGGTGAAGAACGCCACCCTCAGCGGCGGCGCTACTTATTCCGGATCGCGCACGCTTTCAGACGGAACGGGTTCTATCATCCTTTTCACGCGCAGCCAGGCAACGTTCTCCGGAGCTGCATTGCCAACGGGTAATGTGGACGTGGTCGCGCTCATCTCCCAGTTCAACGACGCACAACTAAGCATCAGATCATTGAATGACGTGACCGGTGGAGGCAACGGTGGCGATCCCGTTGAAATTTCTCTCGGAGAACTCCGTACTCTTTTTGCAGGCGGCGCAAGCAGCGTTCCGGCTGCAAAAAAAGTGAAAGGCATCGTGATTTCCGACGCGACTAACTTCAACTGGGCTGACCGGAATTTAGTCATTCAGGACGCCAGTGGCGGCATCGCCTTTCGCTTTACCGCTGCGCATGCCATTGCGCTCGGACAGGAAGTAGAGATTATTGTGTCCGGGGCAGAACTTTCTGAATTTAATGGTTTGCTCCAGGTCAACAACGTACCGAATGGTAATGCCACTTCGCTTGGCGCTGGCACATTGCCAACACCGCGTCAGGCGACCATTGCCGAGATCCTTACGAATCTGGAGGCCTGGGAATCCACTCTCGTAAAAATCATCAATGTGACCATTACGGGCGGCGGCACCTACTCCGGTGCGAAAAGCCTCAACGACGGAACGGGTACCATGGATATGTTCACGCGTTCGCAGGCAACTTTTTCCGGAACAAGCGTTCCTGCCGGGGCGGTTACGATTGTGGCCGTAGTGTCGCAATTTAACGTAGGGCAAGTGATTATTCGGAACACGAGCGATGTGACACCGTAGGGCGATGTACTTCAAGTTTACAGGAGCCGGGGTTGTGTGAAAAGTTGCAAGTTGCAAAGAACAAAAGGCAATTACACGGAATAAAATCGCCTTTTGCTCTTTGCAACTTGCCTCTTTATACAACTTCGGCTCTTGTTATTTCAACTAAATATGGGTATCATACAACGCCAGAGTATAATATTGACGGTTATCAATTATATCGGCGTGGCGCTGGGTGCCGTCAATACCTTGATTATTTACCCCAAGATCCTGTCAGAAGAGGAGTTCGGTATTTTTCGGTTTGTGACCCAAACAGCTCAAATGCTTTTCCCATTTGCCCTATTGGGAGCAGGTTCCTTGACGATTCGCTTTTTTCCGCATTTCAAAGACGAGCGAAACGGGCATAATGGATTTTTACTCCTTTTGTTATCTGCTGCATCCGGCGGATTAGCCCTGTTTTCCATCCTGGCATTTTTGCTGCGCAAACCGATCCTGGCTGGGTATGCCTCCAATTTCGGGGAGTACGCTCAGTACTTGCCCTACATCATTCCGATTGTCTGTTTCATGGGACTGGCCTTTGTGCTCAACGCTTATTCCACCAATTTCCAGCGGATGGCCGTTCCCCAGGTTTTGAACAATATCTTCCTGAAGCTGTCAACCGCGCTGCTTTGCATCTGCCTTTTCAACGGCATGTTCGCTTTTTCGACCTTGATGGCCGGCGTTGTGTTGGCCTACTTCATTGTGTTTATACTCATGAGCTTGTACTTAAATAGAGAAGGGCTGCTTTTTCTAAAGTTCAACCCTGCCTTTTTTAAAAAACCTTTGTTGAAAAGTATGGCTGGGTACGCTGTCTTCGGTTTTTTAGGGCATATCAGCTCTTCATTGGCCATTCAGATAGACACTTTCATGGTTGGAACCATGCTTGATTTAAAAAGTGTGGCTGCATTTTCTATTGGATTGTTTATTGCAGACACTATTGACATCCCCAGGCGCTCTGTTGAAAGCGCGGCATCACCTATTGTTGCCCAAGCCTGGAAAGATAACAACCTTGGGGAAATTCAAAATATTTACCGAAAAAGTTCTTTGATCCAATTACTGGCCGGGCTTTTTATCTTGTTGGGCATCTGGCTTTCGGTAGACGAACTTTTTGAAATCATGCCGAATGGGGAAAAATACGAGGTAGGCAAATATGTAATTCTGATTCTGGGTATCGGAAAACTGACAGACCTTGCAACGGGGATCAACAGCCCCCTGATTGGGTATTCAGCTTATTACCGGTTTAATTTTTATGCAATTCTTGCGCTGGCTTTGTTAAATATCCTGGCTAATCTCTTATTCATTCCAATCTTTCAGATCAACGGAGCGGCTCTCGCTACCATGTTTTCGCTCGGCTTGTTCAATTTATTGAAGCTGGGGTATATTTACTACCGATGGCGTATGCACCCGTTTACCTGGGCGGCAATCTGGGTATTTGTTATTGGTGCAGTGAGTTTTTTAGTAGCCTGGTTCATGCCCGCTACGGCTTATCCATTGGTGAACATTATAATAAAGTCAATCACATTTGCCGGGATTTATGTGGGTTTAACCCTTTGGTTCAGGATATCTTCGGATTTGTCAGGTTTGTTTGATGCCTTTTTAAAAAAACTCAGAAACAGATAAGCCAAGCCTATTGGTGCTCATCCCGATGTACCACGGTGTAATCAATTTTCCTGGAAGTTTCTGTGTCCTCTGAAGCAGGCTTGCGGCGATAGCCTTTGGGATAATAGAAGCGTTGCCTTAGTTCATCCGAGATTTTGTAGGATTGTTTGTACCCCCGATAAGTTCCCCAAAACTGCATCAGCCGGAAAAGGAAAATATCCTTTAAATTCCTTGCCAGGATGCCGTCACTCCAGGCATGGCGATAATCACTCCAGACATTGCGCAAGAACAGCATCAGGAATGTTATAAAATTAAAGCCGCCGCTTTGCTGAATGGCGCGCAGCGCAATCGCTTCACGCCGGTAGCGATTGTAGATATTTTTCCACCGCTCTTCATGAACGTGGATGATCGTCGCGTCCGCCTGATAGGCAATTTGCCAACCTTTGTCTATGATTTTTTTCGCCCAGTCGAGGTCTTCCAAACCGGTCAACGTTTCATCGAAAGCCTGGTCTTTCCATAAACTCCTTCGAATGGCGCAGTTGGCATTATTACAAAAAGGGTGTCGTTGGTTCTGCGTGGAGCTATCGGGAAACCAGGTGGCAAAAATTTGATGCTCGGAATATTTTGTCACTTCATTTCCACGCTGCTTGCCATAAACCAACGCTACTTTTTCATTTTGAAACGGCGCCATCATTTGTGCAATCCAGTCGTTAAAGACTGGATAAACATGGGCGCTGGCAAAAATCAACACGTCCCCGCTTGCAGCAGCACAGCCTGCATTTAGGGCATACCCGAAAGAAAAATCCTGTGGGCGGATCTGGACAATATTGACAGGGAAGCGGGAAGCAATAGATAGCGTCGCATCCTGTGAACCAGAGTCTACAACGATGATTTCAACCTCTTTTACCGTTTGTTCCAGAATGCCTGAAAGCAATCTTCCGATGTGTTTTTCTTCGTTTAAGCAACGGATTATGATGGAGACGATCGCCATGGACTTATATTTTTTGAGTCAAATGGAGCAGCTTGTCCCACAAAGGAGGCTTCACTGCCAGAATGTTCCCCCAAGCATCGGCAGAAACGGCTGCAGGGTCGCCCCGGAAAGCTTTCCATTGGTGCCTGATGCCATACCGCTTGATGGGATGCCACTCTGAAATCAGGCAGCGATACCCCTTTTTTTCTAAAAAATCCACCATGTCGCTGAGCATATACCCCAATAGTTTGGTTTTCCCATCCTCAAACTCACAAACGATGCATTCCGGTGCGGCGTGATTTTCCCAGTCAAACCCTTGAAGCACCTTCAGGTCAAACCCTTCTGCATCGGTTTTTAAAAAGGTAATGGCCGGCATGGGATGTTGGGAGAGCGTCGTTTTTAAAGTAGTAACCGGAACACGGAGAGCAGACACATGACTTTCATGGAAGGCTGTCAAGCTACTGATCCCGCTTGATTCCCGGCTGGTGTAAAGTGCCATTTCCGGAGCATCCAGATCGGAAACGGCCTGTGCAAAAATTTTGACTGCAGGGTAGCCGGAACAAAGACCCTCTAACAGTTTGCGGTTGGCCGGATCCGGCTCAAAAGCGAAGACCACCCAGCCGTCTTTTGCAAATTTTTCGAGGATGTCTCCAAAATGAGCGCCAACATCAATCATCGTTTTGGGGAAAGAACTGCCTTTGAACAGGTTATAAACCAGGTCTGTTTCCTGAATAGCCTTGCCGAATCGCCAATCCAACAGCTTAGTCTTTAATGCGCTTTCCGGAAGGTTGTACAAAATTTTATTGATCAGGTTCATGTCTGTTTTTTCTTTGGAAAGTAATAAAATTTAATCGTACTCCATAAGGCTTTTAGCATCGAAATTGGCCTGCCGTCACCATTCATGGCAACCAGATCGGGCAACAATGCTGCAATGGTTTGCGAAGGTATTCCAAGTCTGTAATGACAATTCTTCTCAAGATACGATCGGAATATTTCCACACCAGCGTCAGGAGCCTGCAAGATCGTATTCAGTGCATGACTCAACGAACTTTTGTCCGCTGCATAAAATAAAGCTGCGCCGTCAAATCCGTAATCATACCCTACCGATTCGCTGTGCGGATTAAAATAGACTGCTCTTTTGCCCAAAAAAAGCCCTTCATGAAGAACTGAACTAAACCGGGAAATGATACAATCCGAACGTCCGATCAATTCGTGAATAATCGCTGCATTGGTGCGCACAACATTCCGGTAGCCCGAAAGATCGCCGGTATCTCTGGGGTGCTGGGCAATCACATAGTCCAGTTCCAATGCGTCCAACAGTTCCACGACCGGGTTGAGCCAGGCTAAGCGCCGGTCTTCGTGTACGCCATACGTGAAATTGCAATTGACTAAAAAGAAAGGTCTGGCATTTCCGGTTTGCTGAAATTCCAGCTTTTCGTACCTCGGATTACCGGTCAGAAACACCATTTTGCGCTCCGGCACTTGTCTGGCAGCTACCGACCCCTGCAACAAAGCAAAATCAGCCCACCGCATTCGCCCCCGAACAGGATCGGCCAAGTCAATGACCGATTCCTGAAGGCAAACGGTTCGTATGCCCATCCACCTGCCTAAGGCAATCAGCAACTGCGCGTCGGCAGTCCAGTCATTGCCCAAAACCAGGACTTCCGGACGCAATCTTAGGAATCTAAAAAAGGAAAACGGGGCGCTTGTTATGCCATTGCTCTCAAATCCTTCTTTTGCGCGTTCATTTTGCCGTTCGCGATGCCAAATGTGTACTTCTATACCTGTGTTATCTTTTTTAAATTGCTGAATAACAGGGCTTAATAAAAAGGAAAGGGTGTCGCTTGCCGCAAAAAAGGCGATACTTCGGGCAGGGGAGGGCATCAGAACCGATGACCTGAATCTATTAACCGGTTTGGGTAATTCCTCCTGCCTTACGACCAGACCATCTTCGATGTAGATTTCAGAAACCTCAGATGAAGCACCTTTGAGCACCTCCAATACGGCGCTTGTCATATCCGCAACTGTGGATAACCAGATTCGCTGATAGACCGGTTTCCCAAAATTAATTTTGGATGCACCGGGTGTGTTAAAAAAGATTAAGTCCATAAAATTGTCGAACTATGCAGTGCCTTTAGGAGCGTGTCGTAACTTATTTTCGACACGCTCCTAAACGGCAAAAAAAGCGAATAAAAGGGGAATGGAGGGCATTTTTTTGATTAAATCTGATGAGGTTCTTTGAATCAATCAGATTTATATCGCCTATGAACTGATTTGTTTACCCATTAGCATACAAGGCGTTGAGGGCGCTTCAGCCCGCGCTGTATTAAAAATTAATCCATGACGACGCATCAAAAACGGCCAGTTGTAGCCGCTATCGTGCCCATGCGCCATTCCAGTGAGCGTGTGAAAGGAAAAAATTACCGCAATTTTGCCGGCAAACCGCTTTACCATTGCGTAGTGGAAAGTTTGCTTCAGTGCGAAGATATCACTAAAGTGGTGATAGACACCGACAGTCCCTTTATCTTGGAAGATGCAGCTAAGCATTTTCCCTCGGCAATTTTGCTGGAACGCCCGGAACATCTTCGGGATGGCGCCATTCCAATGAATGACGTATTGCTGAATACCCTGAATCAGGTGGAAGCGGATTTTTATCTGCAAACGCACAGCACCAACCCGGTGCTTTCTGCCGCAACCATCAGCAACGGGGTAGCTTTTTTTCTGAAGCATTACCCGGTTTATGACTCATTGTTTACCGTGACCCGATTGCAGGTGCGGCTTTGGGATCAATTGACCCGCGCCATCAATCACAACCCAAATATCCTGCTGCGCACGCAAGACCTGCCTCCGATTTACGAAGAAAACTCCTGCATGTATATTTTTACAAAGGAAATCCTGCTGCAGCGCCATAACCGGATCGGCAACCGACCCTACCTGCTGGAAATTCCGGCAGAAGAAGCCAAGGACATTGACGAAGAGATTGATTTCAGGATTGCTGAATTTTTGTACAAAGAAAAATACGGGCTTTAAGCATGAAAATATTAGTAACCTGCCCGCCAATGCTCGGGCGAATTGATACCTTCCGGCCGCTGTTTGAAGCGAAAAACGTGGAACTGGTGGCTCCAAAAGTGGTTCAAACCCTTTCAGAAGAAGAATTGATGGGATTGCTTCCAGATATGGACGGTTGGATCATTGGCGATGACCCCGCTACGGAAAGGGTGTTTACGGCTGGTCGGCAAGGCAAACTCCGCGCTGCAGTAAAATGGGGTGTCGGGGTGGATAACGTCAATTTTGAAGCTTGCAAAAAATTGGGGATTCCGGTGACCAATACCCCGGGCATGTTTGGAGAAGAAGTTGCTGACATGGCCATTGGCTACCTGATTGGTCTGGCCCGGGAAATGTTTCTCGTTGACCGGGGGGTCAGGTCAGGGCAGTGGCTGAAACCGCCGGGAATGTCTTTGTCCGGAACAACGGCAGCGTTGATTGGTTTCGGCGACATTGGCAGGGCTGTCGGTGTTCGTTTGGAGGCGTTGGGTATGAAGGCGCTGGTTTATGACCCTCATGCAGCGATTCCGGAAAACATGGCTCATTGCACGCGGACTACTTTTCCAGAGGGGATCGAAACGGCAGATTTTGTGATGGTGACCTGCTCGTTGACCCCCGAAACCCGCCACCTCATCAATCGCAACAGCATTTCCTTGATGAAGGATGGGGTACGGATCATCAATGTATCCCGCGGGCCAATCATTGACGAAACCGCGCTTGTAGAAGCATTGATATCGGGCAAAGTTCACTCAGCCGGCTTAGATGTATTTGAGCAGGAGCCTTTGCCTGCTGATTCGCCGCTGCGCAATTTTGAACGCTGCATCTTTGGAACGCACAATGGTTCGAACACAGTCCAGGCGGTACATCGAACCAGTATTAAAGCAATTCAACTGCTTTTTGATTTTCTGGGTATTTGATTTTCAATAAAAACGGGTGAAACTATGAATAAAAAAGCAGCGCTCATCACTGGCGTACTTGGAGGCATAGGGAAAGCCTTGGGAAAAACATTCCGGGAACGCGGTTATTACGTCTATGGTTTAGACATTCGCATTCCGGATGTAGGCGAGGCGGCTCAGGTCTGCGACATTTTTATCCCCTTCGACCTCCATGCCTTTTGCACCAATGAAGCATACAGAATTGAGCAGCAAAACACATTCGGGCAGGTCATCCCTAAGCTGCATGTTTTGGTGAACAACGCTGCCGTTCAACTACTGGATCATACGGAAAACATCCGCTTAGCGGATTGGCAGGAAACACTGAACGTAAACCTCACCGGACCCTTGCTGTTGAGTCAGTACTTTTTACCTTTATTGGAACAAGAAAACGGCGTAATCGTTAATATTGCCAGCATCCATCAGTTATTGACCAAGCCCCGTTTTGTGAGCTATGCGACCTCTAAGAGTGCTTTGGTCGGGCTAACCAAATCAATGGCAGTTGACCTTAAAGACCGCGTTCGTGTGAATGCCATTAGTCCAGCCGCCATAGAAACCAGTATGTTGCGGGCAGGTTTCAACAACGACGAATCTGCGCTGGATGTGTTGCGAAATCTCCATCCGGTGAAGCGAATTGGTTATCCCGATGAAGTAGCGAAATTGGTGCTGTTTCTTTGTTCCGACGAAGCCGGCTTTATCAGCGGAGCGAATTTTACACTGGACGGCGGGATCAGCTCGGTTTTGCACGATGTCTAAGGAAAATTATAGAGCATGAACCTACTTTCCATCATCATTTGCACCTATAATCGCTCGGAGTTGCTCGCTTCTTGCCTTGAATCGCTAACCACTCAAAATGTTTCCGCGCACAACTTCGAGGTCGTAGTGGTCAACAACAACAGCAGCGATGATACCACAGCGGTAGCGCTTGGATTTGCTGGTAAATTCCCGCATTTCATAGCAGTAGATGAACCCCGCCAGGGTTTAAGTCATGCTCGAAACAAAGGAATAGAAGTTGCTAAAAATGAATGGGTTGTCTATCTTGATGACGATGCGAAAGCAGCTCCGGATTTTGTAGCGCGTGCAAATTGGATGATCCGGCAGGGGCGGTATAAAGTTTTTGGCGGCATTTTTTTACCCTGGTACAAATATGGCCGTCCGGTCTGGTTCAAAGATGCTTATGCCAGCAATAAAAAGTACAGCAAAATCTGCACCCTACACGGCGACGACTATGCTTGTGGTGGCATCATGGCTTTTGAAAAATCACTCTTGGCTCAATACGGCGGCTTTGATCCGGCCTTGGGGATGAGTGGAACCCGCGTTGCATACGGGGAAGAAACGGAAGTCCAATATCGGATGCGCAAGGATGGCATCGAAATTGGATACGATCCTGAATGGGTGATCTACCACCTCGTGGCACCCTATAAACTTAAAGTGGAGTGGTTTTTTAAGGCTGGTTTTGCCTGGGGGCGCGACCGGATTTTGGTTTATAAAGACCGTACGAATGTATTTTACCTGTTCTTGGTTCTGTTGACGGCCTTCGGACTTTCGTTTGTAAATGCCCTGCGGTACACACCCAAGCTGCTTTTTGACCGGAATTACTACATCGAAAACTGGCTGATTGACGTTTTTAGAAAATTTGCCAAGCGGATTGGTACAATATATACAGCTTTATTAGAAAACAGCCGTGCCAAAGACATTTGGCTAAAAGAAAGGGAATGATGAACCTGATTGCTATATACCTCTATCCCGTCAAATCGCTGGGGGGAATTTTACTTATGGAAGCCACCGCTGAAAAGCGGGGCCTCGTTTATGACCGAAGGTGGATGCTCACAGACGCCGATGGCGTATTTCTAAGCCAGCGGGAGTTGCCCGAAATGGCGCTGTTGCAACCTTCCATAGAAAACGGGCATTTGGTAATCCGGCATCGGGGGAAACCGCTGGAGCCGTTGCCTATCCCGCTTGACCCAACCAGCTATGGCGAACCGCTCACGGTTACTGTCTGGGACGATACCTGCGCTGCTGTCCACGTCAGCGAGGCCGCCGATGACTGGTTTTGCGAAGCTTTAAATTCGCCTTGCCACTTAGTCTATATGCCTGATGACAGCGTTCGTCCAATAGATCCGGATTATGCCCAACCTGACGACTTAGTCAGCTTTGCAGATGGCTACCCTTTTCTGATTATTGGAGAAGCCTCTATGGCGTATTTGAACAGCCAACTTGAACCGCCGCTGAGTATTCGTCGGTTTCGTCCCAATTTTGTGTTCTCGGGCAATGTGCCCCATGAAGAAGACGAATGGAAAAGTTTTTCCATCGGCAGTGTCCGTTTCCGTGGCACAAAACCCTGCGGCCGCTGTCAGATCCCCACAATTGACCCGGAAACCTCAATCCAGGGCAAAGAACCTTCCGCAACGCTCGCTAAATACCGGCGTTTTGGTCACAAAATCAATTTTGGCATGAATGTATGCCTCGGTGGCGCCCCGGGAATTGTCAGGGTGGGAGAGGAAGTGGTGGTTGAGGAGGAAAATGGGATATGAGGCTGTCTTATAAGTGGCAAATAGGCAAAACCTGACTTATGCAACGGGAAAACTAAATTTATAAAAAGTATTTAATTGTTTTTCGGAATCCTATTTGCACTTTGCACACTTGCACTTTGCCACTTATAAGACAGTCTCATATCCTGCCAACTGAACTACGGTTTCCCCGCCTTGTTCACTTTTTCAAAATCCCCGGCTTTGATCATCACGAATTTCTCCGGTTTGATGTGTTTTTTCATGGCCGAGTTAATTTGTTCCGGCGTAAGATCCTTTATTTTTTTCTCAAAATCGGCATCCCAATTGTAATCGCGTTCGATGAAGAGGTAGTTCTCTAAAGTTCCGGCAACGGAGCCATCCTGCGAGCGTGTCACTTGCTGCGACTGCAACCAACCCGACTTGGCCGCATCAATTTCTTCCTGTGTGAACCCGTCTTTCAGCACACGGTTAATTTCTTCTTTGAAGGCCTGCTCTAATCGCTGCACATTTTCAGGTGCATAAATGGCTGAGGCGTTAAATATGGCCGATTCGTCTAACGGACTGGCGTTAAAGCCTGAGCCAACGCTGTAGCTGATGCCTTCTTTCTGACGAATGCGCACAGCGAGTCGAGAATTGAGGAACCCGCCGCCCATCATGTAATTGCCCAGGATCATTGCCGGATAATCAGGATTGTCGTTCCGCATCTGCATATTCTGAGAAACTAAAAAGATGCCATTGCTTTTGTCCGGCGTATTGATCGCTTCATTTGCCGGTTTCACATCTATGGCCGGGCTTTTGATGCGGGCATAAGTTTTAGGGCTTTTCCATTTGCCAAAATTATCTTCCAGCGCTTTTCGAACCACTTGTTCGTCAAAATCGCCGACAACCGAAACCGTAATTTTGCCGCCAACCAGCAGAATGCCGCTTCCAGATCGAGCGCCCAACGTAGGTTTGCCTCATTGGCGGCAAACGTTTCGTAATAATTGGTGCGGTCGTACCAGGTCGTGCCATTGGGTCGTGCGCCGCGCTCGGTCAGTTCCTGCGGAATATTCGGATGTTTGGGCGTGCCTTTGAACACTAAATGCTCCAAAAGGTGGGCCATACCGGTTTCCCCGTATCCCTCATGCCGGGATCCTACCAAATACGTGATATTTACCGTTATGGTTGCTTTGGAAGGATCCGGAAACAACAAGACCCGGAGCCCGTTTTTCAGGTGGTATTCTGTGATGCCCTCTACGGAAGCCACTTTTCCAATGCCTTCGGGCAGGGTAATCTGTTTGTTTTGAGACTAGGCAAACGGCCCACTCAGCAAGCTAACCAGCACGATGACCGCCAGTTGCCGAAAAATTGGTTGTAGTAATTGCATCAGGTATTTATTGCTAAAATTAACAGAAAATTGTGCGAAGTGTGGTTGGGGTTGTGTAAAGGTGCAAAAGACAAATAGCAAGCAGCAATATTGCCGCTTGCTATTTGCCTTTTGCGCCTTATTGCTTGATTATTTTTCCTCCATGCGCTTCATCAAGGCTTCCGTGCGTTCCAATAAGTCGTCCCAATCGCGCTTGATGGCTTCATTTTCTCTGGTGGCAGCTTTTGATTTGTCGTATTCATCCACGGCATCCAACCGTTTTTCCAATTCGAGGCGTTGTTTCTCCAGTTCCCTCAGTTCAGCGAGCGCATCGGTGTCTTTATTTTCCTGTGCCTTCGTTTTCAGGTTTTTAAACAACCCGCCTACCTTGTCCACAGCTTCGTCGTATTTGCCATCCTCAAATTTTTCTTTTTCCGATTTCAGCAATCCCCAGGCGGCTTTGCCTAGGTCTTTAGCTTCCGAAAAAATTACTTTTGACTGGGCTTTTTCTTCAGTGGTTCCGAAGAAGTAATTGTAAACCAAAATGCCGATTACCAGCAGTGCAGCGAGTTTGAGCAGGTTACCCATAGATGTATTAGCGTTGATGATTGAAAATGAAACGGCCCGTTGACCGCATGTATCCTACAAAAGTAGGAAAACGCGAACAATCTCTCGTTGGTATGTAGCGCATTTTGTCTATTTTCGCTGCTTCAAAAAAACAGCGGTAACGAAAAGCTGTTCACCCGTGTTAAAAACGGTTCAGACCATTGACAAAGTACAACTATGGAATACAATCCACGCGAGATTGAACAAAAGTGGCGACGCTACTGGGAAGACAATCACATTTACCAGGTTTCCAATCATTCGGAATCCCCGAAATTCTACGTATTGGACATGTTTCCTTACCCGTCCGGAGCGGGTTTACACGTTGGACACCCCTTAGGCTACATCGCATCCGACATTTTTTCGCGATACAAACGCCTGAGTGGCTATAATGTGCTGCATCCGATGGGCTACGATTCTTTCGGCCTGCCTGCAGAACAATACGCCATCAGTACCGGCCAACATCCTGCAATTACAACAGACGAAAACATTGCCACGTTTCGGCAGCAGTTGGACAACCTCGGTCTGAGTTACGACTGGAGCCGGGAAGTTCGGACTTCCGACCCAAAGTACTATAAATGGACTCAGTGGATATTTATGCAACTGTTCAACCACTACTACGATCAGGATGCAGATAAAGCCCTGCCAATCGCTCAATTAGCCGCTCATTTTGCTGCAAATGGCAACGCGGGTATCCGGGCTGTTTGCGATGACGATGTACCCCGGTTTAGTGCCGCAGACTGGAATGCAATGAGCGAACAAGCGCAACAAGCGCTGTTGTTGAAATACCGACTGACTTTCCCCGAAGAATCTTTTGTAAACTGGTGTACGGCTTTAGGCACCGTCCTGTCAAATGACGAAGTGAAAGACGGGGTCTCTGAGCGCGGGGGTTACCCGGTAGAACGCAAACTAATGAAGCAGTGGGCCATGCGCATCACCGCTTATGCAGACCGGTTGATCGAAGGACTGAAAACCTTGGACTGGCCGGAATCCATCAAAGACCAGCAAATCAACTGGATTGGGCGCTCTCAGGGCGCTTCCCTGCGGTTTGCAGTAGATGGTCATCCCGACAAAAAAATCGAAGTTTTTACCACCCGTGTAGATACGATTTACGGCGTAACATTCATGGTGTTGGCACCGGAACACGAGTTTGTGGCCGCGTTGACAACAGACACCCAACGCGCTGATATTGAAAAATACATTAAATGGACGGCTTCCCGTTCGGATGTGGATCGTATGGCAGAAAAGCGCGTAACAGGCGCTTTTACAGGCAGCTACGCCATCAATCCTTTGAATGGGGAAAAAGTACCGGTGTGGATTGCCGACTATGTATTGGCAGGTTATGGCACCGGCGCGGTGATGGCTGTTCCATCGGGCGACCAACGCGACTGGAATTTTGCCAAACATTTCAATTTGCCCATCGTCCCCATTTTGGATGCGCAGCAAAACACAGAAGAAGCTGCTGACGCCACCAAAGAAGGCCGGTACATCAATTCCGGAATCATCACTGGCCTGAATTATGCAGCAGCAATACCCAAATTGGTTGAATGGCTGGAAGAACGTGGCTTAGGTAAAGGCAAAATTCAATACCGCCTGCGCAATGCCGTGTTCAGCCGCCAGCGCTACTGGGGTGAACCGGTGCCCGTGTACTGGAAAGACGGGCTGCCTTACCTGATCGAAGCCTCGGAACTGCCGCTGTTGCTGCCACAAGTAGACAAATACCTGCCAACCGAAACCGGCGAACCACCTTTGGGTCGCGCGGAAGGCTGGCTGTATCAAAACAAATATCCTTACGAACTGAGTACTATGCCCGGCTGGGCCGGCTCTTCCTGGTATTTTTACCGCTACATGGATTCGCAGAATGACTCGGAGTTTTGCAGTGCCGAAGCAGTCAACTACTGGCGTCAGGTGGATTTGTACCTGGGCGGATCAGAACATGCGGTGGGGCACTTGTTGTACAGCCGTTTCTGGAATCATTTTTTGCACGATCTGGGATTGGTTCCCGAGCGGGAGTATGCGCGAAAACTGGTAAATCAGGGGATGATCCAGGGGCGCTCCAGTATTGTTTTCCGGGCAAAGGAAGGCTTTTTTGAAGCCTTCTTGTGGATCAAAGTTTTACAGCCACTGCTGGCTGATTTGAAGCCGGTACCCATGGCGAAAACCAGTTTGCAGGAGGCGGTTACTTATGATTTTAGCTTTGAAACCAACGATCTGGCTATTGAAGTCGTTTCCTTTAAAATCATAAACAAGATTGCCTTGAAAAAAGGCATTGCCAAATCAGATGGAAAACGACTGCTGGTGCTCACCAATGAAGAACTGATAGCGGACATCAATAATCCCGGAGTAATTGCGGCAAAAATTCGCAAAGCGATTGAAAGCCGCGATTCATTTATCTTTTTAGAAGAAAAACCAGCGTTTGAGCACTTGTTTGTATCCCACGATTTAACGCAAAAATATATGCCGGACTTCTTTACCCAGTTGCATGTTGATGTGAATATTGTGGAGGAGGATGTGCTGGATCTGGAAAAAGCACACCAACTGAATCAGTTTGAAAAAGCCAACTTCAAGCTCAACGCAGAAGGAAAATTCCAATGTAGCTTTGAAATTGAAAAAATGTCTAAGCGCTGGTTCAATGTGGTCAATCCCGACGACATCGTGGAAAAATATGGAGCCGACTGCTTCCGGATGTACGAAATGTTTCTGGGTCCCATCGAACAGGCCAAACCCTGGAATACTAAAGGCATTGACGGGGTGATTCGCTTTTTGCGCAAATTCTGGGCGATGTTTTACAACGATAAAGGTCGCTTCTTAGTGAACGAGGATGCGCCAAATCGCGATGAATTGAAGGTCTTGCATCGCACGATCAAACGAGTGACCGAAGACATTGAACGCTTGTCTTTCAACACCTGTGTGAGTGCGTTTATGATGGCGACCAATGACTTCAGAGATTTGAAGTGTTCTAAGCGCGGGGTAATGGAACCGTTGGTGGTTCTCATCGCCCCATTTGCGCCGCATATTGCGGACGAGTTGTGGCAGGTGTTGGGCAACGAAGGCAGTATTCATACAACGGGGCGTTTCCCCATCTGCGATGAATCCTACTTGCAGGAGGCTGTATTTAATTACCCGATTGCCATCAATGGCAAAACGAGGGTGACGATCGCTTTACCTGCCGATGCCGCCAAGGATTCGCTGGAAACAGCTGCCAAAGCCGCCGTTGAGAGGTGGACCGATGGCCTGGAAATCAAAAAGATCATTGTAATTCCCGGAAGGATGATCAATATTGTGGTATAACGAACGCTTGAAGGTCACACCTTTCTAAGAAGGTGTTACCTTTAGAGCATACACAATCTAAGAGGTGACACTTTCTGAAAAAGTGTTACCTCGTGAAAACGCATGAGCAATTCCGAAAACATCGCCGCAGCCTTTGAACGACTGAACGTCCTTGTCCTGGGCGATGTCATGATAGACCGTTACCTGCTGGGGCAGGTCAGCCGCATTTCCCCGGAAGCGCCGGTGCCGGTGGTGCATTTTCAACGAAGCGAAGACCGCCTCGGTGGGGCAGCCAATGTGGCGCTCAACATCAAAGCTTTGGGCGCAACGCCCTGGTTATGTACGGTGGTTGGCGCAGGGCCTGACAGCGAACGTTTGCTGAATTTGTTGCCGCCAGCCGGTTTGTCGGATCAGGGAATCGTTGCTTCTCCCAACCGGATCACAACCGTAAAAACCCGGATCATTGCCACCAACCAGCAACTGCTGCGGGTGGACAAAGAAGAAACTGGAGACATCGCGGAAAGCGACGCAGAAATTTTACTTCAACGAATTCGGGAATTGCTTGACCATCAAGCAATTGACGTGATTCTCTTCCAGGATTACAATAAGGGGGTTTTATCGCCGAAAATCATCAACGACGTCATGCTGGAAGCCCTCCGCAGGGATATTCCGACCGTGGTTGATCCGAAATACCACAACTTTTGGGCCTACAAACACGCCACGTTGTTTAAACCCAATTTAAAGGAAATTCGGGCACAAGCTTCGATGGCGATCAGCCCCGAGTTGCCTTACCTGCAAATAGCGGCTGAAGAAGTCCGCAACCGCCTTGGCAATCGCTTTACTATGATTACGCTTTCTGAAAAGGGACTATTCCTCGATGGCGACAGCCGTCGGTTCATTTTGCCAACAGAGGCTCGCGACATCGCTGATGTCAGCGGCGCAGGCGACACGGTGATCAGCGTAGCGGCGCTGGGTATCGCGCTGGGCATGGACATGGAACCGATGGCAGCGCTTGCAAACCTTGCCGGTGGCCAGGTATGCGAACGCCCCGGGGTCGTTCCGGTAGACAAAAAAAGTTTGTTTGAAGCTTTTTATGCGTTTATGGACAAGAGAGGAGGAAAATAATCAAGGGCAGCGCTTGATTGCTCTTTGGCGTTATTTATCATATAATTACCCGGATAAAAATCTAAAGCTATGATCAAACGCTACTTACCTACTCTTGTTGGTTTTTTGTTCTTATTTCAAAACACCTATTCACAAAGCATCTTTTTTTCAGAGGGGTTTAACGGCGCTTTTCCGGCAGACTGGATGGCAGTAAAAAGACAAGGTGGCAATGATTTTGCCTCCAACTGGCGCAGAACAACGACCGGCCCTCAGGGGGGGTATGCAACAGACCCGTTGAATTCAACCACCGCATCCGGCGGCTGGATGATTTTTGATTCGGATCTCAGTTGTAATCATCCGAATGGGGGACAAGATGTCTGGTTAATTTCCCCTCCAATTGACGCCTCGACTCAAGAAATCGTGTGGTTGATTTTTGAAACGTATTACCGAAGTTTCAACGACCGCCCGGCAATCCGGATCGGCTCCAATTTGAATGATTTAGATAGTTGGGAAAACATCGAAGTATTTCCGGGCATTTTTGCCACGCAGTTTGGTGGCGCCAATGAAGGCGACCAAGGACTGAACCCTCAGATCATTTACATGAACTTCACGGAATACTTAGCCGGTCAATCCAATCTTCGGTTCGCTTTCCAGTTTTTATCAACAAGTGAGACGGATAATGGGGGCGATGTGATAGGTTGCGCCTTTAACTGGCAAATTGATGATGTGAAACTTGCCGATTACGATCCCCGACCAGACACCGACATCCGGGTGAATGCCTTTTTTGGGGTGGCACCCAACGCGATTACCCCTTTGACGCAAATAGAGCCAATCGGTTTTCTCGCAGATATTCGCAATTCCGGCAAAACGGTACAACCGGCTACAACGCTCCAGATCACGATTGAAAACAGCGCAGGCGAGGTTGTGCATCAGGATAGCGTCTTGTTCGGCTCCATTGCACCGGATTCGACGGTACAAAATGTCTTTTTTCAATCCGAATATACCCCGCCTCCGGTAGCCGAGGTCTATACGGCTACCTATTTTGCCCGGACTACCTTACCAGATGAGGTGCCGGCCAACAACAGCAGATCCTTTGTTTTTGAAATTTCTGACACCCTGTTTGCAAAGCAGCGGGGCGCAAACGAGGTCATCACTGCCTCGGGAAGCAATAGTTATACGTTTGGGAATGTGTTTTATGTGCCGAACGGCAGTGGTCTTCATGCGCGCTACCTGAGTTTTGGGATTGCCAACGCGCACCAGCTTGCCGGAAAAACGGTCAACACTTATCTTTACCGCTGGAATGGTGACGAAAATAATGATTTTTTAGCCAATCCGGAGGAATATGGAGGCGGCCCGGTCGGGGCAAATTCTTATA
Source organism: Chitinophagales bacterium (assembly GCA_038323375.1). Lineage (GTDB taxonomy): Bacteria > Bacteroidota > Bacteroidia > Chitinophagales > Saprospiraceae > JABWAJ01. The sequence continues at coordinate 108,311 of JBBQGV010000002.1, forward strand.
CTTTTAGCGGGAGTGAAGGGAATAACCTGATTTCTGTACCTATTGACTTTGAAGGTGGCAGTATCGCACTTGAAGCCAATGCGCATTACATTGCTGCCGTCCAATACCAGACCAACACCCAGCAGCTGCTTTTTATGCGGGTTTCCACCGAATATGATTACCATGCTTCCTATTTGTATACAGATTCCATGATGCAACCCCGTTACGCTGCCGTGATTGACGTGGGCAATACCGGCTCGTTGGACTGGACCGGTTTTGGGCTGGATCTTGTCCCGGTGGTGCGCCTGAGCGTTGGGCAGATGACCGCTACAGCCAACCGCATCCTGCCCGAAGGTTCGGCAAAAATTTTCCCCAATCCGGTTTCTGACCGGGCAACCATCATGCTAAACCTGCCGCAAACCTCCAATCAGGTGCTGTTGCAGCTTTACGATTGCAAAGGTGCTTTGCACTGGCAACGGCAGTTACGCCATGTAAAACAGGAAAGCGTTCCCCTGCAATTCAACCGCCTTGATCCGGGTGTCTACTGGCTGCGCGTGCGAACGGATTCAGGAATGGCCACCTTAACCGTCAGCGTTCAATAATTTTTTATCGGCAGGCACGCAGGTTAATTTTTATCTTCGCATCAAAGACCATACTTAGACGTAAATGAAGCAGTGTCCACGATGTCGAACGAGTCTGCCGGAGCAAGCTAAATTTTGCATCAACTGCGGCGCGCCGCAAGCTGCATCCGCTGTGAAAGCGCCTGAATTCCAATTAGATTTTGATAAAGACCTTTCGGAACAACTCAGTGCCTTGTTTTTTACAGAACTGCGCAAGCGGGTAGAAGAAGAAAACCAGGCTGCGCGTTTTCAGGAGTATTCCGAACGTGCCTATACATCAGGCTTCCGCGACACCATTCAGCGACGCGCAGTGTTGCTCGAATCTCAAATTCACACCTTGTATAGCAATCTTGAGCACACGGACGCCGACCTTGACCGGCATATCCGTTTTTTTTGCGAAGAATTGCTGGATCAATTTATCATTCAACATTGCAAAGATCTGAACGCAGTAGATCTCCCGGAAGCCATGCTTCAACACCAAAAGCAAATCTGGTCGCCCGGTGATTTATTCCAAATTTCCATGGATTACCTTGATTTTCAGAACGAACAGGAAACGGTTTACACGGACTTTCTGGCCATGCCGATTGACAAACTGCGCAACGCTGCCAAGGCTTTCCTTTTTTCCGAACGCACAGACGAGCGCATTTTTTTTATTTGTGACCTTAGCCTGCTCGGCAATTGTAAAGAAGGCTTTGCCTTGACAGAAAAAGCACTCTACTGGAAATCGCCTTTAGAAAAAGCCCGCCGTGCAGCCTTAGATCAACTCTACGACCTGCGCCGTAAAGAAAACTGGATCACCATCAATGAATTCTTTTTTAATGCCAACCCTGCTTTGAACATTAAAATGTTGAAACTATTGAAAGGGATTCAACTCCGGTTTTCTCAGGATTGGTAGTTTTTCATCCTTAGTTAAAAGGCATTTAAGCAGGAGATACGCCGCGCAACTTTTATGAGGGTCATCGCGTTGTATCGTTGTTGTTATTACCTACAAAATTATGTAGCTTTGGAGGCTCGTTTTATTTAAAACACCCGATAGTGAAATCTTGTCTGATTACTGCCGTTAGCCAACCGCTCTTAGGTTTCCTCGCTGTCAGAACGCCATGCAGCGGAAGTTGGCATGTTCCTGTGCCGGATGAGCAAAAAAAATCTTACCCCTTAGCTTTAGCCGAAAAAGACTGGTCTTGTACTGTGTTCCAATCCGGTGCTGATTTGCCATTTGACTGGGATGCCGCTGCCCCGGTAAATGACCTCTTTTTATCTAAAACTTACCTCCACGCCATAGAGCAATATGCGCCCGCAGGCATGAAATTGGCTTACGCTATTTTTTACTTTCAGGAAAAGCCGGTGGGCGTTGCTTTTTGCCAGTTAATGACGTTCAATGCCGCCGAACACATCCAGGGGCTTTCTGAACCGAGCCGAAAAATGACCCATTGGGTTAAACAGCGCGTAGCTGCATCTGCCAGATTTCCGTTGCTGATTTTTGGCAATATGTTGCTGACCGGCGATCATGCCTGCTATTTCGATCCTGCATACGCCGATTCGCCGACCAGCGCGAAATTGCTGGAATCAGCCGCCGCCTCGCTTTGCAACGGGAACGCCATCCCTGGTTTTGTAGCCAGCGCGGCGTTGGTCAAGGATTTTGAAGCGCAACACGCTCCATTTACTACCACACTTCGGGAGGAGGGTTTCCACGAAATTCCATTCCAACCCAATATGCGGCTGTCGTTTCGGGCTGAATGGAAACAATTCGAGGACTACCTCGAAGCCATGAGCTCTAAATACCGCGTTCGGGCGCGCAGGGCTTTTCGCAAATTGGACGGCGTCGAACGAAGAGAACTCGACCTCCACTTGGTACAGGAGCTTGATCCGCAATTACACGCGCTCTATCGGTCTGTGGCTAACCACGCCGATTTTAATATGGTTATCCTTCACCCGCAATATTTTAGCGGTCTAAAAGCAAGCCTCGGAGAACGCTTCCGGATTTGGGGGTATTTTCTGAACGGGGAGCTGCTGGGTTTCCACTCTGCCATTTACAACGGCGCTGAATTAGAAGCTCATTTCCTTGGTTTTCAGGATGCCGACAATGCCCACTTCCAGTTGTACCTGAATATGCTTTACGACATCGTCCGCGAAGCGTTTGCTGCTGGCGCGCGTGAAATCGTTTTTTCCCGCACAGCTACCGAAATCAAAAGTTCCGTGGGCGCCGAAGCTTACGAAACCTATTGCTATTTGCGCCATTGCAACCCGGTGGTTCACGCCGTTACCCAGGCTTTGGTAGGCTATCTTGCGCCAAAGGAGGAGTGGACGCCGAGGCATCCGTTTCGGGAGGAAGAAATTTAATAAGATTATTGATATGGCCAACGGATTTCCGGATTGCCGGAAATTTGTGCGGCCTGGGTTTGATACAGCGCCGAAGGGTGGGGGAGCGACGGAGTTGAATTGAATACTAAAAAAACAAGCCATGTTCACCCACGCCATCCTCCGCACCCCGTGCCCCGAACTCATCCACGGCATCACCACCGCCTCGCTTGGAACACCAGACTATACCAAAGCTTTAGCCCAACACGAAGCATACGCAGCCATACTGGAATCCTGTGGCCTCAACCTCCGAATCCTGGAAGCCGACAGCCGCTACCCTGATTCCGTTTTCATCGAAGACGTAGCGTTCTGCACCCCAAACTGCGCCGTCATCACCCGGCCCGGAGCGTTGTCGCGGCGGGGAGAAACCCTGGGCATAGAACCTGTGTTGCGCGAATACTACCAACACATCGAGTACATCTACGCCACTGGAACGTTAGACGCCGGCGACGTCATGATGGTCGGTTCCCATTATTACATCGGCCTTTCGGAGCGCACGAATGCTGTGGGCGCAGCACAATTGATCGCCATCTTAGAACGCTACGGCCTGAGCGGTGAAACCGTGCCTTTGAAAACCATGCTCCACCTGAAAACAGGCGTTTCGTATTTAGAAAAAAACACCTTGTTGGTTTATGGCGAGTTCATTCAATACCCTGCTTTCAGTAGCTTTGATTGCATTGAAATTGATGCGGAGGAGGCTTATGCGGCCAACTCGCTTTGGGTCAACGATCGGGTGCTGGTACCGGAAGGGCATCCTAAAACAGCCAAAAAAATTGCTGATGCAGGCTACGAAGTGATTCCGGTGGCTGTTTCGGAGTTTCAAAAATTGGATGGTGGATTGAGTTGTTTGTCGTTAAGATTGTAAAGGTTGAAAATTTTCAACCCTTACCAATGATAAGTCGCTACCGCACCACCCTCCAACGTATACACGAAGGTTCCCTTTCCCATTTTCACCCGAAAAGTTGCTTCTTCATCCCCTTCATTCAGCACAATGAGCACCGTGCGGCCATCCCCATTTTGAAAAGCCACATTGGGCAACGAAAGCACTGGATTGGAAAAAATCCTTGTCGCATCCGGCCGTACGAAACGGGAGGCGTGTGCAACGATGTAATAGGCCGTATTGCGCGTCACCGCGTCGCCGTCTATGGTCAATGCACCAAGGCAGGCCGTACAACCGCCTTCCGTATGCGGGTTCTGCTGCGGATCTGCGGCTAAGTTCCATTCCAGTACCGTGCGGCACCAGTTGCGCGTGGCACCGATGATCAGGTTTTTAACATGCCATTTCAGGTCTTCCGCCATATTGCCGGGCGCACCGATCCATTGTTCTGTAAAATAAACACGCTTATCCGGGTGAGCCTCGTGTACCTCGCCGATGGCTTCCACGGTGCCGCCATAAAGATGGAACGCGGAACCATCTATGTATTTCCGGGCCTCCGGGTCGTTGAGGATGGCTATTGGGTAGTCTGGGCGGTCGGCATTGTGGTCGTAAATCAGGATTTTGGTGAGCAGGTCATTTTTTTCAAAAGCCGGACCAAGGTGTTTTTTTATAAATTCGGCTTGCTCGTGCGGCTGCATAAGCAAGGACGGATTATTACCAGAATGCAGCGGTTCGTTTTGTACGGTAATCGCGTCTATCAGGATCCCTTCCTGCTGCATGGCTTGGATGTACTTAACAAAATATCGGGCATAAGCCCCATAAAACCCCGGTTTCAGGCTGCCGCCAATGGATTTGCCATTCGTTTTCATCCATACCGGCGGCGACCACGGCGAACCCATAATTTTGATCTCCGGGTTGATCTCCAGAATTGCTTTCAGGATGGGAATGAGGTCTTTGCGCTCCGGCTCGATACTGAATTTTTCTAATTCCACATCGGTTTGACCTTCCGGCAGGTCGCAGTAAGAAAACACCCGGTCGCTGAGGTCAGAAGCGCCGATGCTGATGCGCAGGTAACTGATGCCAATGCCATTCTCTTTTGTGCCAAACAGTTCTTCCAGCAAAGCGGCTCGTTTATCCGCACCCATCCGATTGATCAGTTGAGCGCTGCCGCCCGTGAGGGTGAACCCAAAGCCATCCATTTGCTGGTAGCTTTTGGTGGGATCAATGAAAATGGTGGGCAGAGGTTCCTCGCCGGGCTGTGGCACAATTGCAGAAACTTCTGAAGCCTGGAGTAAAATCCCGGCGGCAGGCCGGGTCGTCCAGACTTGCACTTGAGAAAAAGCCGGGAAGAATGGCTTCAACAGTAAGAAGAAGAACAGGTGATTTTTCACGGATAGAGCCAATTTTATGAAATGAATAATGCCCGCGAATTAGATAAGATTGTGGTTTCGGGAAATTGAGGCGCACCATGTATTAAAGATGGGTTCTCAATTATTTATACCAAGTTGAGTTTAATATATTGAAATACATTATATACAAAAGGATAGTGATGGAAAATATAATCATAATCCAAACATCGATAAAACTGTCAGTGCTATTTTTTAGTACTTCTTGGTTGGTAGTACTGTCTATCTTTAAGTTTCTTGTATTTGAACTCTCTTCGGTTGTGAGATTATATTGACTAGTGATTAGTTTTTCTGCACTTGGGTTTATGTAGGTCTTGCTCAAAAAATCAGCGACTCTTGCAAAAGAATTTAATTCTCCATCATATTTATTCTCATTTATCAAAAAAGCATACTCGTTTCTACCATCAATTTTCAAAGCCAGAACATTCTCATCAAAGAATCCATGCTTAAAAAGGTAACTCTTGTTTCTCCGATCTATTAAAGAATTATTCCCCAAATATTCCCAGCGACCCTTTTCTACCTCTCCGCTTGAAGAAACAAGTAATTCGTTGTTTTTTCTAAATATATAAACATTTTTACTTTGATCAATATCGTCAATAACCACCCAGTGCTGATTGGTCAATATGGTCAAATCATCTAATTGGTGGCTAAAACGTTGGATTTTGGGGATAATGTCTGATATAAATGTTTGCATATTTAGTTAATATTTTAACGTGCCTTACTCTATACGAATTACTTGGATGATTGTTGCAACGGTATCTACGAACCGTATCGCCTTTATTCCTCAAAAGTATTGCTGGCGCAAGGCTCCGCCTTGTGTCTACTATTCAAAAGGCTCTGCCTTTTATCATCGCCGCCTTCCCCCTAACCCCAAAACCCCCAACAACCCTCTCGCCAATTCCCTTGCAATCGTCCTTCCCACTTGCCGGGTCACCGTGCTGTCCATAATCTCCTCGAAAGTGCTTTTTTCCACGCGGGGTCTTCCCTGGCTTCTGGTCGTGGTCGTTTTGGCCGTTGCCCGTTCGGCAGCTTCCCGTTGTTTGCGCAGTTCTTCCTGCATGTCTGCTTCGCGGGAGGCTTGCACTTTGCGGCTCAAAATGTCGTGGGCGCTTTCGCGATCAACGACCTCATTGTATTTCCGAACGAGTGGAGACCGACTCAGAATGGAATCAATTTCGTAATCGGTCAAGATATCCATGCGCGACTGCGGCGCGCGCAGCAGCGTGTGCGCGAGTGGAGTAGGAATGCCCTTTTCGTTCAGCGCCGTGACGAATGCTTCCCCGATGCCCAGCTCCGTAATCAACTGCGCCACATCGTAATACGCCGATTCCGGGTAGTTTTCAGCGGCCAATTTAATGGACTTGCGGTCTTTTGCCGTAAAGGCGCGCAGGGAGTGTTGTATTTTTAAACCCAACTGCCCGAGCACAGCTTCCGGAATATCGGCAGGGTTTTGCGTCACAAAATAAAGGCCCACGCCTTTGGAGCGAATGAGTTTGACAATGGCTTCGATCTGGTTGAGCAGGGCTTTTGAAGCCTCGCTGAAAACTAAGTGCGCCTCGTCAATAAAAATGGCCAACTTGGGCTTTTCGACGTCGCCGGCTTCCGGGAAAGAGCTGTAAATTTCTGCCAACAATTGCAACATAAAGGTGGAAAAAAGTTTAGGGCGATCCTGAATATCCGTCAGGCGAATAACAGAAACGATGCCTTTCCCATTGGAGTCTGTGCGGCAGAGGTCCTCCACTTCAAAAGAACGCTCCCCAAAGAAAGTCCCAGCGCCTTGCTGCTCCAGTTCGATCACTTTGCGCATGATCGTGCCCACCGTTGTAGAAGAGATGGATCCGTATTCCTGCTCGATAGCCGCCTTGCCCTCATTGGTCAAGTATTGCAGGGTTTGTTTGAAATCCTGCAAGTCAAGCAGCGGCAGGTTATGGTCGTCGCAGTATTTAAAAATCACCGATACCACGCCAGATTGCGTGTCGTTCAGGCTCAAAATGCGCGAAAACAAGACCGGGCCAAACTCAGAAATGGTCGCGCGCAGCCGGGCGCCCCTTTCTTCAGATAAACTCAGGAAATCCACCGGGCTTCCTGTCGGCAGGAACGGAATGCCGATGTGCTGATGGCGTTCTTCAATTTTAGGATTGCTCGCGCCTGGCATTGCTATGCCGCTCAAGTCGCCTTTGATGTCCATCAAAAGGGAGGGTACGCCATGAGCCGATAATTGTTCGGCTAATATTTGCAGGGTTTTGGTCTTTCCCGAGCCAGTTGCACCGGCAATCAATCCATGCCGGTTCATAGTGCGCAACGGTAGTTTTACCATTGCTCCTGGAAGGCCTTCTTTGTCGAGCATGGCAGCGCCGAGGTCGATTGACGCTCCTTTGAACGTATATCCTTGTGCAATTTCCTGGATGAATGTTTCTTTCTTAGACATAATCGAGAGTTGAGGATTTGAGTATCTGAGGATTTGAATATCTGAGGATTTGAGTATCTAAGGTTGTCAAATACTCGATCCTCAACCACCCAAATCCTCATTCCTGTACATTCCACTTTTGTGTGCGGGTTTCGAATTTTTTCTTGTTGAATTCCCATAGATCGAGGTTGTAGCGGGCTTCCAGCTCCTGTTCCATTTCTTTAGGCATTAGTTCCGGAAAAAAATCAATGCCGGTTAACTGTTCCACCTCATCCACTGATTTTACGTACTTATACAAAGGCTCGTAGCTGATCTCATTGGGAACGACAAACGCGATGGCTTTCTTTTCTGGTTCATTCAGATCGAGCAAAACCTTGTAAAAAGCAGTCGGAATACTGACTTCATTGGCACCGATTTTGCCTTTAACGGCTCCGGTCAATATCGGACCGGTGACAACAAACAGCTTTACATTTTTTTCGGCCCAGGAGCGCGTCAGTTCTTCCAGTTCTCGCCAAATGCCTTTGTTGAAATTTTTTGCTTGCGGGCTAATATTGCTCATGAAAAAAGTTTCCATCATCGCATCTTCGTCAAAAGCCATGTCGGCAGCAGGAACTAAGTGGCCGCGGTCGTAACCCGAATTCCGGTAATCGTTGGGCGTAGCCGATTCGGTGCGCACTTTCGGGTCAGGCAGAAAATTATCCTGCCGTTCCACCCATCCTTTTTTCAGGTTGTCACGGGTCAGGGTATAAGCCACCCACTCGGCCTGTTCGTGCGCTTCGACATAAGACAAACTGTAAAAGCGATGTTTGACTACCTGCCCCGAAGCAGTGGGCAGGTAAAACTCATTGGTATAGGTATCAGCTACCTCTTCTTTTGGAATGGCAGCTTCATTGTTGCCTCCGCCAGTGAATTTATTGAAGAAAAAAAACAATGCAGTGATGATTGCGCCGAACAGGCCAACTTTTACCATCGTCCCGGTACTTTTCCCCGCCGATTCGCGCGTATGGTTCATCTTGAATTTAGCCATTGGCCATTTTGTTTTTGGTGCATCGCAAAAGTACAAAATCACTTGCTTTTCACTTCCACAATTTCGACCCGGCGTTCGCGGGAAGCGCCGATGCTGTACACTGAATTGCGCAGATCCACCAAATCGTCGCTGATGCTTTCATCGGCAGTCGCCTCTCCGAAAGAGCGCTCGCTGATTTTTAACTGTCCTTTTTTCAGGTAGGAAGCAAAAATGCCTTCCCGCCACGTATCAAAATGGTTGCGCAGGCTGCTGATGCGCCGTTTTCCCAAAGCGAGGTTATAGGTTTTTTCTGCCCGCGGACTGGTAAAGCCTTTGATGAAGATTTCTACACTTTCACCTGATTCTAAACGCTTTAGCAGGATTTCCGAAAAACGCCCCAGGAAGATATAACTGCGCTCCACGTATGTGGCAAAAAACTCGCTAATGGCTTCTTCCGATGCATCCCGGTCTTCACCCTGAAGCCCTTTGGTGTACGCTTTCAAAAAATCATCCTTCCGGCTGATGTATTTCAGATAGCTTTCTTCGTAGCTTTTTTTGGTGCTGGTGCGCAGGGTACGCTTATCGGGCTCGTCGTTGTCAAAATACAACGCTAAGGGCAAAAAGTCTTCCAATGTTTCCGGCATAGGTGGTTCGCCGGGTGTTTCCGGTTCAGAAGGTGGTGGCGTTGTAACAACCACGGGTGGTTCGCCCTGTTTTGGCGGCGGCGGTTCAATCCATTGAAAGGCATAAATATCTAAGCAACAGGATTTGTTGTCCTTGTCCAAATACATGGCACCTACGCGGTTGGAAGACAAATAGCCGCTTTTGCCATCGTTGCCGGCACTGTAATAGAGGTCGTTGTAGCTGCTGTTGAATGGGGGGCCGATGTTTTCAAGTTTACCGCCTTGCTTCCAATTGAAAATATCGAATCCACCTAAGTTGGCATACCCTTCCGAACTAAAATACAGCAGTTGAGAAGCTTGGTGAAAAAATGGCGAAACTTCGTTTGCTGCTGTGTTGACAGCCGATAGATTCTCAGGAGCTGAAAACCCTGCAGCTTCCACTTTGACGCGCCAAATGTCCATGCCGCCTTTCCCGCCGGTACGATCCGAAGCGAAATAGAGCACTTCCGCCTGCAAGGTTGAATCGTAGCCAATAGCAGGTTGGGTGGTTGTCGTGTTCTTTAGGTTCAACGGTTCTGGCAGCACCACTGGTTGCACCTTCCAACGCTTGCGCCGGTCTTTTTCCCGGTAACAAAGTTCGCAGCGGATCTGGGTGGTGTTTACATAGCGGCAGCGCGTGAAATAGAGCCGCTTCCCGTCCAAACTAAACGCAATATGGGCAATATGCAGGGTATCGGTGTTGAAATCATTACGCATCGGCTGGCTCTTTCCGCCTTTTGAAGACAGCAGTAGTTTTGAAATTTTCCTGCCTGGCCGGTGTTTATCTTTCAGCAAATCGTAGCGAAAAGAGGAATAATACAACGTGTCGTTCCGCTGAAGTGCGCCGAACTCCGAATAAGGGGTATTGATTTTTTGATCCATCCGTTTCAGGGTATATTGTGGTGGTTTTTGCATCAAATCCAGCGCCGTCTGGCAATTGACGATCTCCCGACCCGCTTTTTCACGCAAAGCTCCATCTGTTTGACTTTGTTGTAAATAAGCGTCGAATGCAGCCCGGGCTTTATCGTATTGCCCCATGCTTTTGTACACCATGCCTAAACGGTATTGCGCTGCGGGGAAATTTCCGGATTCCGGGCTTTTAAGGACTTTGTTATAGTATGCTTCAGCGGTTTCGTAGGCATAAAACTCGTGGGCGACCTCGGCAAATTGGTATTGAATTACCGGATCATCGGGTCGTAATTCCAAGGCATTGCCATAATAATGCATCGCCGCGTAGAAATCCTTTTCAGCCAATGCCTGATCGCCAGATTTCTTGAATGCCGAAAAAGACTGTGCCTTCCCGGTGACAGAGAGGCATAACAAAGCTAAAGAACAGATGATTTTCGAATTCATGAAGGTGATTTGTTGCTAAAAAATCGGGCACATCTTAAATTCTTCAGGCGGCTTCACCTTAAATATTATATAGCGCAGCGACACTTCCGGTCCGCCCCGGCGTTGGCTGGCCACTTTAAAAGGCGATGTATTGATGTCGTAGCTCAGGCCAAATTGCCAGTTTTGATACAACGCCTCTATATAAGCTATTACGGCATCGTCTATGCGGTAAGAGAACGCCAGGCCCAAAGCCAATTCTTTACCCCGTTCTATATTCAGGTGGTAGCGGCCTCCAAGCCCGGCAACCGTTTCCTGGTAAGGAGTTTGCAGCTGGTGGAGGACATGAAAAGTAAGGTCCGTCAAAGCGCCTACCTGGACGACGCCGGAAGCATAAGCATTGTTGAGCATGGGCAACCGGACATCATCGTCGTTCCGGAAGCCGACCTTGGGGCGGTTGAGGTGTGCAAAAGCAACCCCTGCATACACCTGCGTACGGCTGTCTTCGTCCTTGAAAAACCAATTGACACCCGCAGCGAAATCGAAATAAGCTGCCGAAGTTTTGGAAAAAGACTCCTGTGTAGCCTGAGTGGGGTCGAATACATCACCGTTAAACTGATCGTCGAAGGTAAACCGGGCGGCGTCAAAGGCGCGCTGTCCAGTTTTCAGTTGCACGCCCGCACTGAGGTATTGTTCTGAGCCTACCTGCTGGATATAGGAAGCACTCCCGCCGATTTGCGACCAACTCAACTGCCCGTCGCCGGCCCGGTCGTAATTAAAAACCAACCCCCAACTCAACAACCCTCCGGGTGTGACCGCAGTGTACAACTTTTGATCAAATGCAGCGGAAAAAGTCAGGTAAGGAACCGGGACAGAAGCCCACTGCTCGCGGTAATTTGCGCCAAAACGCAAATCGCCGGAAAAAACGCCGGTAAGCCCCGGATTGAGGTTGAGCGGCGCGTTGTAGAACTGCGAAAGGTGGAGATCCTGAGAAAAACTCCCAGATGAAACCAGCAGACAGCAGCACAGTACAATGGATTTCAACGGCATCGTTCCCTGCCTCAACAGGGCTTCGAGTGTAAATTTTGCATCCATAAATCCGGCATTGTTTCCCCACAAAATAGGCATTTTTTTCAATTTTGGGAATAATCCCTTATTTTTGTAAAAGCTGTCTATCCAAGCTTGTTAGCACCATCAGTATAATCATAAAAAGGACATGGAGGTTTTACCTAAGCAATTAACTTATGCTAAATTCGTGGCTCATGCTTAAAGTAGGCATCACGGGCGGTATCGGCAGCGGCAAAACGACCGTTTGCAAAATATTTGAAACGCTGGGCATCCCGGTTTACTACGCCGACGACCGCGCCAAGTGGTTGATGACCCACGATCCGGAGCTGATGGCCGCTATAAGTAATACTTTTGGTTCGGATGCTTATTCGTCTGAAGGTCAATTGAATCGGGCCTATTTAGCAAAAGTCGTTTTTGAAGATGATGAAAAATTAGCCCAACTCAACGCATTGGTTCATCCTGCTGTTTTTCGCGACGGCTCGCAATGGCACCATTCCCAAGCAGGCATTCCATACACGTTACGCGAAGCAGCCTTGCTTTTTGAAAGTGGGAGCTACCGGGCCATTGACAAAATGATTGTCGTAACCGCTCCACTGGCAGTACGAATCAAAAGGGTTATGGAACGCGACCAGGCAACAGAAGCAGCTGTCATGGCGCGCATTGAAAAACAATGGCCGGAAGAAGAAAAAGTAAAACGCGCCGATTTCGTCATTCAAAACGACGGCGAACGACTCATAATCCCGAAAGTGCTGGAAATACATCGCTGGTTGGTGTCATTATAGGCCTAAATTGTTATTAAAAATATGAATATCAAACAATTGCGCTTCGAAACACCAGGGTGTTTCCATAAAAATCACCTCAACAACGCCGGGGCTGCCTTGATGCCCAAACTCGTTCTGGATGCCATTCATGAACATTTGGAATTAGAAGCGATTTCGGGCGGATACGAAGCGCACAAACTCAAAGCAATCGAAATTCAGGGCACCTACGATGCGCTGGCTCGTTATCTGAACTGCACCCCAGGAGAAATTGCCCTGACTTCCAGCGCAACGGACGCCTATGCAAGGGCTTTATCTTCTATTCCTTTTGCTCCGGGGGATTTGATTCTGACCACAGAAAGTGATTACGCTTCCAACCACATCGCTTTTTTATCTATGAAAAAGCGTTTTGGCGTCCGCATCGAACGGTTTGCCAACGATGAGCACGGACAACTCGATACCGGCGCTTTTAACTTAGCCATAGCTGAATTGCACCCAAAATTAGTGGCGATAACCCACGTTCCTACCAATTCCGGACTTGTTCAGCCGGTAGCGGCAATCGGGCAGGAATGCCGGAAACACGACGTGCTTTATCTGGTAGACGCTTGTCAGTCGGCAGGGCAGTTGCCGTTAGATGTACAGGCCATCGGATGTGATTTTTTGACTGCTACTTTTCGAAAATTTATGCGCGGACCACGCGGCATGGGCTTTATGTACGTAGCAGACCGGGCTTTACAAAAAGACCTGGAACCTTTATTTATTGACATGCGCGGCGCCGATTGGGTAGGAGAGGAGCGCTACCAGCCCAATCCCACCGCCCGCCGTTTTGAGGATTGGGAATTCCCTTACGCGCTGGTGCTTGGCGCAAAAGCTGCCACAGAATATATGCTGGCCATCGGCATAGAACAGATTACTGCCAGAAACAGGGAGTTGTGTGCCTACCTGCGCGAAAAACTATCCGGGATCAACGGCATTTCTTTGTTGGATCGGAGCCCGGAACTGTGCAGCATTATCACACTTTTCCACCACAATCACAGCGCTGAAGCGCTGCACCAAAGGCTATCTGAGCGAAACATCAACTCCGGGGTAAGCAACCGCTTTGTGGCGCTGATTGATTTTGATAAAAAAGGAGTTCCCGGTGCGCTGCGATTGTCACCGCATTATTACAATACAATAGAGGAAATAGACGCCGTTGTTAATGCTTTGTCCTTTTAAAAGAAGTCACCAGACCTGATCCGGGGTCAGGTATTCCTTTACATAAGCAGAAACGCCTTGTTCCAGGGTGGTAAAAGGTGTTGAATACCCTGCCTGGATCAACTTCTGCATATTTGCTTCCGTAAAATACTGATACGTTTCCCGAATGTCTCCAGGCGTATCAACAAAAGTAATATCGGGCCTCAGTCCCATTGCTTGGAACGTAAGCGTAGCTAAGTCGAGGAAAGTGCGTGCTTGCCCGGTTCCGAGGTTGTAAAGCCCATTAGCCGGGCGAGTTTTGTGCAGAAAAGTCATCACGTCTACCACGTCTTTGACGTACACAAAATCGCGGCTCTGGTGGCCATCTTCAATGCCTTTCCGGTGAGAGCGAAAAAGCTTCATGCTTCCGCTTGCTTTGATTTGCCGAAAGGTGTGAAAAATCACAGAGGCCATACGCCCCTTGTGGTATTCATTCGGGCCATAAACATTAAAAAATTTCAGCCCTGCCCAAAAAGGCGGCATCGTTGCTTGTTGCAACGCCCACTGATCAAAGTCATTTTTGGAACAACCGTAAGGATTCAGTGGCTTCAACCGGCTGACGATTTCGTGGTTGTCCTCATAGCCCAATTCACCCAAGCCGTACGTAGCCGCGCTGGAGGCATAAACCAGCGGAATTTGATGGCGTGCGCAAATCTCCCAAACCTTTTGGGAATAATGGAGATTGAGCCGGTCAAAAATGGCTTCGTCTTTTTCGGTCGTATCTGTTCGGGCACCAAGGTGAAAAACAAACTGGATGTCTGCGTGCATGCGTTCCAGCCAATCAGGCAGGGCATCGCGGTGAACTTTAGCGATGAAACGCTTACCGTACAAATTTCGCGCTTTATCTTCTCTACTGAAGTCATCGGATAGCAACAAGTTGATGTCGCCGTCGTCGTTTAGCCGGCGCACCAGACAACTTCCAATAAATCCCGCAGCCCCGGTAACAACAATCATAAGTGGTTATTGAAAATTCAGGTTTTTGGTGTGAATCCCCAGGCGCAGGGTATCCAGCGCTACACCGTCCAAAGTAAGATTGGGGCGCAATGTGGTCACCCTCGATGTAAAAATACCCAGCCCCTCAGAAATATTGGTGTATTTCGGAATAGATTGCGAACTGGTAATTCCGCCATTGATTCGGAGAATACCGAGCAAATCCACCAGTTCCTGGCCAGCTCCGGCAATCTGAACGTCCACATAATCAAAGACCCGGATTGCATTGGGATCAATGGAAATGTTGTTTTTCAGAAAAATATACAAGGCTTCGTTATTGATCGCATACGTTTGCTGTTCGCCGTTTGGATTGGGTCGCTCCAATTCCTGTGTCAGGATCCATTCCAATTGTTTTGGAACCAAAACCTGTGGATTCGCCGCATTGGCTTCCCGGTAATGGAGGATCAGGCGCAGGTCGAAAATTTTGGCAGTAGGGCCAGCAGTCCAGCGCACGGTGGTAATTCTGCTGTAATCGCCGAACCTGATTGGCGTAACCGGGCCATTTGGAAGCGGGGTGATGGCTTCCAGCATTTTGGTTTCAGCGGTTACTTCCGGCAGGTCATCCCCTCTGTTGATGATGAGTTTCATCCCATCGCCGGGAGAAATGCCAGCCGGGCCGGCTTTTACCTTATACAAATAGTTCGGCGTAGTGGCAAAAGGACCGCCTTCCCGAGGGTAGCCTTCCAGCGCTCCGTCAACTTTTTGGAGGGTAACCGTGTTGCCTGTTTTCAGATTTTGAAGCTGAACCGACACGTTATCTCCGTAGTAGAGCGAATCGGCAATCTGTGCAACATCTCTGGCGTCGCCGCCTTCGGGTAAAAAAGCTTTTTCTACGCGAACATAATGTGCCGTATCGTTAAAAGAAAGGAATCCGTAGACAATGGGGATATCGCGCCATTCGGCTTCCAATTCAAAGTCGGTTGAACAGGCTGCACAAAAAAAGAACAATGGCAATACAACAAATGAAATCTTTCTCATAAAGTCCTTCTCCTTTTACAAAAGGTCAAAATACTACAAAATCCGCGTTTTTGCCCGCAAGCTATTTGCCGGGATTGCTTACGCGGTCGCAAAAGTAAGTGTTTTTTTCGATTTTTGGATGCTCGTATTCACTTGTGATTGACGGCTTCCCGACTGTGGATAATATTCTCTGATTTAAAATGTTCTATCCAAGGTTGCAATTTTTAATATCTTGCAGTCGTTTACCGGAATTGCGGCAATTGCTTTTAATTATTTTATAATCAGGCGTTTATGGCGTTTTTAGACTGTGGAATGCCTATACCATTTGAGTATGTCTGTTCAAAAAGAGATCAAACGGATCACGACGCATAACCTCCAGGCGATGAAAACGCAGGGGGAAAAGATATCCATGCTAACCGCTTACGACTATTCAATGGCGCGTATTTTGGATGAAGCGGGTATTGATATTCTGCTGGTTGGCGATTCTGCTTCCAACGTCATGGCCGGCCACGAAACGACTTTGCCCATTACCCTCAACGAAATGATTTACCACGCCGCTTCTGTGGTGCGCGCCGTAAAAAGAGCGCTCGTGGTGGTGGATTTGCCTTTTGGCTCCTATCAGGGCAGTTCAAGGGTAGCGCTGGAATCTACCATCCGCATCATGAAAGAATCCGGCGCACACGCCGTGAAATTAGAAGGAGGCGAAGAAGTAGGCGGTTCGGTCAAACGCATTCTTTCAGCCGGAGTCC
This sequence comes from Chitinophagales bacterium, assembly GCA_038323375.1. Taxonomy (GTDB): domain Bacteria; phylum Bacteroidota; class Bacteroidia; order Chitinophagales; family Saprospiraceae; genus JABWAJ01. The sequence goes on from JBBQGV010000002.1 coordinate 124,710, forward strand.
CTGTCATGGGGCACCTGGGGTTAACCCCTCAATCTATTTACAAATTCGGCACGTACACCGTTCGGGCAAGAGAAGAAGCGGAAGCGGAAAAATTAGTTGAAGACGCACACCTCCTCCAGGAGCTTGGGTGTTTTGCCATTGTGCTCGAAAAAATTCCCGCTGCGTTGACCAAACGCGTTTCTGAAAGCCTGATCATTCCCACCATCGGCATTGGAGGCGGACGCGATGCAGACGGCCAGGTATTGGTTACCCACGATATGCTGGGCATTACCAAAGAATTTCAACCGCGCTTCCTGCGCCGCTACTTAAACCTGTTTGATACCATCAAAGAAGCGGTTGGGGAATACATTAAAGACGTCAAGTCGCGAGACTTCCCCAGTGAAAAAGAGCAGTATTAATCTTCTAACACTATAATGTTTTTGCCATAGCATGATCCGGAAATTGCTCATTATCGGAGGCGCAATTGTTGCCTTATTGCTCATCGCAGGGGTAATTCTTTACCAGAAATATCTTGCATCGCCAGCTAACCCGCAAGGCGATAATGCCATTATTGTCTATGTTCCGACCGGAGCAGACTTTGAACAAGTCTTAGATTCCCTCAAGTCCAAAAATCTGGTTAAAGACGAAGCGGCGTTTCGCTACTTAGCCGAACAGATGCAATACACAAAATCAACCATGCGCAGTGGCCGCTACCGCCTGGAAGGAGATTGGAATGTCCTGCAGGTTGTTCGTCATTTACGCAGCGGCAGACAAGATCCAGTCAAAGTCATCCTCACGACCGAACGCATGATCGAAGACGTCGCAGCCAAAGTCAGCCGGTTTATCGAACCGGATTCGGCTACGCTTATGGCCGCTTTCACCAACGACAGTTTGCTGAATGCCATCGGCTACAAGCGTGAAAACCTGATAAGCTTGTTTATTCCCAATACTTATGAATGCTATTGGGATATGTCCACCAGTGAGTTCATCGAAAGGATGATCCGGGAACATAAAAAATTCTGGGACAAGGAAAACCGAACAGAAAAAGCCAAAGCAATGGGCATGACTCCGCAGGAAGTCTACACCCTTGCTTCTATCGTAGAAAAGGAGACGCTCAAAAATGTCGAAAAACCGCGCATTGCAGGAGCTTATCTGAATCGCCTGAAAATCAATATGCGCTTGCAAGCTGACCCTACGCTCGTGTTTGCTACCCGGGATTTTGAAACCAGGCGGGTACTGAATTATCATAAAGAGTTTGACTCTCCTTATAATACGTACATGTATGGAGGATTGCCGCCGGGACCAATTGCGATGTCTTCCATTTCCAGCATAGACGCGGTATTGAATCCTGAAAAACACGACTATGTATATTTTTGTGCGGTTGGCGATGGCTCGGGCCTTCATGCGTTTGCAGAAACCTTGGAAGGGCACAACGTAAACAAAGTTCGGTATCTCGACAACCTGCGCAGGCAAGGACTAATTGATTAATCTTTTAATGACCCGGATATGAAAAAAATTCTTGTTGCTAATCGAGGCGAAATAGCCTTGCGCGTGATGCGGACTGCACGAAAAATGGGCATCCAAACCGTTGCGATATATTCTGATGCGGATCGAAATGCCCCCCACGTGCGCTTTGCCGACGAAAGCGTACACATCGGGGCTGCTCCGTCGGCGCAATCCTATTTGCGCGGGGATAAAATTATCGAAGTCGCCAAATCTTTGGACGTGGACGGCATTCATCCAGGCTATGGCTTTTTAAGTGAAAATGCCGGTTTTGCCAAAGCTGTGGAAGCCGCGGGCATTGTCTTCATAGGCCCCTCTGCCTATTCTATTGAAGTGATGGGGAGCAAACTGGCTGCCAAAGCGGCCGTAAAAAAATTCGACATCCCGATGGTGCCGGGCTTAGATGAGGCCCTGGACGGCGTCGCGCAAGCGAAAGCAATCGCCCGGCAAGTGGGTTATCCCGTGATCATCAAAGCCTCTGCCGGGGGCGGCGGAAAAGGTATGCGCATTGTGGAAAACGAAGCGGAAATTGAAGGGCAAATGACCCGCGCCATCAGCGAAGCGACGTCTGCATTCGGAGATGGCGCTGTTTTTATTGAAAAATATTTCACCACGTCCCGCCATATTGAAATCCAGATTCTGGCAGACAAACACGGCGATACGGTGTATTTGTTTGAGCGGGAATGCAGCATTCAGCGCCGCCATCAAAAAGTCGTTGAAGAGGCACCATCATCGGTGGTGACGCCTGAATTGCGCCGCGCGATGGGAGAAGATGCCGTGAAAGTAGCCCGGGCGTGCGACTATATCGGTGCCGGAACCGTAGAATTTTTGGTGGATGAACACCTGAATTATTATTTCTTAGAGATGAATACCCGGTTGCAGGTGGAACACCCGGTAACCGAAATGATCAGCGGGGTAGATTTAGTCGAACAACAGATCCGCGTAGCGCGGGGCGAAGCGCTTTCGATCCGGCAGGAAGATTTGAAAATTAATGGCCACGCAATCGAATTGAGGGTATACGCAGAAGATCCTATGGACAATTTTTTGCCCAGCATCGGCAAATTAGAACGCTACCGGCGCCCGACCGGTGACGGCGTCCGGGTAGATGACGGCTACGAAGAGGGCATGGATATTCCAATCTATTACGACCCGATGATCGCCAAATTGGCAACCTGGGGCCCAACCCGGGACGTAGCGATCCGGCGCATGAAAGACGCCATTGCTGCTTATGAAATAAAAGGTCCTGCCACGACCCTGCCATTCGGGTATTTTGTTTGCGGGCACGACGCGTTTATTTCAGGTAACTTTGACACCAATTTTGTAAAGCGCTACTTCACACCGGATTTACTCAAATCCGCCGACGAAGAAACAGCGCAAATAGCCGCAGTGATCGCCTTGAAAGCCTACGAACGGGAAAGCGAACGGCTTAAAATACCGTCCAGCCTGTATTCGAGGTGGCGTAATAAACGGTGATTTTGTTGAGTATTTGAGGATTCGATTTGCAAGAGTCGAATCCTCAAATACTCAACAAATCAAATTCTCAACAACCTATTTCTTCTTTTTCTTTTTCGGATTCACTAACTTCATTTCGCTCACCAAATGCCCGGCGCCAGCATATTTGTCAATGAGGAACAAAACGTAGCGGATGTCTACCATGATGTTGCGGCAGATGGAGGCGTCGTAGTTCAAATCGCTCATGGTGCCCTCCCATACGCGGTCGAAGTTCAGGCCCACTAAATTGCCCCAGGCGTCAACCGCAGGACTTCCCGAGTTGCCGCCGGTGGTGTGGTTGGAACCGATGAAACAAACCGGGAGTTGACCATTTTCAGCGGCATATTGGCCATAATCTTTTGCCGCGTGTAGTTCGCGCAGCCGTTCCGGTACGTCAAATTCGTAGTCGCCGGGCTTGTACTTTTCCATAACTCCTGATAAGTAGGTAACCGGCATATATTTGACCGCATCGCGGGGCTCATAGCTGGCCACTTTGCCATAGGTCACCCGCAGCGTACTATTGGCATCCGGATAGAAGCGCTTGTCTGTAAATACATCCATTTGCGCTTTCATGTATTTGCGCTGCAATTCCTCAATTTTTGCATTCAACTCGTTATAAGGAGCCAACACTGTTTTTTCGTAGTGCTCGACAATGCTGCGACAAAACTGGAAAGCGTAGTCGCCTTCGACGCCAGCCGCAAAATCACCGGTGAAGCCTGATTTCAATAATGTAGGATTGGCCAATAATGATTTTTCGTAAATGGTCTTTGCCAATCCTTCGTAGCTTTTGCCCGCGTAGGTGATTTGATCCATGGCAAATTGAGAAAGGTGCTCCGGCTTCACCTGATTAAAATAAACATCCATCAGCCGGGCAAAAATCTGCTGATCCACTTCTTTGCGGTAATCCTTTTCAAAGCCCTCGATAAACTTATTGATTTGTTCCGTTTGCTTGGGCGTCAATGCATTGCCGCTGTTTTTATAGATGGTCAGAAAGCGCTGCATGGTGTTCACGATTTGGAACAACTCGATGTTGCTCCCCGCTGTAATCTCGGAGATGTATTCCCTCGATTTGGCGTAAGGCTCGATTTGTTTGTACAGCGCTTCCAACTCGGGCAGGATATTACCATAAGCATCTTTCCAGGCGGCATTGGCCATGACGCGTTGCTGGAAAGTTTGCTCGTACTGTCGTTTTTTTGCCAACGCCCCCGTAGCGTGTATACCCTGGCTTTCGCCGATCCATTTTTTCCAGGAGTTGGAAATGCGCGCCTGCTTGGACGCATACTGGATTCTGGCTGCAGGATCAGCACGCATGGCTTCTCCGATGATCTCCAGCGAAATATCCCGTATGCCAATGCGAATGGGATTCAATACGTCTGCCTGCATGGCCACCGCGGCACCGGGAAGGTATTCGTCGGTGCGGCCCGGAAATCCAAAAACCATCGTAAAATCGCCTTCAGAAATGCCATCCATCGAAATCGGCAGAAAATGGCGCGGCTTTAGGGGAACATTTTCCGGCGAATACTCGGCCGGTTTATTGTCCTTGCCTGCGTAGACCCGAAAAAGGGAAAAATCGCCGGTGTGGCGCGGCCAAACCCAGTTGTCTGTATCGGCGCCGAATTTGCCGATGGCATCCGGCGGGGTGCCTACCAAACGGACATCGCGATAGGTCTCCGTGATGAACATAAAATACTGGTTGCCTTTAAAAAATGGCCGGATCATCGCATCTTCGTAGCTTTCTTTTACCGCTGATTTCCGGATGGCGTCTAAGTTTTTATCAATTTGGGATTGCCGGTCGCGGGCACTCATGGTTTCTATGACACCTTTTAGCGCCGCCTCCGTTACCTCCTCGATGCGCACAATAAAGGTTGCGAACAAACCCGGATTGGGAAGCTCGTCTTTCAGGCTTTTCGCCCAAAAGCCATTTTGAAGATAATTGTTTTCCAAGGTGGTGTGCGACTGAATCTGGCCATAACCGCAGTGGTGGTTGGTGAGCAGAAGACCCTGTCCGGAAATGATTTCCCCTGTACAAAACCCTCCAAAGTGGACAATCGCATCTTTCAAGCTGCCTTTATTAACGCTGTAGATGTCTTCGGCGCTCATCTTCATCCCCATGCCTTTCATCTCGGCTTCATTCAGCTGTTTAAGCAGCAGGGGCAGCCACATACCCTCGCCGGCCCGAACAAACATACTTAGAAATAACAGTCCAAAAATGATTGAAAATCGCTTCATCTTATTGAATTTTTAGTGAATAGGCGTTAAATATAGCCTGTTTGAAAAAAATCATAGCAAGATTGTTTTGCAGATTAACCAAGTTGCTGTATCTTCGGCCTGAAAAGCATGAATACGTTTTTCAAGAAACTAATCATAGGGATGACTTTTGGGCCCTTTGCACATTTCTAATGTCGCAAGGGCTTTTTTTTTGCCCCAATTTTCCTGCGCAAAATCTACTTTACTAACCTAAACCTTTTCCGTTCATCATGTCAAAGTTCCTGCTTCCGATTCTGCTCGGTATCGCGTGTAGCGTTACCATGATTACACCGTCGTTCGCTCAAAAACTTCCTGCTGAAAAACCTGTCGGGGTTGCCGAACTCCCTCCCTGGGCGCAATTGATGTACGACGAACGCCCCAATGTTTGGGATGTTGATCGTGCTTATGCAGCCTGGTTTAGAGAAAATCCTTTTGTTAAAACGGCACACACGCAATATTACAAAAAGTGGAGAAGGCTGGTTGAAAGTCGCATCGGTGCTGACGGATTTGTATCTGAAAGAAACCTTGAGGAGGTTCGCCGGGAACAACGAACCTACCTTGATTTACTCGAACAGCAAAGCCACCTGTCGCGCAATACGCCGGAATGGACCTGCCTCGGGCCTTTTGATACTTACAGCGAAGAAACCCCCAGCCTTCGGGTTTCCTGGCAAGCCAATGTTTATACCATTGACCAATCTCAATCCAACCCGGAAATCGTTTATTGCGGTACGGAAAATGGGGGTGTTTTCAGAAGTAACGACAAAGGGTTGAATTGGGAACCGGCCTCCTTTACCTCGCTAATCGGCACGGTACGGAGTATCAAAGTTCACCCCACAACTCCTGAAACGGTTTATGCAGGTGACGGACGGTTTCTGTACAAAACGGTAGACGGCGGCTTGAACTGGAGTACGATTTACGAGCAAAACAACCTGAATGTCAACGACATTGCCATCAATCCTGCCAATCCGGATATCTTGCTGGTAGCTGCCGATGCGGGCTTGTTTCGTTCTGAAAATGCCGGGCAGACCTGGTCTGCTTTATACACGGCCAAATGCTGGGATCTGGAAATCAAACCCAATGACCCCACTGTGATTTATTTATTGAAAAACAACTCATCTCAAAAGCGCTGCGAATTTTTTAAATCATCCGACTCCGGTGCCAGCTTTTCCATCCGCGAATCGGGGTGGTACACCTCCGATAATACCGCCCGACGCGATGATGGTGCCCGCATGACCGTCACCCCGGCAGACGTAGCTGCAGTTTATGTAGTGCTCGCCGGAGATTCCAAGCCGGGCGATAATGGCTTTATCGGCGTCTTCAGAAGCATGGACGCTGGCGAAACCTGGAACTTACCCAATCCCCCGGTCGGCGGACCTTATACAACGAATCACCCCAATCTGATGACCCTAAACAATACCAACACCCTATATCAGGGTTATTACAACCTTGGAATCGCCGCTGCGCATACCAACGCCAATCAGGTGCTAATCGGCGGCCTCAACCTTTGGCGTACAACAGATGGGGCTCAAACCTTCACGCCGTTGGGTGGTTACCAGGGGAATGTTGGTTGGATTCACCCCGATCAGCAGGAAATTGAAATCAATGGCAATGATATGTGGGTCGCCAATGACGGCGGCATCAACTATTCCACCAACCTTTTCAATACACATGAATCCCGGAAAAACGGCTTGATCGCCTCCGAATTTTGGGGCTTTGGCAGCGGCTGGAACGATGACCTCCTGGTAGGCGGACGATACCACAATGGAAATACGGCCTACCGGAATGGCTTCGAGCAGGGGCAATTCCTCCGGTTGGGCGGAGCAGAAGCGCCAACGGGGTATGTGAATCCCGGCAGTAAGAACATCGCTTATTTTTCCGACATAGACTCCCGCATTGTGCCGAATTCCTTCACGGAACAGGTGCGCCGACTCCCCCAATTGGCGCTTTATCCCAACGAGAGTTACTTCGCGGCGCATTCGGGCGAATTGGAATTTCATCCTTATTGCTATCATGTCATTTATGTTGGCCGGGAAAACAAACTCTGGCGTTCGGACAATGGAGGACAGACATTTTCATTGGTCAAGGCATTTGGCGAAGATCCGGATTTGCCACTCCTGCATTTTGAAATAGCCAGGAGCAACCCCGATGTCATTTATGTTTATCAACGCACTGCTTTCTACGGCGCTACCTTATGGAAAACGAGCGATGGCGGAGCAACCTGGGTATCGAAAACATTCCCTGCCGCCAATTCCCAACGCGCCGGAACCATGGCGTTAAGCGCTGAAGACGAAAATACACTTTGGGTGGCTTTTGGCCATCAAAACAACGATGGTGCCAAAATCTACAAAACCACCAATGGCGGCGATTCTTGGGAAAACTGGACCACACCTTCCCTGAACGGACAAAGCATCCAGGCTATGCTGCACCAGGCTGGCACGGACGGAGGGGTTTATATCGGAACCAACTATACGGTTTTTTACCGCGACAACAGTATGAACGACTGGATTTTGTATAATACGAACCTGCCAACACGTACAGATGCGAATATTTTCCGGCCGTTCTACAAGGAAAACAAACTTCGCTTAGCCACTTACAGCAATGGTCTTTGGGAGTGCGATTTTTCCATACCTTCAGCGCCTTTGGCACAGCCAACGGTGGATAAACTTTTTAGTTCATGCACCCGCGACACCTTTTATTTTGACGATTATTCCATCCTTCAGCACGCCGGAGCAGCCTGGAACTGGAGTTTCCCAGGGGCGGCCTATGTGAGTTCGACTACCACAAGAGCGCCCAAAGTGGTATACAATCAACCCGGCGTTTACGATGTCGCCCTGCAAATTACGGACGGAGCCGGTCAGGTCTCTTCAAAATCCATCCCACAGATGATCACGGTTACCAATGCCTGCGCACCCGATGGGATTCCGGGATACGCACTTTCGTGCAATGCAGCCGGAGATTATGCTCAAACATTTGATTTTGAGCAATCTACTAATCAATTAACTATCTCCGCGTGGATTAAACCGGAAGGCATCCAACCGGATTACAGTGGCATTGTAATGAACGATGTCATTGCTGGATTCAATTTTAAAAGCGGCAACAACATGTTGGGGTATCATTGGCCAAACGGAGGACAATGGTGGTGGAACAGCAACCTCTTGGTCAGCCCGGATGAATGGTCGCATGTGGCCATGGTCGTTACGCCAGAAAGCGTCACCTTATACTTGAATGGGGTAGGGGCGACCCAAAATATCAGCCTGCCGCCGGCGCTCCTCTCCACGTTTAAATTTGGAAGTTACAACGCCTGGGAAAGCCGCAATCTCAAAGGTTTGATGGATGAAGTAGTCATTTGGAACCGCTCCTTGACACAGGAAGAAATCAGGGAATTGCGACATCTGACTAAAATTCCGGCTGACGACCCGTCGTTGGTTGCGTATTATCAATTCAACGAACCTGATGGCGAGGCGTTAGACCGTTCCGGCGTGCGACACGCCGTATTGACCGGCGGCGCAACACGGGTTACTTCAACCGCACCTTTAGGCCAGGGCGTGAGCAAGCGCTTAGATTTGAACGCGGCTGGCGATTTTGAATTCGAAGGAACCGGATTCGGCATATCTTTTCAAAACGATCTGCCTTCGGGCGAGGTGGTCGCCACCCGCATCAATTTGTCCCCTGATGTATTGCCGGACACCGGTGCCTTCAGCCGATGCTATTGGATACTGAATAATTACGGCGCTAACCCGTTGTTTTCAGAACCTTTGAGCCTCCGGTTTGATCAAATTGGCGCAGTGAGCCAGAGCGATGAAACCGACCCTTCCCGACTGAAGCTTTTTATCCGTGTTGAAAATGGAGAAGGGAATACCTGGCTGGAACAGGCAGCCGCAATTGTAGCCGTTGCCGGCACCGATGGAGCAGCCACCTTCGGGGAAGGGAATGCCGTTGAATTTTTGGGACAGTACCTGATCGGAATTGATACCAGCCAAATTGTATCAGTATCCGAATATGAGGAGCTGTTGCCGGAACCGGCTTTGTTGTTTCCAACCGTTTTAAGCCCCGGTTCAACGCTGAACATCCGAACACAAATTTCCGGAAATTATACCTTTCACCTGCTTGATGCATCCGGTCGCTCAATTTTCAGACAAAAAGACCTCAACGGAACAGTCCGGATCAACCTTCCTTCCGACCTTCAATCGGGCTTTTATGTCTATAGCATGGAGTGGGCCGCATACCTATTTGGCGGAAAATTGATCGTAATCGAAAAATAATCATCTTTTTTCACCCATTTATCTATCTGAAAGGGGGTGTTATTATTCACTTTTAATAAACTTTTATTGTTTTAATTGATTGAAAATCAGTATCAATAATAAAAAAAATGGCATTGTGTATTTTTCACAATGCCATTTTTTTGTCTTTGTTTCAGGAGAGGAATTGTTGAATATTTGTATCATCAAAGAGCAACTAATTAAAAGCAGTTGCAAAATGTCGAAAAAAAGTTTCGGCAACTATCTATCGAGGATATGTTCATGGGATTATAATTTGTTAGTAGTGGGTCGCCCGAAGACTTTGGGCGACTTACTATCTTTGAAAACAAAATGATCTCTACAAAGATAAAGCAGCAAACAAAAAAGGCCAGCTCTGCAAAGCTGGCCTCGATCATGTTCATGGGATTAATGAAAGCACTAAAGTCTGCTGCAAAGTTACGAAATAATCGTTTTCATGCAAGTGTGAAAGCGATTATTTCTTGACCTTTCTCGGGTCACATTGATTTGGATATGTTCATGGGATTATAATTATTGTACCAGGTCGCGTCTTTTCAGGCGCGACTTTTTTTTGCCTTATCCTTTTCTATAAACTATAAACCGCATACAATTAGTATGATACAATACCTGATCCATGCGCTTGACCATGTAGACGCAGGAGCGCTTGACCGCCGTATGGCTGCCCGGCCAGCCCATTTTGAAGGCGCTAAAAAGCTGAAAGCAAATGGAAATTTTATTATTGGCAGCGCGATTTTAGACCGGGAAGGTAAGATGATCGGCTCCAACATGATCGTTCAGTTTGAAACTGAAGATGCTTTTCAGGAATACTTTAAGTCGGAGCCCTACGTATCAAAAGGTGTTTGGGGCGATATCAAAATCTACAAAACCAAGGTAGCTCAGGTGCCATAAGTCCTCGTTACTCTTCATTTTCCAACAAATCAGGGCGTCTTTCCATTGTTCGTTGCAACGCCTGTTCGTAACGCCATTCTTCGATGGCTTTAAAATTGCCTGACGTCAACACTTCTGGCGCCTGCCATCCTCTGAATTCTGCCGGACGCGTATACACCGGGGGTGCCAGCAAATCATCCTGAAAAGAATCGAAGAGGGCAGAGGTTTCATCGCCAAGAACGCCCGGCAGTAATCTCCCTATCGCATCCACCAGCACGGCAGCTGGCAATTCTCCTCCAGAAAGCACATAATCACCAATCGAAATTTCCATCGTTATAAAATGCTCGCGGATCCGTTCGTCAATCCCTTTATAGTGCCCGCAGAGAATCAGCAGGTTTTTTTTCATAGACAACCGGTTGCAGACGGGTTGGTTCAGGCGGTCGCCATCCGGTGTCATGAAGATGATCTCGTCGTACTGGCGCTGGCCTATGAAGTGTTCGATGGCATTCACCACAGGTTCCAGCATCATCACCATGCCCGCGCCCCCGCCAAACTGGTAGTCGTCGAGCTGTTTATGCTTGCCCAGCCCGAACTCGCGCAGACTATGTACATACACTTCAAAAAGCCCTTTTTTCTGTGCGCGTTTCAAGATAGAATGCTGGAAAGGGCTCTCCAACAACTCGGGCATCACACTTAAGATATCAATTCGCATAGCCTTGCCGGTTTCAATGGCCAAAAATAGGAGAAATCATTTGTTAAAAATGCCTTAAAGCCGATCCTTCTTTTCGGAAATAGCGCAGGAATGCTTAATTTGGATCCAGAAATCACAAAATCGTTCCGACTATATTAACGGAACGATGGATGGACAGCGGTTAGTGATGTAACAATCAGCGACTTTTGTTCGTCGCACACAAATCACCTGGCCACAAAGGCCATTAAATTTATCCGACTGATGAAACAAACAATTTCCAGCGCGCAGCCGTGGATTATTTCCGCATTGTGCTTGCTGCTCGGACTTAGTATCGGGCAAATTCAGCGCCAACACAGGCGTATCCACGACTTGGAGCACGCCCGCTTTTCAACCGCCATCATGGCACCGCCACCATCACACCACCACGACATTGCTAAAGAATTATTCCGCGAACGCGAGCAAATGCTCTTAGAAAAAGACAATATGCTCGATGAATTGCACCGCGAAATCGAACGAGCCCGCGAAGAAGCACAACAATAGCCGGATTCTTTACAGCAATCCTTAGGAACGTGTCGTAGCCGAATTCAGGTAACTTATTTACGCCACGTTCCTTACCTTTGGCGCGACCAATCAAAATTGCATGAAGCGAATGGTATTGAAGCCAGGTAAGGATGCTCCTTTGCGCCGTTTTCATCCTTGGGTGTTTTCCGGGGCTGTAGCGTCTAAAGAAGAGGGCATCGTTGACGGCGACACGATTGAAGTGTACAGTAGGGAAGGAAATTACTTAGCAACCGGGCATTATCAGGATAGTAATATTTGTGTGCGGCTTTTTTCATTCCGGCAAACGGATGCCGATCTGGCCTTTTGGGTGGAAAAACTGCGCAATGCCCGCCAATACAGACAGGTAGCAGGGATTACTGGTGCCGCCTCGACGAATTGCTACCGCCTCGTGCATGCGGAAGGCGATGGCTTGCCCGGACTGATCATTGATGTATACGGAAAAACTGCTGTGCTGCAGTGTCATTCCATTGGCATGCACCGAGCCAGTTCCCTCATTGCTCAAGCGTTGCAAGAGGTGTACGGCGACCGTATTGAAGCCATTTATGATAAAAGTACGGAGACGTTGCCTGATCAATATGCTCTGGGCTTGGAGAACGCTTATTTATTTGGAGAAAAACGAGAACAGGTCGTTGAGGAAAACGGACATTTTTTTCAGGTAGACTGGGAAACCGGTCAAAAAACCGGCTTTTTCCTCGATCAGCGAGATAACCGCCGCCTTGTTTCGACCTACGCGTCTGGAAAAACGCTGCTGAACGCCTTTTGTTATAGCGGGGGCTTCAGTGTGTATGCCCTGAAAGCTGGTGCAGCTAAGGTGGATTCCGTAGATTCTTCTAAAAAAGCAATGGAATTAACCGACCGGAATATGGCGCTGAACGGTTTTGCCGGCAGTGTTCACGAAAGCATTACGGATGATGTGATGCATTTCCTGAGGCAGCCAGGAGATGGATACGACCTTGTGATCATTGACCCACCGGCGTTTGCAAAAAATATATCTAAACGCCACCAGGCGGTACAAGGATACAAGCGGCTGAATGCCCTGGCTTTGCAAAAAGTAAAACCCGGAGGTATCTTATTTACTTTTTCCTGTTCCCAGGTTGTGGATAAGCCTTTGTTTTACAATACAATCGTTGCAGCGGCACTGGAAGCGGGCCGCCCGGTTAGGCTCATGCACGACCTCGGACAACCCGCAGACCATCCGGTAAGTTTGTACCACCCGGAAAGCTCTTATTTGAAGGGACTTGCTCTCTATGTTGAATAAAATCACCATGTTAATATTTTTGAGGCATAAAGGCTTAGCGCCAATATGTAATTAAAAAAATGAAAATGATTTCTGCAGTCAATATTACGGTGATAGACCGGGAAGGGGGAGAACACGTTTTGGAAGCGCCAACCGATATCAGTATGAACCTCATGGAGCTTTGCAAAGCTTATGAGTTACCGGTGAAAGGCACTTGCGGCGGCATGGCTTTGTGTTCTACCTGCCACGTTTATGTGTTGAGCGATACCGAGTTGCCTGATATGCAGCTTGCTGAAGAAGAAATGCTCGATCAGGCGTTTTTTGTAGAAAACAATTCCAGGCTGGGTTGCCAGATCAAACTATCCGATTCTTTAGAAGGCTTAGTTGTGAAATTAGCGCCGGAGGCAGCAGAGTAGTGGTGTTTTTTTTTTTTTTTTTGTGTTGGGGGGGGGGGGGGTGGGGGCCGCGGAAACACAAAAGAAAAAAAAAGGGGG
>JBBQGV010000003.1:0-124775 GCA_038323375.1 Chitinophagales bacterium
TAATTTTGCAGACCGGGAAATTGAGTGTAGTGAAATAAAACGGATGTTGTTCCACCGCTGGAGCGACGATTCCGCCTCCTGCCTGTTATTCGTCCCGCAGCCAGAGGCTGGCAAATACGACACGCGAGGCGGAGCCATCGCGCGAGCAGTATGGGTTTATGTATTGATCTTTATCGTAAACGCCACCGTTTTCACCCGTTTGCTCATGCTCCCATCGGCCAAAGTTTCTTCCAGCACCATGCTTTGCGCAAAAGGCAATTCGAAGACCTCTTCCATGTTGCGCACACTGCCGGCGGGTACGCCATTTTTGTGCAGGGTGCTGATCAATACTTCGTGTTGAAATTGAAGAAAAGCCGGTTTTAGCGCTTCCACTAATGCCTGGCGGTTTTTGACCCGATTCGGATTCGTGCTAAAGCGTTCATCTTCTGGTAAATGGCAGAGGTCTAAGCATTTACACAGATTCCGGAACTGGTGATCGGCACCGATGGCCAGCACCAGCGCTTTGCCGTCGGCGGTGTGAAAAATATCGCCGTAAGGGGCAATATTGGGGTGGGAAGAACCCATGCGCTGCGGAATATGCCCGGCCATCAGCCAGTTGGTGGCCTGGTTGGCCAAAGAAGCCAGTGCTGAGGCCATCAGGGAGGTTTGTACAAAACTACCTTCGCCGGATCGCTCGCGTTGGAGCAGCGCGATCAGGATCCCTTCTTTCAACTGGTGCGCCGCTAATAAATCAATGAGGGCTACCGGCATCCGCGAAGGCGGTCGGTCTGCTTCGCCGGTCATGTATAAAAAACCAGCTTCTGCCTGCAGGACGATGTCGAAAGCCGGAATGGTGTCGTCGTGTTCGAAAGCTAATAATTGTGCGTAAATCAGGCGGGGATTATCCCGGCGGAGGGTTTCAAAATCCAGCCCGGTTTTTTGAGCAAACGAAGGTTTGAAATTGCTGATGAGGACGTCGGCCTCCAGAATCAGGTTTTGCGCTGTTTGGCGGTCTTCGGGGGCTTCAAGGTCGAGCAACAGGCTCTGTTTACCCCAATTGACGCTGCAATAGTAGGCCGAAACCGGCGCTTCAGCGCTTTCAGATGGCAGCCGCCAGGTACGGGTCACATCGCCGCCGGTTTTTTTATTTTCAATTTTTATGACCCTTGCGCCAAGCTCTGCAAAAAACATGCCTACCGCCGGTCCAGCCAATACGCTGGCCAATTCTACAACTTTCAAATCTTTGAATATCAAAGCGCTCATTTTATTCGTTCCATTTTAAATGCGAAGGTAGTCGCTACCGGGGAATATGCAATAACCCGCTTGTGATGGGGCAGGGATCAAAAATATCGGGAAAGTGGCTATGTACATTTCGTAAAAGCAGTACTTTTATCAGACAATACCCGACCGGTTTCTAAAACCGGCGTGTTTTTTATGACTGAAACAGAAGTGTAAGAATATGTTTGTGACTTTACAACCTGAAAAATTTCGATGGTCAATCCTCGCGCTTTTTTTCATTGCCCTGATTGGGTGTACGCCGCGATCCAAGGAAGAAACGACTGCCGGTGATCCGCCAGTGTCCCCGGAGCAGACCCTGACGGTTTATACTTTTAGAAATTATCCCAATGATCAGCACCTTTTTCGGCTCTTCGAACAACGCAGCGGGTTCAAAGTCAATGTGGTCAAAGGAACCGGGGAAGAATTGTCCCAAAAGTTACTGACCGAAGGCAACTCCTGCCCGGCAAGTTTGGTTATTTTACCCGAATTGTCTTTGATTTTGCAACTCAAACAAAAGGGCGCTTTGCAACAGGGACAATTTGGCAAACTCAACCTGACCATTCCCTCCCGGTATTCCGACCCGGAAGAATTCTGGATCGGATTGTCGAAATGGACACCGGCTTTTGCGTATTCGATCAATAAAGTAAACCAGCAGTTGATTGGGCGTTATGTTGACCTGGCCAATCCAAAGTGGAAAGACAAGGTGCTGACTACGAAGGGCACCAATTTGATGAATCAAACCCTGGTTGCTTCGATGGTAGCGGTAGAAGGGCCAGAGGCAACAAAGAACTGGCTGACCGGCTTGGTCGCCAATATGGCAGAACCACCGTTGGATAACGATGCTGCCGTTATTCAGGCCATTGCACATGGCAAAGGCGACATTGGCTTAATTAATGCTTCTTCTTTCATTCAATACCAGCGTTCCGGCAGTGCGGAAGCCTTCAAACAAACAGAAGGCATCGGCCTTTTATACCCGGTTAGCGCAAGCGGCGGCAGCACTTATTTCAACCTGACCGTCGCGGGGATTCCAGCTCATGCGCCCAAGCCGGCAATTGCTCTTAAACTCCTGGAATTTATGATTGACCAGGAGGTGCAAAAACTGTTTGCGGAAACGTTATATGAATTCCCTTTGAATCCTTACAGCGTTCCCAATGATTTTTTAATCGAGCTCGGCGGCTTTAAGGAAAAAGAAGTAAAATTCGAGCTTATTGGTCAACACTTAGAGCAGGCTAAAGAACTGTTGCAAGCGTCGTCCTGGAAATAAGGTCTGCTGCTTTTGTGGAAGCACGTATTTTAGTATGCTCATCAACTCAATCACTCCATCACATGAAGTACTTTATTCTTGCATTCCTTTTGGCGCCGGCGCTGCTCAATGGCCAGCCTGACCGTTGGCAACAGGCAGTAAATTACAAAATGGACATTGACTTTGATGTCAAAACCCATCGCTTCGAGGGAGAGCAACAATTGACCTACTTCAACAATTCGCCCGACACGCTGCACCATGTTTATTACCACCTTTATTTCAATGCATTTCAGCCGGGGAGTATGATGGACATGCGTTCCCGCACCATCGCCGACCCGGATGGCCGGGTTTCGGACCGCATTTCCAAACTCAAACCGGACGAAATTGGTTACCATAATATTTTGTCCCTGAAACAAAACGGGAAAAAAGTCCAATACAAAGTAGTGGAAACGATTCTTGAGGTAACCCTTGCTGAACCCATCCTGCCGGGCAGCCGCACCGTATTCGATATGGAGTTTGAATCGCAGGTGCCTGCGCAAATTCGTCGCTCCGGACGCAACAACAGCGAAGGGATTGACTATTCCATGGCGCAATGGTATCCCAAGCTTTGTGAATACGACTACCAGGGCTGGCATGCGAACCCCTATGTAGCCCGCGAATTTTATGGGATTTGGGGTGATTTTGAAGTGTCCATTGAAATAGATAAGGACTACCTGATTGGAGGAACGGGGTATTTGCAAAATCCGGAAGAAATCGGCTACGGCTATGAAGCACCGGAAACGACCGTCAAGCAAAAAGGGAAAAATTTGGAATGGCATTTCAAAGCGCCCAACGTTCACGATTTTATGTGGGCCGCCGACCGCGATTACACCCACGATGTGCTCAAAAGAAAAGATGGCCTGATCCTGCATTTTTATTATCAAAAAAATGACAAAACAGCAGCCAATTGGGCAGCCTTACCAGCCATTATGGATCGGGCTTTTGATTTGATCAACAAAACCTACGGCCAGTATCCCTACCAGCAGTATTCTTTCATACAAGGCGGCGATGGCGGGATGGAATACCCCATGGGCACGCTGATTACCGGCGAACGGCCGCTCGCGAGCTTAGTCGGCGTATCGGTTCATGAACTCATACACAGTTGGTACCAGATGGTGCTGGCGACCAATGAAAGCTTGTATGCCTGGATGGATGAAGGGTTTACGGATTATGCCACCAACGAAATCATGAATCTACTTGCCACAGAAGGGCTGATCGCAGGCATGCGCCCACAAGCGAATCCTCAGGCGCGCACTTATGGCAGCTATTTTCGTTTGGCAAGCGGGGAAATGGTTCAAGAAGAACCGCTCAGCACCCATGCGGATCATTTTATGACCAATACGGCCTATGGCATTGCTTCTTACAGCAAAGGCGCTGTTTTTTTGAACCAGTTGAAATACGTCATGGGCAAAGCAGCTTTTGACAAGGGGATGTTGCGCTATTTCCACGACTGGAAATTCAAGCACCCCAATGTAAATGATTTTATCCGGGTGATGGAGAAGCAGTCGGGATTGGAATTGGACTGGTACAAAGAATACTGGGTCAATTCCACGCATACCATTGATTACGCCATTGATTCCTTGGTAGAGTCGGCTGCCGCCAAAACGACGGTTCGCCTGAAACGCATCGGCGTCATGCCAATGCCCATAGATGTTGTAGTCACTTATGCCAATGGAACTTCGGAAGTTCTTAATATCCCGTTGAGTATCATGCGCGGAAACAAATCGAATGAAAACCCGGATCTAAAATACACCATTCTGGAAGGCTGGCATTGGACGCATCCGGAATATACTTTCGAGCTTCCGGTTAAACGCTCGGATATTACGAAGGTCGAAATTGATCCCACCGGTCGTTTGGCTGACACAAACAAAAAAAACAATTTTGTGCCAGCGGGTTAAGTATGATTTGGCTCCAAAATTTCGTTAAAAACCAGATTAACCGCGCAACAGGGATATGTTAAGAGTTGAAAAGACTACCCCTGCTCAGTAGAGATAATTAAGCGCTGGTTTTTACCTTTGGGCAAATTTGGGGCAAACCCCCGAAAAAGCCCCTGAAAATGAAAATGGCATTTGAGAAGACACCTATCAACTATCTAAACATCGGACTGCATGAGAATACTTCAAGTCTGCAAAAAATTCCCCTTTCCACTTAAAGACGGTGAAGCCATTGCAGTAAATAGCCTGAGTAAAGCCTTGAGCAGTCTGGGATGTGAAGTAACGCTGCTGGCCATGAATACCAGGAAGCATTATTTCAACCTCCATCAACTTCCCAATAAATTTAACCACTACGCGGATATTCATACCGTAGAGATAGACAACCGCATCAAGCCCCGCGATGCCTTTCTAAATCTTTTTTCCAAAGAATCTTACCACATTTCCAGATTCGTCTCCTCCGCCTTTCAGGAGCAGTTGGTGCGTTTGTTGCGCAAAGGAAATTTCGATATGGTTCAGTTGGAGACCTTGTATCTGGCACCTTATATCCCGATTATCCGGCAGCATTCCGATGCGATGATTGCCATGCGCGCGCACAATGTAGAATCTGAAATCTGGAGTCGGATCGCAGAAAACAGCACCTGGGGACCCAAAAAATGGTACCTGAACCACCTGACTCAAAAATTGCGGGATTATGAAATCGCCCAGTTGAGCCATTATGACATGCTGGTGGCTATTAGTGCCCGCGATCTGGATACCTTTCAGACCTGTGCTCCTGTACAGGCTTCCACGGTTGCGCCGGTGGGCATTGATACGGAAGACTACATCCCAAATTACGGCAGTTTTGCGAAACCGTTGACCATGGCGTTCATCGGCTCTTTAGACTGGATGCCAAACCAGGAGGGGTTGAAATGGTTTCTAAACCAGGTTTGGCCCAAACTGCAAAAACGCTTCCCAAAATTGGTTTTTCATATAGCAGGTCGAAATACGCCGGATTGGATCATGCGCCTTAATTTGCGCAATGTGACGGTTCACGGGGAGGTTCAGGATGCGTCAGAATTCATCAACCAGCATAGCGTCATGGTGGTGCCGCTATTGTCGGGCAGCGGCATGCGGGTGAAAATCCTGGAAGGCATGGCGTTGGGCAAAGTAGCCATCACCACCCGGCTGGGACTGGAAGGCATTGACGCCCGGCATAAATCTGAAGTCATCTTAGCCGATACCGCAGAAGATTTTATTAAAGGAATTGAATTTTGTTACCAAAAAGGCGCTAAATTGGAAAAAATGGGCCGGCGCGCCCAGGAATTTGTCCTTCAACACTACGACAGCGTGGCAATTGCTAAAAAATTGCTGAAAGTATACGCTGCGATGAGTGTTGAGGCGGTTTGATGAACATCAGGATGAGCTAATGACGGAATTGATACTAGAATTCATTTTTTGGTCCGGCATGCTTTGTTTTGCTCATACCTATCTGTTTTATCCCTTCCTGCTCAAGCTGCTGTCCGGGGCAAAACCCAATAACCTTCAGGTTTTTCACGACCCGCAAACGTTTCCGCAGGTTTCCGTCCTGATGTCGGTCTACAACGAAGCGGCAGTCATTAGCGCCAAGATAAACTCCCTGCTCCAACTCGACTACCCGCCGGAAAAACTGAGCATCTGGATTGGTTCCGACTGTTCTTCCGATACGACAAATGAGGTGTTGGCCTCTTTTACCCGCGATGATTCCCGGGTTCATTTTTTTCCATTCGGGCAACGACGGGGAAAACCGCTCGTGATCAATGAATTGGCAGAAAAAGCAGCTCAGGCGAATTCCGGCGCTTCAGGGCTGCATGTCTTTTTGATCACGGATGCGAATGTTATCCTCATCCCGCAAACGTTGAAAGAGTTGGTGAAACACTTCAAAAATGAGCGCATTGCCGTGGTAGATGCCCACATGATACACACCGGTATCAAATCAGACGGGATTTCGCAAATTGAAGACCAGTATATCTCCACTGAGGTGCAATTGAAACATCGGGAGGGAATCGTTTGGGGCAAAATGATTGGCCCTTTTGGCGGCTGTTATGCCGTTCGTTCCGATTATTTCACCCCGGTGCCGCACAATTTTTTAGTGGACGATTTTTACATTACCCTGAAAGCAATCGAACGCGGGGGATTTGCCATCAGCGAACTAAAAGCCATTTGCTACGAACCCGTATCGCATGAAATTGGCGTAGAATATCGCCGAAAAGCGCGCATTTCTTCCGGAAATTTTCAAAATATGGCGACCTTTCGCCGACTTTGGTTGCCTCCCTGGCGCAGTAGCCTCCATTTTGCTTTTTTTTCGCATAAGGTATTGCGCTGGATAGGGCCATTTTTGATGATTGTGGCGGGTCTGAGCTGTGGTTTGCTGGCGCTGAATCCGCTAAACTTATTTTACCGTTACTCGTTTTTTGTTCTGATAGCCGGCTGTACGGTACTTCCTGTTTTCGACAGGGTGCTGGCTCGCTTTGGCTTTCACTTGCGGCTGCTCCGTTCCCTCCGCTATTTCCTGTTGATGAATATGGCGCTGATGGAAGGATTTTTCAAATACTTAAAAGGGATTAAGAACAATGTCTGGGAACCCACCAAGCGTCAGTGACCTGGCGCATTTGAATACCATAGAAGATGCTGTGGCGGATATCCAAGCTGGCAAAATTGTGATTGTCGTTGACGATGAGGATCGCGAAAATGAAGGCGATTTCATTTGCGCAGCCGAGTGCATTACGCCCGCAATCATCAACTTCATGGCAACGCATGGCCGGGGCCTCATCTGTTCCCCCATTGATGAACGCCGGGCGGATGAACTGGCGCTGGATTTGATGGTTTCGTCCAATACCGCGCTCCACGAAACGGCTTTTACGGTTTCCATTGATTTGATCGGACGTGGTTGCTCCACCGGCATTTCTGCCTATGATCGGGCGA
Organism: Chitinophagales bacterium; assembly: GCA_038323375.1. GTDB lineage: Bacteria > Bacteroidota > Bacteroidia > Chitinophagales > Saprospiraceae > JABWAJ01. The sequence goes on from JBBQGV010000003.1 coordinate 7,414, forward strand.
CCGGGATAAAAGCGTTGGTGGATCCCCAAACCAAAGCGGAAGATTTTGCCCGCCCGGGACACATTTTTCCTTTGCGCGCGAAAACAGGCGGCGTGTTGCGCCGAACCGGACATACCGAAGCAGCCATAGATTTGGCAAGGCTGGCTGGCTTTTACCCGGCGGGGGTGCTGGTTGAAATCCTGAACGACGACGGTACAATGGCGCGGGTGCCCCAATTGATGCAAATTGCTGCCCGTTTCGATTTAAAAATTATCAGCATCAAAGACTTGGTGGCCTACCGGATGCGGCACGAGCGGATCATCAAACGGGAGGATTCCGCCACCGTGACTACCCGCCACGGCGACTTTGAGGTCATTGCCTTCCGGCAAATCACCAGCGGCGATATCCACATCGCGCTGAAAAAGGGACAGTGGGCACCTGACGAACCGGTTTTGGTGCGGGTACACTCTTCATCAGCTACCGGTGATATTTTGGGCACGTTGGTGGAAGATTATGGCAGCCATCTGAACAAGGTGATGGAAATTATTGCAGAAGAAGGCCGGGGCATCATCATTTGTATGCGCCACAGCGAAAAAAGCGATGCGATTCTACACCGGATTGAGCAGTACAGACAACAGCATGAAACGGGCCATCCGGCAGTTTTTGAAAAAAAACAGGAAATGGAACAACGCGATTTCGGCGTTGGCGCACAGATTCTCCGGGATTTGGGCGTTACCAAGTTGCGGCTGATTTCCAACAACCCGCGCAAGCGCATCGGATTGATCGGGTATGGGCTTGAAATTGTAGAAAGCATCGAGCTCTAAAGACGGACACTCGTAAGAAAAGACACTAAAAATCATGCGGTACGAGCGAAAATACAAGGTTGAAGGGTTGGATCGCCCCGCATTAGAGCAACTAATCCTTGTGCATCCTGCTGCCTTTGAAAAAGCTTTTCCAGACCGGCAAATCAATAATGTTTATTGGGATACGCTGAACTGGGACAATGCCCAGGACAGCATCAACGGCGTGTCCATGCGTACCAAAATTCGGGTGCGCTGGTACGGAGCTATCGAAGACCTCATTAAAAATCCGGTATTGGAAATTAAATCCAGATCAAATCAGCAGGGTGGAAAAACCCTGGAGCAGCTTCCTGACTGCACCTGGCAACAGTTGCAAACTTTAGTTGGGGAGCGCCTCCAGCAATGGTTTCCAGAAAAAACGTATCAGGCTGCTTTGGTCAACACTTACCACAGGGCTTATTACCTAAGTTGGGACGGCAGATTTCGGCTGACCCTTGACAGGGAAATGGCCTATGGAGCTTGTCTCCTCTGGCGTTTTGCAACCCCGTTCGAAGACTCGGGCGTGGTGGTTGAACTGAAATACGATGCAGCGGAAGACGCGACCGCAGATGAAATTGCTGCCTACCTGGCCTTGCGCATGACAAAACACTCCAAATACACCCGGGGCATTTCATTCGTTTTCAATGTGGCAGTGTATTGATTCCTTTCACTTACCACCTCAATTCCTGTGGGCCATCCCGAACCACTTCGGGGTCATTTCCCGTGCTGTTAATGAGCGCCGAAGGCAGGATGCCGCCGGGGCCGCTGTCAATTACAACGTCCACTAATTTTTTATAAATTTCGTAGATTTCCGAAGGATCGGTATAGTATTCGATAATGTCGTCATCCGATTTAAGGGAAGTCGTCAGGATGGGGCGGCCCAGTTCCTCCACGAGATCGAGGGGCACCCGGTGGTCTGGGATCCGTACCCCGATCGTATTTTTTCTGTTTTTCAACAGCTTGGGCAGGTCATTGTTCGCTTCCAGGATAAAGGTGAACGGTCCCGGCAGGTTGTTTCGGAGCAATTTGAACGTTGGGGTATTGATGGGTTTGGTATAAATGGCAATCTGGCTGATGTCCTTGCAAATACAGGAAAGCATAGCTTTTGCCGGGTCGAGCCGGCGAAGCTGACAAATGCGTTCAACCGCCTTGTGCTGGAAAATATCGCACCCGAGGGCATAAACGGTATCGGTCGGATAAATGATGATTCCGCCTTTGCGCAAAATCTCTACAACCTGGCTAATTTTTCTGCCTTCGGGATTGATAGGATTGATGTTTAGAAGCATGATCCGCTAATTTAGCCGCGAATCTACACATCAATCCTCATCTTCGTCAAATAAATCGTCGCCGCCGAGCATATTGGCCAGTACATCCCGGAAAGAAAAGCTGGATTCCAGTGTTTCTTTGCTCAAAATATTGAAGGTGGCAAGCCCGTGCAGGACTAACTCCATATACGTATAGACTTCGGGCCCCTGAATTTTCATGACTTGTTCCACCAATTTGCGCAAACCGGCTACTTTGTCTAATGCAGCATGGAAGTCGGCATCGCTGCAATCGTTCATCAGGTCAATTGTATTCCCGCCGGCAAACCAGGCGCGGGTAGCGCCATAAGGGTCGCGATCCTGTCCTTTTTTGAGGCGATCCGGGTTGGAAAAGTGTTCCAGAAACATCGTTTTGATGGCCTGATTCAACAAGACCATGGCCACTGCATAAGGCCCTTCCTGCTCACCTTCGTAGACCAATTCGACCTTGCCGGTGATGGCAGGCACGATGCCCCAGAAATCGGTGATGCGGGTCGACGTTTTCGTTTCCCCGTTGATGAGCATGCGCCGTTCGGCAGTGCTGACTAAGTTTTCGTAAGCAGAAATGCTCAAGCGAGCCGACACGCCGCTTTTATCGTCCACCAATTCGCTGTCCCGAGCCTCAAAAGCAATGCGCTCCAGCAGAATGTGCAACACTTCCGGCACGGCAATCGCTTTTTTTTGTTCATCCGCTAATTGGGCTTCCTGATTCGTGATGCGTTGGGCAATTTCTATGGTTTTGGGGTAGTGGGTGAGAATCTGGCTTTGGATGCGGTCTTTCAGCGGCGTAATGATACTGCCCCTGTTGGTATAATCTTCCGGATTGGCAGTAAACAAAAATTCGATGTCCAACGGTAAACGAAGTTTGAATCCGCGGATTTGCAAATCGCCTTCTTCCAATATATTAAACAAAGAAACCTGAATGCGCGCTTGAAGGTCGGGCAACTCGTTGATGACAAAAATGCTGCGGTGCGCCCGGGGTACCAAGCCGAAGTGGATGACTCGTTCGTCGGAATAAGGAAGCTTGAGGGTTGCTGCTTTGATCGGATCCACATCGCCAATCAAGTCGGCCACGCTCACATCGGGGGTCGCCAATTTTTCTACATAGCGGGTGCTTCGGTGCAACCATTCCACAGGCGTTGCGTCGCCCATTTCAGCGATAAGGTCTTTGGCATACCGGGACAACGGCTGCATCGGATCGTCATTCAATTCGCTTCCGGCTACGATCGGCACATACTCATCAAGCAAGTTGACGAGCAAACGGGCGATCCGGGTTTTTGCCTGGCCACGCAGGCCGAGCAGCAGAATATTGTGGCAAGACAAGACCGCGCGCTCGATGTCGGGCAGTACAGTATCTTCAAATCCAATGATGCCTTCAAATACTTTTTCCTTCGATTTTAATTTACCGATCAGATTGGCTCTCAATTCTGCTTTGATAGAGCGCGGTTGGTATCCACTTGCTTTCAACTCGCCAAGCGTTACGGCCCGATTTGTCATATTGCTGTTTGGTTGGATGATTGAAATAAAGATTTTGAAACGTTTAAACCAAGGGATAGTTTTTGAAAATGAGGCCCGGCTTTGTTTTTTCTGCCCGGCATCTTCTACTTTGTCTGAATTGGCTTACTTTTGGGTTCAATTTATCGAAAAACTTAAATATCCGACTATGAAAAAATGGATGTTCCTGTTAGTATGTACCTGTTCTCTTTTCCTTACCGGGTGTATCAATATCCTGGAGGAGGTATTCCTGAACCGAGATGGTTCCGGCAAATACACGATTACCATGGATATGAGCGAAATGATGAGCAATCCGATGATGAAAGGAGCTTTGCAGGGAGCCGCGGAGGAAGCGCCGGAAGGCACGATCCCTGAAAAGCTCGAAAAAGACACCGTCATGCGCTATACGGATATGGCCAAGCCCGGCCAGTTGACAGCAGCAGACGCCCGTTTGTTGAAAGACGTTGTAATGAAGATGAAGATGAGCGAGTCGAAAAATGAAATGTTCATTACGATAGATATGCCCTTTAAGCACATTGACGAACTGGCTAAAATTGGCGAAGCCATGCAGAAAATTCAACCCGAAGAAGGGGATGAAGCTGCCGGACCCCTTGGAGGAATGGGCGCTATAGGCGGCATGGCCTCTTCTGAAAAGCAGTTTGAACTGAACAAAAAAACGTTGGTTCGTTTGCCGGTAGCCACTCAGGCACAGATGATGAAAGAAATGTTTGGCGAAGAACAGATGGAAATGGCGAAAATGCTGTTTGGATCGGCCACTTACAAAACGGTGTATCACTTGCCGGGCAAAGTGAAAAAAGCAAAAATTGCCGGCGCAGTTGTGGATGGCAATACGGTCACCGTAAGCAATGGTTTTATTGACATTCTGGAAGGCAAAGCCAAATTTGACGGTGAGATCAAATTCAAATAAAAGCTATGATTGACAAACTCATGCGATCCTTGCAGGATGCGGGCGATATGCTGCGCGACCAGGCAAATTCCTTCAAAGAAGGCGCCAAAGACAAAGGCTATCAGATTATTGATGACTGGTTGCAAATTTTTCCGAAGCTGGAAATCTATGGGCTGGAAATTACCAGTTTCTCGCTGAGTGTAGCAATCAGCCCTTCTTTGGAGGTGGAATTGCGTGGCAAAAACGCTAACTTTTCGCAAGAGCGCCTACAGCAAATTCTTGATGAAAACAAGAAGAGCACTGCCATGACTTCGGTTTTTAGTACCATCAAAACTGCGTATGCCTTGCATCGAAGGGCTTATGCGACCTTGCGCGATCCGCTGATCGTCAAAATCCGGATCCGCATCTCTCCTGAAATAAAGGTGATTATTGGAATGCCTACGATGGAGTAGGGTGTTTTCATGGAGTAGATCACAGTACCACAACCACGATACTATGGTGGAAGGTTTTAAGCAACCGCAAAGCCTTCCACCCATTCTCTTTCGATAGGGGATTTAAAGCCAAGTACGATGTCTTGTTGGGGAATACCGCGCTTCATTAATTCTTTAGCGATGGAGAGGTCTGTCCCATCATGCTGAACCCACACCTTTCCATCTGGTTTTACATCAATATGCACAAAGCTCCCGTAGTGCCACTGACGATTGTTCCAGCCAACTGACATTAAAATGTAGTGGCCTTTTTTTTGTCTATAATGATTTGATTTTCAATGTCTTTGAAAGAAGGGTTCGCAATACCCCCGATTTCTTCAACAAGCTCTTGAACGATGTTATTATGAGATGTTACCTTATCCATTTTTTAACAATTGGATTGAATTCGTCGTAAATTAGAATACTGATTCCGGTTTCTTCCATGAGTTCTACAAAAAATACTTCCTAAAAAAAACGATCGTAAAAAACAGCAGGAATCGCCAGATACAATTTACGATCAGGTTCTTCTTTTTTCAACGCAAGCCGGTATCGAATGAACTGGCCGGTAGCTTGATCCAAATCTTGCAAATCTGACATGCCTGAGAATGTCTTGATTTCCACCGCAATTTTATCGGCACCTCGTTGCGCTCCAATTATAAGGCGCTCCGCGCCGAGTCAATGTACGCCTTTCGGCCACCCATAGGAACCTGATAAGGATCAGCAGTGATCGTCCACCCATCGTTTTCAAGCGCCTCGCGCACAAGGTTATGAAATTTGTCTCTTGCCATGTTCTTATAGTACAAAAATACGGGTAATATTCGGTTTGAAGTAAATAATTATTATCGGATGTCATCATATTCACGCCAATCCCAGCACATCCGGCATCTCAAAACACCCGGTTTTTCCAACGATCCACTCCGCAGCAACCAGCGCCCCCTGTGCAAAACCTTCCCGCGAGTGCGCCTCGTGCCGTATTGTAATGGTATCAATGGAACTGGCATAATGCACCTCGTGGGTGCCAGGCATCTCACCGATTCTTTCCGAAAGGATGGATAATTCATCAGGGACATCCGAGACTGTATTTACCCATTTTTGCTTTTTCGGATGGTTGGCAATCAGGTCTTCCGCCAGTGTAATGGCAGTGCCGCTGGGCGCATCTAATTTATGGATGTGGTGAATTTCGAGCAATCCGGGTTCATACTGCGGGTAATTGGCCATCAACCGGGCCAATTGCCGGTTCAGGGCAAAGAACAGGTTCACCCCAATGCTAAAATTGGAAGCAAACAAAAAAGCGCCTTTCCTGCTTTCGCAAAGCGCCTTTACCTCCCTGAGCCGATCCAACCAGCCCGTGGTGCCGCAAATAACCGGCACACCAGCTTCCAGACATCGGCAAATGTTATCGAACGCGCTTTCCGGTCTGGAAAACTCAATGGCAACGTCCACCGCCTTCAGCCGCGCTGCATTCAGGTCTCCGGTGTTGTTCTGGTCTATTATTAATACAACCGAATGCCCGGCTGCAAGGGCTAAACGCTCAATGGTTTTTCCCATTTTCCCGTATCCGATGAGGGCGATGTTCATTTTTAAGGCGGATTTGATTAGTTGAGTATTTGAGGATTGGGGTAGAATAAATAGTTGGCGGGAAGCAGTTGGCAGTTGGCAGGATTGATTTCGTTTCGGATGAAAATTTAGGTTTCATTGCAACCAGAATGCTCCTGCCAACTCAAGCCCTGCCAACCTACTCTTCTTCTACCATTTTCTTCAGCTCGCTCAAGCGCATCATGCACTCGATGGGGGTCATGCCGTTGAGATCAAGCGACTGGAGTGCGGCACGAATTTTTCCGACAGAAGGATCCACGGTTTCAAAAATACTGAGCTGGATGGCCGGATCTACCGAGATAGCGCTGGTTTTGGCTTTGCGCACTTTAGGCCCCTGAACTTTGTCGCTGTCGGTTTCGATGTGCTTTTGCTCTAATTGTTCCATGATTTGCCCGGCTCGATCAACGATAGGCCGCGGCATGCCCGCCATTCGCGCCACGTGGATGCCAAAACTGTGCTGGCTGCCCCCAGGCACTAACTTGCGCAGAAAAACAACTTTTTGGCCGAGTTCTTTCACGGCTACATTGTAGTTTTTGATGCGGGGCAATTTGCTTTCCAGCTCGCTAAGCTCGTGGTAGTGCGTCGCAAACAGGGTTTTGGGGCGGGCAAACCCGTTATTGTGCAAATACTCTGCTATGGCCCAGGCAATGGAAATGCCGTCGTACGTGCTGGTTCCCCGGCCAATTTCATCCAAAAGAATCAGGCTCCGATCCGACACATTGTTCATGATGCTGGACGTTTCATTCATCTCCACCATGAACGTTGATTCGCCGGAAGAAATATTATCAGAGGCGCCAACGCGGGTGAAAACCTTATCCAAAAGGCCGATGCGCGCGCTTTTTGCCGGTACGAAGCTGCCCATTTGGGCCATCAGACAAATCAGCGCAGTTTGGCGCAGCAAGGCCGATTTTCCAGCCATATTGGGGCCGGTAATCATCAGAATCTGTTGATCTTCGTTGTCTAAAAAGACATCGTTGGGCACATATTCCACACCGGGCTCTAATTGCTGTTCAATGACCGGATGCCTGCCCCCTTTGATGTCAATCACCAGCGAATCATCCATTTGTGGGCGGCAGTACTGGTTTTTTTCGGCAATTCGGGCAAACGCAATCAGGCAATCTAATTGGGCGATCAGCGCAGCATTGTGCTGCACCGGCTGGATGTAATCGTTCAGAGAAAAGACCAATTGTTCAAAAAGGCGGACTTCCAATTCCAGAATCCGTTCTTCGGCACCCAGAATTTTCGCCTCTAAGGTTTTTAGTTCTTCCGTGATGAAGCGCTCGCCGTTGCTCAATGTTTGCTTGCGGATCCATTCGGGCGGCGTTTGGTCTTTGTATTTGTTCGTCACTTCAAGGTAATAGCCGAAAACGCTGTTATAACCGATTTTTAAACTGGAAATGCCGGTGCGCGTGATTTCTGCCTGCTGGATTTCGAGCAGCAATTCTTTGCTGTTGTTGATGACGTGCCGTAATTCGTCCAATTCCGGGGAACAACCTTCGGCAATGACACCGCCTTTGGCAATATTAACGGGCGGGTCTTCCACCAATTGCCGTTCGATTTCCTGGCGCAGCAAATGGCAGGGGTTCAAGCCTTCTGCCACTTTTTGCAAAAACAAATTTTCGCTCGCTGCCAGGGCATTTTTGATGGGATCGATGGCGCTCAATGCCCGCTTGAGCTGTACGGCTTCCCTGGGATTGATTTTCCCGAGCGGGACTTTGGAAATCAGCCGCTCTAAGTCGCCAATTTGCCGGATTTGGTGTTCGATGTCCGAGCGCAGCGTCTGTTCTTTCAGGAAATACGCGACCATATCCAACCGGGCTTCGATGGCTTGCTGCGATTTCAATGGGAGTACGACCCATTTTTTGAGCAACCGGGCACCCATAGGCGAAATGGTATGATCCAGAATCTGCAACAAGGACACCCCGGTTTCATGGGGCGAACGGATCAGTTCTAAGTTGCGGATGGTGAAGCGGTCTAACCACACGTATTTTTCCGGCTGAATCCGGCTAAGGGCGCTGATGTGACGCAGGTTTCGATTTTCTGTCGTCGCCAGATAGTGCAGGGCACCGCCTGCTGCGACCTGAGCCAATTCCAGTTCTTCTACCCCAAAACCTTTCAGACCATGCACTTCAAAGTGGGCCAGCAATTTTTCGCGGGCGTAGTCTATGGTATAAATCCAGTCGTCGAGCGCAAAGGTGTAATGGCGATCGCCAAAACGCCGTTCAAACTCCTTTTTCGCCCCTTTTGAAAACAAAACCTCAGAAGGGTTGAAGCTTTGCAGTAGCTTGTCGGCGTAAGAAAAATCACCTTCACAAACTAAAAATTCGCCGGTCGAAATGTCCAAAAAAGCCATGCCCAGCATGTCGTTTTTGCCAAAATATAAGGAAGCAAGGTAGTTGTTGGTTTTATGATCGAGCAGTTTATCGTCTATCGCTACGCCTGGCGTTACCACTTCCGTTACCCCGCGTTTGACAATTTTTTTCAGCGGACTCGGCTTCTCCAACTGTTCGCAGATGGCTACGCGGTAGCCTGCGCGCACCAATCGGGGCAGGTACACATCCACAGAGTGGAAGGGGAAACCGGCTAATTCCACGTCGGCACCGCCATTGTTGCGTTTGGTGAGTACAATACCGAGGGCTTTGGATGCTGCAATGGCATCTTCACCGAAAGTTTCGTAAAAATCACCTACGCGGAACAGCAGGATGGCGTCCGGGTACTTCATTTTTACCGTTGCATACTGCTGCATCAGCGGCGTCACTTTGCTGGCCTCGTCGGCGGTCGCAGTTAATTTTTCTTTTGCCAAGATGCTTATGATTTTTCAAACTGGCCAAAGATAAGGAATATCGCTTTATCTTTGCGCCCGCAAACCATTAAGAGCTTGTTCGTGTTTACGTGATCGAGCGAGGGCGAGGAATTTTTTATTTTAGACAAAGCGATTTTTGTATACGCAGCCAGCAGTTGCGGCGAAAAAAATCAATGCAGTATAAAATAAAATTTACCGTCAGTAGCCGATTGACGGAAATCCGAACAAGCTTTAGGGTTGGCAAGTGTTTTAAGAAAAAAACAAGCGGAAGATATGGCCATCATGATTACGGATGAGTGCATCAATTGCGGTGCCTGTGAACCGGAGTGTCCAAATAATGCCATTTATGAAGGCGGCGTGGAATGGGCCATCGCCGACGGCTCAACGGTAGAAGGCGTTTACGTGCTGGAAGACGGAAGAGAAGTGGATGTAAAAGTCAAGCAGTCGCCCGTTTCGGATGATTTTTATTTCATTGTTCCCGATAAATGCACCGAATGTGTGGGCTTCCACGAAGAGCCTCAATGCGCGGCGGTTTGCCCGGTAGATTGTTGTGTTCCAGACCCGGAAAGGGTGGAGACGGAAGACATGTTGTTGGGAAGAAAAGAGCGGCTGCATTTATGATGGCGAGGTATATTTTTTCCTAAGCCTTTCCATAACTTCCTTATGCGGAATCCCTTGTCCGGTTTCTAACTGCTGGATAGCTATTTCGATACGGGCTTTTTGGGCTTCGCTCAATTCATCCCAAAAATCATTCTGGCTATTCATATCCGCTTCGACTGTATAATCAAAATTTGTAATAAATTAAACAACCCGAACACCTTCATAAACCCCCTCCATCAATAATTCACATTGCACTCAAAAATAATACCCCACCGACAGCACTGCATTCCGGTTGAAAACCCGGTACCCATTGGTTTTATTTGCCTGGTTCAACAGGCCGAAATTGCCGGAAAGACCCACGTTCCAATGTCGGGAGAGCTGGTAACGGAAACCTCCGCTTACCGCGAGATCCCAGGGCTGGAAACTTTCCGCGGCCACTTCCTGGGCTTTGTTGCTGAAATACCAGGACTGGCTTCTGTTATTGCTGCCATTGTCAAAACCTGTGCCATTGGTAACCAAAGAAGATGAGCCGTCATCCCGGCTTTCCCGGCTTTCCCGGAATGCCTGGAAGAGGTAAGCAACCTGTACACCGCCTTCCACGCTCCACCGCTCGGTCAATTTAAAAGAAAGCGACAATGGTAAGGCAGCGTAGTGCATTTTTAACGTGCTGCTAATCACCGTATCTGGCTGAACTGCAGAAGTTCCTAACTGGAGCGGGTTGAATGGATCCGTTGAAAAATCTCCCGTACTTTCAGCCATAGATAGTTGGCGATCACTGCTGGAAACCGTCTGCCGCTGGAAGTCATACCGCAGCGCGCCGCGTAGTGCAAGGCCGTCGACAATCGGCATTTCAGCCGCCCAGCCGGCATGGAAGCCGCCTAAACTTGTCGGGAAAGATACAATTCCGCCAAGCTCCGGGCCATGGCGCCATGCTCCGGGAAGTTTGTCCACGGGGATGGCGGTTGCGCCCATCGTGGTCGCTTCAACAGGCAAAGCAGTGAGTTCAAGACCCGGGAGTTGGAACACAGCAGGATATTCCTGAATAAATCCGTTAATGGCAGACTCGCTTGGCATTGCTTCGGCAACAATAACCGCGTTTTTAAGGTCGGGTGTGTTGGCCGTTAACAAGGTACCTTCTTTAGCAGAAGGGAGCGCGTCGGATTTTAAAAACGGGCTGTTGACCTGGGCTGACTCGTGGAATTTGAAGGCGTCAAACCGGCTTTTGTGGTTTGAAGGTGTATTGTTCAAACCCGTAAGCGCGGCTTCATCAGATTGCTCCGGCACAAAGGCTTGTTGTGTTTGTGCAGCCGTTTGGGGCATTTCTGTGCGGCTCGTTTCCAGCGTTAATGCGGCCTGGGTGTATTCCCCGGCGAGCGTAGCATGACCGGAAGGGATCCGTGCTGTGTCTGAGGCAAACCACCAGATTCCCAGAACGGAAAACAAAAGTGTGGCTGCAATTCCGGTAGTTTTTGACCAAATCCAGAACACCGGGCGCTTGCGGCGATCCTCCGCCACAGGCATTTCTGCGTCCAACAGCAGCCGCATCCTTTCCCAAGCCTCGTTGGCCAATTGTTCGTTTATGTCGTTGTTATCCAGCATAGTTGGATTGATTAAAGTCCATGTTAATCCACTGTTTCAATTTCTTGCGGGCAGTGGCAAGGTGCCATTTTGAAGTGCCTTCGCTGATGTTGGCCCGCGCAGCTATTTCTGCATGCGACAACCCTTCGATTGCATACAGCATGAATACATCCCGCGTTGCTACAGGGAGTTTTTCTACTAATTTGAGCACATCCTCAATATGCAGGCGGTTAAGCGCCGATTCCTGTACGGGAGCATCGTGATCCGCTATGTCTAAAAAGTAGACTTTCTGAGCGGTGCGGCTTTTAAAATGGTCGGAGATACTGTGATAAACGATCCGCCTGATCCAGCCTTCCAGAGAGCCGCTGAAGGTAAAGGTGTGCAGTTTTTTAAATACCCTCAAAAATCCTGCATTGACAATTTCCATAGCAGTTTCCTTGTCGCTGGTATAGCGCATGCACATTTGTATCATGGTCTGGAAGAATTTCCGGTACAGCGTCTCCTGCCAGATCCGTTCATTCCTGATACAACCTTCTACCATTTCTTTCTCGGAATACTGCATGTTCTACGTTTATCCTAAAATAATAAACCTACCCGAATGATCAATCGTTGATAAAGCACATCCCGTATTTCAATATCGCCGTTGAAGGAGAAATCCCTGCGGAAATAGGCTTTTTGAAATTTGTAGCCAATGTCTGCGGTGAGGTTGCTGTGCTTTTTGCCGCTGAATCGCATGCCGATTGCAGGATGCAACATCCAACCCCCGCGCGCTTCCGTTATAAATTCTTTTTCGTTGGTGGTCATGAAGCCATAACCTGCGCCAAGGGTGTAATAAGGTGCTTTGATCTTTTTATTGAAATAACCCCTGAATTCTGCAAAAACCGGGTAGATGACTTCGTCGTCATCCGTGCCGTAGGTCTCTATGCCAAGTCCAAGACCAATCCCAAGCCACTGGGAAAACTGAAAACCGACTACATTGTGGAAACTCAGACCCATTTTAAACTCATTACCTGAACGGGTATTCAGGGATCCGAGCATCACGGCATTGTAAAAACCGCGTTCTCTGAAACCGTACACTTGTTCTTTGGGTTTGGCTTTTGTTTTGCCGTTTATTAATTCGTCGTAGGAAGTGGATTTTGGCTCTCGTACGTCCTGAACTATCCGGGCAATTTCGGAGTCATTGATTACGATTTCTTCACCGTTCTGCAACCGGAAGTTCAGGGTAGCGCCTTGTTCATAATTCACAATCAACCCCTTGAGCACGCTGCCGTCTTTCAGGTAAACTACATCAGTGAGTTCCTCTTTGTCCGATGCGGCTTTGTTGTTTTTTTTGCTGCTGATGCCTGCTTTTACAATGCGCTCAATTTTATCTTCTTCCAGAACGACCACTTCTCCGTCGAAAAGTTGTATGCGCACCAAGCCTTGTATTTCATCATAGCTAAGCAAATCACCCCGATAAACGATGCCATTTTTCATGTAAACGGCATCTGCTTTTTCGCGATCCCGGGTTTCCTGCGAAAAACCGGTTTGCTGTGTCAGCACCAGCAGGTTGCAAACGATGAAGCCCAATAACCATTTTTTCATAAACTTAATATTTTGGATACTGCCTTATTGTTGCACCGGAATGAGGCTCAACTCCCTTGGTTGCGCAGGATCCGTATAATCGAACTGACGCAATCCATCTTTCCCTACAACGATGGCCAATTTTTTATCGCCTAAAGTTATTACATCGAACGCAAAAAATCCATTTTGATGTGACAACAGGCGCTGATCAATTTTTGCCCATTCCGTTGCATCGAAAATTTTGAGTCCCTGGTCGCCTTCGCAAAGGAAGAGGTTGTCCTCACTGATGGACAAACCGTGCGGGTGGTGCATCGGATAAGACTTCAGCAAGACGGGATTGGTAATGTTGATAATATTAACCACGTCTAATTGATTGACAAATCCAGTACACTCTGTGCCATCCCGCAGCGTTACATACGCTGTGTTGCCGCTTACGTAAACGGGATCGCAGGCGCGGGCATGCGCAAAGGCAGCAAGCTGGGTCGGCTGATCGGGGTTGCTGTTGTCGTAAATGAACATGCCACTGCTGGAGCCAATGAACAGTTTATCCTGATAGGGAAAAATGGTTTCGATGCCCCAGCCCAACTGAACGGTATTGTTAAGCGTTGCGCAGCCTTCTTCATTGAGGCCAAACACTTTCAGGTCATAAGTCCCCACAGAATACAGGCGGTTTGCCGCTAAGGTAAAGCGAGCCATGGAACCTCCGACACCGGCAGGGGCGTTAGATTCGCTACCAGAAGAATTGCTATCAAATGAGGCATTTACGAAAAGTGCGTCCCTCCGGGGCCCGCCCCAGCCGGCAAAATCATCATAATAATAAACCGGCGAATCGCAGGGACGTTCAACGGTTTCATTCGTGGGTTCGTAATAAACCAAATAGCCGAGGTCTTCATACAACGCAAGCGGTTCAAACATGTCGTTTGTGCGGCAGACCAATTGCACGGATTGCGGATTGGAAATATTGAGGGATACCAGGTCAACGTAACTGTTGGCGTAAAGGATATTGCCACGAACTGCCATGTTTTCGCATCCGGGTATTTTGATGAAGCTCACGTTTGTTGGGTTGGATGGATCAGAGTTGTCAATGACATGAATGCCTTCCCGTTGTTCAGCCACAAAAAGGTAGTTTCCATACACGTAAATATTGCCGGGTTTTTTCAGCGTTCGGGGCGCTTCCGTGCGTAAATCGTTTCGCACGTCGTCCATTTTTACATACACCGGTTTGTACACCAGATAAGTCACCGTAGATTCGCACTTGTCTTTGAGGCAACCTGAAAAGGTGATCAGGATGGCCGTGCCAAGCGCAAGTGTCAGAAAAGAGTTGAATTTTTTCATGTCACAAATTTTTACAGGATGGTTAAGTTATTGCATCGTTGTTGAATCGCATTTCCATGCTTCGATTTTTCTTTCAATATACAAGACCATATTCAAAACGCAAAAGGTTGGGCATTCGCCGCTTTTTTCTTTTTTTTGCAGCCGAATTCATTCGGGAGTATAAAGTCATCCAAATCTACTCACTAATCAATCAAACCGATAAATATTATGCGCAAACATTTGTTGCTGCTTTTGGCGGTATGGGCGATATCTTTGCCCCTCTTCGCTCAGTTGACCATCAAAGTCACGGCCATACCAGCCAACACCCCTCCCGGGGCGCAAATTTATCTTGCGGGAACGCCAAACACCTGGAACCCCGGCGATCCGGGCTCCATTCTTGCTCCAGGCACCAATGGCGCCTACCAGATTGTTCTGAATGTTGCAGCAGGAGAAGTCAAATTTAAATTTACCCGAGGAAGCTGGGCCACCGTGGAAGGCAATGCTGCCGGGGGCTACCTGCCTGACCGGAGCATCCAGTACAACGGCAGCGCCCAAACGGTGAACCTCACCATTCTCAGTTGGGAAGACCTCGGCTCTGGCGGCACGGGTACGGCTTCTGCCAATGTTTTTGTCCTCGACGAGGACTTTGGAATGCCGCAACTCAACCGCAACCGCAAAATCCTGATTTACCTGCCTCCAGATTACGCCACTTCCGGTAAACATTATCCGGTTTTGTACATGCAGGACGGTCAGAATCTTTTTGACGAAGCGACCAGTTTTTCCGGAGAATGGGAAGTGGACGAATCCCTCAATGAATTATTTGGCAACGGCGACGATGGCGCCATTGTGGTTGGAATTTACAACAGCTCGTTCCGCCTGGACGAATATTCTCCCTGGGTCAATCCTCAATATGGCGGCGGACAAGGCGACGAATACACGGCCTGGATGGTGGAAACGCTCAAGCCTTATGTAGATGCGAATTACCGAACCCTTTCCGGGCGGGAACACACCGGGATTATGGGGTCTTCAATGGGTGCCCTGATTTCTTTGTACGCGGCCATCGAACACCAGGACGTGTTCGGAAAAGTTGGCATTTTTTCGCCTGCTTTCTGGTTTGCGGGCAACTCAGCGTACACGCACGTCAGTACAACTGGCAAGGAGGAAAATATCAAATTTTACCTGCTCGCAGGAGACCAAGAAGATAGCGGCTCTGTTGTGGAAGACCTCAACGCCATGTACAATACCCTGTCGAACGCCGGGTTCACAGATGAAGAGCTGTTCCTGCTGACGCACAACGACGGCCAGCACAGCGAGTGGTACTGGGCGCGGGAGTTCCCGGATGGCTACGAGTGGTTGTTTTCCAATTCTACCGCAACGCCAACCGGAGAAGAATCCCCGGTCATCCGCGTCCGGATTTCTCCAAACCCCGCCGACAGTGTGCTGCGCCTCGAATTGCCCGCGGGCTTGATTCAGCCAATGCTGCAAATTTATGCTTTTGATGGTCGCCTGATCCAACCACCGATGTTGATCCGGGGCAATGAAATCAATGTATCTTATTTGAAAAGAGGTACTTATATTTTTAATATCCTTTCAGAAGGCAGGGTGTTGAACAGCCAGAAAGTCGTTATTGCCGAATAGGCTTTGTATTGCATTTTTTGATAGAGCCGGTAGCGCCGCCCTGAGTGCGCTACCGGCTCTGCTGTTTATATACAATATTTTTTTAACTTTTAAGGTGGTGTCTTGCAGTTTTTGGCACGATGTTTGAATTGATAATTAGCATCAGATTATTTATTTTTATAATTTGATACAGAAAAATGAAACTTATTTCAAAATATTAGTAAAATAGTAAATATGAATCTCTTCACGCTATGGTTAGGAGCGTGTCTGGCATAACCCAGGCAGGAGCATCCCATTAAAAACCGCATCCCAAACTGATTCCGGAAAATCGGGTAGCTGATCCGCCACTATGCTGTGCGGACTGGCCTGGGGAGCTTGTCTCCTGACTTTGCTTTTAAAGCACTGCTTGCTTTAGTGGCTTGAACCCGGTATGCCCATTTTTCAAATTTGAATCCTTTACCGCGCAAAGCGTCTTTGCCTTGCCCTGGCGGTTCTATGCCCGTATTAAATTTTTAAACAATTGATTATCAATAAAAAACTTGAAACACATGAATCAGAAAGCATTACAAAATCCGACCGTTCAGCGTAAATTACCTTTGGAAAGTTTGTTTTTAGCCATTGTCATGGCCATTGGTTTGGCCGGCATTTACGGCCTGTTTTTTCAACCTGAAAAAGGCGGACAACCGGAATGGAAAGCACCAGGTGTGAAGATTTCTGCAAACTACGTAATAACAGTACAAGAGTAGGGGAGAGGCCTTAGGAAACTGCCCATTTCAGCGCATAAGCAAGCCCGATGCCGAGGTAGTTGCCGATCGCATACCCCAATAATCCGAGGGCAATACCCGGAAATATCATTTGTCGGTTATGGATGGCACTTGCAACCTGGCCGATAAAAGCCGGGCCAAAGACGCCAGCGGTAGAACTGATCAAAAAAGTATCGCGGTCAATCAGAAAGAGGCGGCTCAGCAGCAAGTGAAAAGCGATGGACAGCGGCAAGGCTATGGCTGTAAAGATCAAAATGCTGGCACCTTTTTCGAGTACCTGGCTGAAGTCGGCCTGAAGACCCAGCGCCACACAAAACATCAGCAGGAAATATTCGCCGGTTTCGTACACGCCGATCCAGCGTTTAACTGCGGGCAGGAAGGCGGCGGCAATGCCGAAGGTCGTGAGCATCAGCATCAAAAAAGCGGTATGGTTGATGTCTTTATAGACCAAATAGCATAGACCCAGCGACGCAGCAACAATAACCAGCGTCAGTGAAATTGCTTTCAGGCTGTCTTTCAGCAGCATCCCTGAATTGGGTTGCGCTTCAGGATTTCCGGAAGCATCATCCACATCAGCGAAATCCGGGAGAATACCTTTGAGCAACCGGTGTGCGACGGAAGTCAGGATCACCAGCCAAATACCCCCACAAACAATATCCGCCGCATTCACTAAAATAATGGTTTCCCGGTTAGCCCCAAGCGCCATACCGATGGCCTGCATATTGGGTGTACCACCGGTGTACATACCAACCAACATCCCGGACAACATCCAGGGGGGCGCTTCCTGAAGCGGATAAAGGAAAGTTGTCAGGCCCGTTCCAATCAGCCCCCCAATCACGCAAAGACTAAACGCCAGCATAGAACGGCCTGCATAGCGGATGCAACGCTGAATATCGGTCGTATATAATAGAATCGGGATAGCCATCAAAATAGAACCATTCATCCAGTATTCAGAGACCTGGTCGTCTAACGGCAACAAACGGCTGTTGCGCAGTAAAATGCCGAACAAATAGCAAAGTACAATCGGGCTGAACACATCGGGCAACCTGGTTTTTCCAAGGCGGATGGCGATAGCCGGCCAAAACAGGATCAGGATGGATTGCAGCATAACAAAGGGTTTATTGGTTTACTTCCGGGAAATAGAAACTGTTTTATCCCATCCCACGTGCAAGGTTGCGTCGTAAACTCCCGGATGCGCGAGCAACCAGTTGGCCAACGCGCTCACCACCTGGCGTTGAATGGCCCGTTGCAGGGGTCTTGCGCCGTAGTTTTTGTCGAAACCCGTTTCCACAAGCCGGTCTATAACCGTTTCATCGAATTCCAGCACGAGGCGCCGTTTTGCAATCCCTTCTCTTTTTTTCAATGCCTCCAGCTCTTTCAGGGCAATCAGGCGGATGTCGGCAACAGAAAGCGTATTGAAAAGTACAATGCCGTCTATCCGGTTGATGAATTCCTGGCGGAAGTGCTTAGCGATTGCTGACAAATAGATGGTATCATCCGGCGTTGTTTCCGAATAACTGAGCGAGCGCCGGCCCGACGCACCCAGGTTAGTCGTCAGGATGATGATGGTATTTCTGAAATTCGTCACCCGGCCAAATGCATCCACCAGCAAACCTTCGTCCAGCGCATTGAACAGGGCGTCAAATATGGACGAATCAGCCTTTTCCACTTCGTCGAGCAGGATGACGGAGAACGGTTTTTCACGGACTTCGCGGATCAACTGCCCAGGGGTATTGCCTTCGCCGATCAGGCGCCCAATTTGCCCGGGGTATTGGAATTCGCTCATATCAATGCGAATCAATGGTGGATTTTTTTGCCCTTTCCCAAAAAAATAATCGGCCAAAGCCTTGGCGCTTTCGGTTTTTCCAACGCCGGTCGGACCGGCAAAAATGAGCGTGGAAATGGGTTTATAAGGATTATTCAAGCCGGCTTTGTACACTTTAACTAAGCTGCAAAGGTGGTCTACGACCGACCGTTGCCCAATGATTCTGCGCTCGAAAAAATCCCGAACCTCCCGGACGTTCAACAACTGATCGTCGCGGAGGAACAATTCCGGCAGGCCGGTTTGCCGGATAAACTGGGCAATCAGGTCTTCTTTGCTGACCATCGTGCGCTCGTTCAACTGTGCTTCGCTGATGCATTGACCTAAAAATTTGATGCCCTTGCCGGGGAAACTTTCATAGGGGTAGTACCGGAGCATAAGCCTGAAGGCCAATTGAATGGTCTGGGTTTCAATCTTGACGCCATAATTGTTGCGGCAATACTCCGCAAAACGTTCCATGATGGACAAAACTTTCTGCTCCGGGAGTTCCGGCAAGTACACAACCTGGCAAGCCTGAACGAATCCCGGCAGCAGGCGCTGCATGCTTTCTAATTCCTGCGGTGTTGCTTCTCCGATGATCTGAAGTTTTCCCTGTTGCAAAAATGAAAGTAAAAAGGCTGCAATGCTATCATTTACGCTTTGGCCACCGGCCTGAAACAAACGCACAATGTCCACAATCCAGAGTATTCCCCCGGCAGACTGTAGCTCATCAACCAATAACTCGCAGGTTTCCTGCCATTCTCCGAGGTATTTGGAGCCTGCAGTAATGCGCTGTGGCATCAGGCGCCAGAAGCTCAGCTCCTGCCGTTGTTTTTTTGCCTGATTGGTTGCCATTTTTATGACCTGGGTCAGCACGGCGCTTTTCCCTGATCCGGGTGCGCCGATAATCAGCAAATTTGCCCGGTGGTAAATCAATTTTTCATGTGCTTCGGCTATTTTGTCCTCCATCTCCCAAGCAGCTTCTATGGTTGCAATCCTTGTTTTTCCGGCCGCTTTGGGAAACGGGTATTGTTCGGCCAACCTCGACAATGTGGGGAACTCGCGCCGTTCAAAAAAGGCACCCCATTTGTATTCCCGAAAAGCATTGATTTTTAGAGAGATGGTGTCTAAATAGGGCGTCGGGTAAGACATCAGCCGGTAAATCTTTTCAGGAGGAAAGCTGTTTAGCCGGTTGATGGCCATATAGTGGAGCAAGGTGTCAAATTGTTTTTCATCCTGATAGCGGAAACTTTCGTAAATCAATGGAAGGAAACACTCGGAATAGCCGTCTTCCGTAGACCCATAAACTACGGGAATCGGTACCTGAAGGTGCTGCGACAACGGATACGTACCCGACAAATCGCCCCGGTAGGTGGGTTGAATGGAGGATTTGATGACTTTAAGTTTTGCTTCGAGGAGGAAAGACTCGGGGTAGTCTCCATGCTTTTTATACTGTTTGTACAGGTAATCACTCAGGGTCGCTTTCACCTGTTCAAGATCGCGTTCCACTACTTCGTATTCTGTCCCGACAAGGATACCCAGAACGGCTTCTTCACTGATATTGAAACACAACAGCGGGTAATTGATTTTTTCCATGGTTAAAATTTGGGCAAACTTATTTTTGCGTCCAAAGTGACGGATAGACAACAAAGCTGCGTAAACGAAGGGAGATGTTGTAATTTCATTTTCAAGTTTTTACATTTTTAATCACCTTTGGCGGCAGAAGGTTGTTCTTGTAAAACCAACTTCATAAGTAAAAACAGCCTCTAAGAAAAGCATTTCCGTCGAATCGTTTTAAAATTAAAGCCGTGTTTATGTACAAAACACCCGTTTACCTTGTCGTTTTCCTGCTTTTTACTACCCTCCAGACGACTTTGGGGCAGGATTTTGAACGCCTTGACGTTCCATTCCGGGTTGATGGTAAAATGCTGGCGTTCCCCCTGGCTGGCGGCCTGAACGCTCCACAACCCTCCGCAGCCGACCTGAATAATGACGGCATCCTGGATCTGTACGTGTTTGACCGGGAAGGCAATCGCCAGCTCACCTTCATCAATACCGGTGTGCCCGGGGAAGCTGCTTATGTGTTTGCCCCGGAATACGCTGCCAATTTTCCGCACCTTGAAAACTGGGTTTTGCTTCGGGATTTTAACAACGACGGGGCGATGGACATTTTCGCGTACCCGGATCAGCCGGTTGGAGGCATCATTGTTCATCGCGGATTTTTTGAAAACAATCAGTTGAAATTTGAGCGCTTTCAATTTAATACGGCTTTTAACATCATCTTTTTTCCACTTCCGAATGGCTCTTCTACCCAGATTTACGTTAGTACCATAGACTATCCTGCGGTTGATGACTTAGATTGCGACGGCGACTTAGACATTGCTACATTCAATATTGCAGGCGGTTACGTCGAAATGTACGTTAATCGGTCTGTAGAATTGGGCTACGGGCGCGATAGTCTGATTTTCCGTTATGCAGAAAACTGCTGGGGTGGGATTTACGAAAACGCATTTTCGCCAACCGTGGAATATGGCAGTGCCCCCGGGGTCTGCGCCGGGAATTTCACCGGTGAAGACGAACCGCTAAACTTCCGGCACTCCGGCTCAACTTTGCTGACGTATGATGGCGATGGCGACGGCGATAAAGAGCTGATCCTTGGCGATATTACATATAATACCATTAATTACCTGACGAATAACGGAAACTGCCAAGAAGCCTGGTTTACGCAACAAGATGCGGCTTTTCCGAGCTATAATTTGTCTGCGGAAATCCCCGTTTTTCCCGCTGCGTTCTACCTCGATGTAGATAACGACGGCAAAAACGACCTTTTGGTGGCACCGAACAGTCGCCAGTCTTCCGAAAGTTATGACGCGCTCTGGTATTATAAGAATGTGAATACCGCTCAGCAACCGTCTTTTTCGTTTCAACAGAAAAATTTTCTAATTGAAGACATGGTTGACCTGGGGTCCGGCGCTTATCCGGTTTTCGTGGATTACAATGCGGATGGCCTGATGGATTTGGTGGTCGGAAATCACACCTATTATTTGCCTTTTGGTGAAAAAGAAGCCCGGCTTTTTTTGTACGAAAACAAAGGAACAGCAACCAGCCCATCTTTTGAATTGGTGGACGACGACTGGCTGGGTATGAGCCAGTTTAGCAGTTCGGCGACGTTTGCTTTTGCACCCGCTTTTGGCGATCTTGACAACGATGGCGACCTCGATTTGATCATCGGCGAACAGAACGGCGCTTTGTTTTTTGCGGAAAACATTGCCGGATCTGGCAATCTGTTTGCTTTTGCCCCGGTTCAGTATAACAATTTTGGGATAGACGTGGGGCAAGCCAGTGTGGTGCAAATCGTAGATCTGGACGAAGATGGCATGAACGATTTAGTCATCGGTGAAAAGAACTGCAACCTCAATTTTGTAAAAGGCCTGGGGAATGGCGCTTTCGATTCGGTTTTTCCAGGGCTGGGGAATGTCAATGCCTGCGCGCCGGGTTATCTTGACGGCAATGCCCACCCCCATTTTTTGAAAATCGGAGATTCTTGGAAATTGTTTCTGGGCACGAACAGCGGTGCCATTAAAACCTATGGCAATATAGAAGGCAATTTGTTTGGAGCCTTCACGCCTCAGGAAGCCAATTATGGCAATTTCAAAGCAGGCAACCAAACGCATCTTGATTTTGCGGATCTGGATTCGGATGGCTGGTTGGATGTGGTTGTTGGAAATTTCAGCGGCGGCATTTCCATTTTCCGAACGGATATTGAAGCAGTGCTGGTGAATGATACAGAGGCATCGGAATCGGAAACTGCCCGAATTGCAGTTTTTCCCAACCCCGCTTCCGGGCAGTTCTCTGTTCAGTTGAAGGGAATCGAAGCTGGCGAAAAGCAGTTTTTTCTCTATGATGCGGCAGGCCGCCTGCTCGCTGAAAACACTCAGCGCGATAATTTGTGGCGGATAAATGGGGAAGCTTTCAGTGCGGGTATTTATTTTGTGAAAGTCATCAGCCGTCAAGGTGTTTTTTCAACGACAATGATCATTCAATAAGTTGCACTATGGCGAGGATAAAGCTTACCGACGACCTGAAAAAAGCCATCAGTGGCTTGTCGTCTACACAAAAAGACAAGTTGCTCTACCGTTTGATAGCAGGCAATCCGGCGCTGGCTCATAAGCTGATCTTTGAATTGCTGGAAGGAGGAAATACGCAGGATGACCGCAGGGCTGCGGTGGCTACTGAAATTAACAGCACACTTACCAACTACGAAGCTTATTACCATACCCCCGGCATTTTATTGTTGCAATTGCGCGACCTGAGCGGCGTCATCAATCGCCACGTCAGTACAACCCGGGATAAATACGGCGAGGTAGAGTTGAACTTATTGATGGTGAATGAATGCTTCCAACGGTTTGGTGACAGAATCCGAGTTGCGAATTACCCAAAAGCCAGGACGTTCAATGAATATGTAGTAAAAAGAGCACTGAAGCTCTTGACCCTGCTCGAAAAAATGCACGAGGACATGCGCCTCGATTTCAAGACAGATTTAAAAAAGCTGGGAAAATATATTGCCGCTCAACCGACAACTATGATGGTTGCCAAAGATTTGATGCTGGAGGTGGACAGGCTCTTGCATCCCAATGATTAATTTTTTGTCCCTCACCATAAACCCGATTGTTATGAAAAATTATGTTTTCACGTGGGTGAGGGTAAGGTGTTGATTGCGCCGGATCGGTAGAGCGCGACCCTCGCGGTCGCCCTTCAAGAAGGGATGGCGAACAGACCGTCCACCGTCCTCAAAACTCAAAACTCAACTGAACTCCTTCCGTCGAGCGCTCCCGAGCCAGGTTGGATACAGTGACGCCGAGTAGCCTCACTTTTTCCACTTCCTGGCGGTTTTGTTCAAGTAGTTCATATACAGTAGCGATTAGTGCGTCCAGGTCGTGCAGTTCGCTGCTGAAGGTTTTGCTGCGGGTAATTTGCCGGAAATCGGAGGATTTGATTTTCAGGGTAACGGTGCGGCCAAAGTTGTCGTGTTTGAGCATGTATTCATGGACAATGCCGGCAATATTGGCCAATTTTTCTTTCATGGCATCCAAGTCGGAAAGGTCTTCAAAAAAAGTGCGTTCTGCTCCGATAGATTTGCGGATGCGGTTAGGATTGACTTCCCGGCGGTCGTCAGCCCTGACAATCCGGTAGTAGTGCTGTCCGGCTTTTCCGAAATACTGCGCCAGGTCGGCTTCGGGCCATTGCCGCAGGTCGGCGCCGGTGTGGATGCCCAGTGCTTTCATTTTTTTTGTGGTCGCAGCGCCGATGCCATGAAACTTTTCAATGGGAAGTTGTCCCAGGAAATGGTCCGCTTCCTCCGGGGTAATGACTTTGATGCCGTTGGGTTTGTTGACGCCAGACGCGACTTTGGCCAAAAATTTATTGAAAGAAACGCCGGCAGAAGCTGTCAGATGGGTGGTTTCAACAATGCGCTTCAGGATGGCTTTGGCAACTAATGTTGCAGAACCAATGCCCATTTTGTCGGTAGTTACATCCAAATAAGCTTCGTCCAAAGATAGTGGCTCCACAAGATCCGCGTATTCGTGAAAAATGTCCCGGATTTGGCGCGACACCTCTTTGTAGACCTCGAATCGCGATTTGGCAAAGATGAGTTCGGGGCATAAGCGCTGTGCCACAACGCTGGGCATGGCAGAACGAACGCCGTAGCGCCGCGCTTCATAACTCGCCGATGCCACCACCCCGCGCATGCCTGATCCGCCAACGGCCACAGGTTTTCCGCGCAGCGCCGGGTTGTCGCGTTGTTCCACGGAGGCATAAAAAGCATCCATGTCTATGTGGATGATTTTCCGGTCAGGCATTGGTTAAAGATAAAAACAACAAAAAAAGGAATAAGCAGGGCTTATTCCTTTCGATAGAAAAAGTGTGTGTTTGGTACGAGATAGCCTCTATTTTAACAAAAGCTCATTTACTTTTTTATGATCGGCTAAGAATTGCTCCAGGCCGATGTCGGTCAGGGGGTGTTTCAGCAACCCCAGAATTGCCGAGAGCGGACAGGTCACAACGTCTGCTCCGGCGCGGGCACAGTCCACAATGTGTTTGGCATTCCGGATCGAAGCCGCCAAAATTTGTGTATCAAACCCTTGAATCGCGTAAATTTCGGCAATATCTTTGATTAATTCAACCCCATCCCATGAAATATCATCAATTCGACCGATAAATGGCGATAGATAGGTAGCGCCGGCCTTGGCGGCAATGATGGCCTGCCCCGCAGAAAAAACGAGGGTGCAGTTGGTGCGAACGCCGCGATCAGTAAAATAACTCATCGCTTTGATGCCGTCTTTGATCATGGGAATTTTTACCACGATGTTCGGCGCGAGGTCGGAAAGCCGTTCTCCTTCTTCTACCATGCCTTTGAAATCGGTAGAGATGACTTCAGCGCTGACGTCGCCGTCTACCAGTTCGCAGATGGCCCTGTAATGTTCCATCACATTTTTATCCCCGCTGATGCCTTCTTTGGCCATCAGGGAAGGATTTGTGGTCACACCATCGAGTATGCCGAGGTCTTTGGCTTCTTTAATCTGTTCAAGACTGGCAGTGTCAATGAAAAACTTCATGTTATGGTGTTGTGTAGTTTGAATTCAGGAAGGCAACGTAATAATAATATGGTGAGCAACACAGCACACCGCTCAACTTCCTTACCCTTGCTGCGTTTCCGCCCTGGGGGGGTTCGAAAGGAGCTGGTAGCGTGCCACCCACCGGGGGCAAAGGTAAAATTTTGCCGGATACGAACAAAAAAAACGGGCAAAGGATAATTTTTTTCTCTTTCCGGTACGGGGATGGAACTTTTTAGAGAAGAAGCAAGTTCTGCCCTTATACATTCCAAATAGTTAAGGTTAACAACGAAACGCCACAATAATGGTTATGCTCGATCACAACGAAACCATCCAGCGCCAGTACCGACTGTTCGAGGCAGAAATGCTTCCACAGATTGATGCGCTGTACACGTTCGCGTACCACCTGACCTATAATGAAGCGGACGCAGATGACCTGGTACAAGACACCTACTTACGGGCATGGAAAGCAATTCACCAGTACAATGAAGGTACGAATGTAAGAGCCTGGTTGTTCACCATTCTCAAACACACCTTCATCAATAAGCACCGCCGGGAAAAATCCCGTCCGACGCAGGTTGAGTTGACGGATCTTGTCAAGCCAGCAGAAAGCAAAAAAGGTGCCAGCGAAAATATCTTAGTCAAAGATTCTTTCCGCGACGCCATGGGCGACGAAGTCACGCAGGCCATCAACGACTTGCCGGTTGCTTTTCGGTTAGTGATTCTGTTGTGCGACATCGAAGGGTTTACTTACGAAGAAATTGCCGCCATCCTTAGTATCCCGGTAGGTACTGTGCGTTCGCGCCTGCACCGTGGCCGGAATTTGCTTAAAGCCAAACTGAAAGACTATGGTCGTTCTATGGGGTACGGCAAGGAGGAAGCGGCTTGATTGCATTTTCAAACTCATTGATAAATAATTATTAACGCCGCTATTCAGCGGAATACTCCTGAAAGCCCACACCTGTTCGTTTTTGAATGCTTTCGGCTGTGATGCCGGTAAAAATTCGGGAGCAAGCAATGGTTGTTGGGCTTTTTCTTTAAAACTGTAAGTGTTATGAACGCAGGAAAATGGCATATCTTTAGTCTGGTATCGAGGCATCGGCCACCCACAGGGGGGAAGGGAGATCAGCTGCTTTCCTGTGTTCATGGCACCCCAGGCAGCGGAGGAAAAGGAGATTTCCCGGGTAGTTTCAAAACTGTGTGCTATGCGAATTGATCAAAATTACCAGGACCTCGTCCAGAAAGTGATGATGTACCTCGACAACGAACTCAGCGAAAGCGCTGAAAGAGACCTGCTAAAAGAACTGCGTTCCAACCCAGCCTACATGGAATTGTTGGATCAGGAGCAATCCTTCAGAGAGCTCATTAGAAATAAACTTCAGCGACGAAAACCTTCACCCGCCTTAGTCCAATCCATCAAGGACAAAATCAAAATCGTTGCGCCGATATAGGCTTTTCCGTTTCACATCCAAGTTTACTTAGCTTCTTCTTGAAGATGACAGCTTGCAGATTTTTCCTGCCGATGGTGCTGTTCTTGTCGTTTTGTGCGGCTTCTACCGGCGCACAGGAGATGACATTTCTTCGTTTTACCCTCTTGCTGGGTGAAACGGGATTAGACTATCTACAACCATCAGATGCCGGGTATCGTGAGATCAAAACCGCCAAAAACAAATTCCAGCATTGTGATTTCGCCATGTATTCGCGGCAGGAAAAATTAGAAATCCGCTTTTTGATTGAACCGGTTCGGGATACGAATGAAGTCTTGAATCCGCAACTGCGGTGTATGGGCTTAGTCACGCACTTAGCCTCCAATGATGAAGATGCCGCCATCGCCGTACACAACATTCCCGGGGCGACTTATAACGCCGATTGGGCCAAAGCTTTTTTCTTTCAGCCCAAACCCGTTTTTGGTGGCGAATGGCAGCATTGCAAAATGTTGGCTTTGTATAAAGAAGGCCGCAGCCTTGCTTTTATTTTTTATTTTTTCAACGAAGCAGATGAGGCGCTGGATCACCGGGAATTGTTGTTGCTGTACCGCTGAACGCTGGTTCATCGGAGGTGCGATGTACCGCTGAACTCCGTTCGGCGTGATTGAACTCCGCCGAACTGGAGTTCGGAGGTACAGCAAAATAAAGGTTCCTGAATGATTGAACTCCGCCGAACTGGAGTTCGGAGGTACGATTGGAAACTTAGGTCTGATATAGTGCCTGAATGGTGTAAATTTGCTACGCTCTAACCAAACGTAGTTCATGGAACCAATCAGTGCATTCGATATGCTCAAAATCGGCGTGGGGCCTTCCAGCTCGCACACCTTAGGCCCCTGGCGGGCGGCCGAACGCTTCGTTAACGAAATAAAAGCAGCCGGTTTCCTGGATCAAACGGTTTCGCTTGCGGTGCATCTGTATGGCTCGCTGGCTCTGACCGGCAAAGGGCACGGTACTGACATTGCCGTTCAGCTTGGCCTGTGCGGACAAGATCCGGAGTTTATCCCGATCGAAGACGTCGGCGCCATTCCGGATCGAATCCGAAAGGAGCAAAGCCTGCTTTTTGCGGGTGTTCGCTCGATTTCGTTCAATCCGGCGCAGGACATCCTGTTTCACAACTCCGAAAGTTTGCCATTTCATGCCAATGGCTTGATTTTTCAGGCGTACGATGGCAAAAACCAGCTTATACACGAAGCCGTTTTTTATTCCGTTGGCGGCGGATTTGTCGTCAAGGAAGGGGAGGAGCTTGGCCAAAATTCGGTACGTCTGCCCCATCCCATTGTGACCGGTGACGAACTGATGCAGTACTGCCTGCACGAAAATACTTCGATCTGGGAACTGGTGCTGGAAAATGAAAAAGCCTGGCGTTCTCCTGCGGAAGTCAAATCCGGATTGTTGCGCATCTGGTCGGTCATGAAAGAATGCATTTACCGCGGCTGTCACCAAAATGGCATCCTGCCTGGCGGGTTGAATGTAGTGCGCCGTGCGCCTTCCATGCACAAAAAACTGATTGGCCAACGCGCATACCGCAATGCCGATGAGTGGATCGCCGCGATCCGGAGCGCGCCTTACGGCTTTTCAGAAGTTTCCCGGTGGATCAGTTGTTTTGCCATCGCGGTAAATGAGGAAAACGCCAATTTCGGTCGCATCGTTACGGCACCTACGAACGGTTCTGCCGGCGTGATCCCGGCTGTGCTGGCCTATTACATTTGTTTTGCAAAACCCGAAGCGACCGATGACGACATCGTTAAATTCCTGCTGGCTGCCGCTGAAATCGGGAGCATTTTCAAAAAAGGGGCCACCATTTCTGCGGCGATGGGCGGTTGTCAAGCCGAAATCGGCGTTTCTTCGGCGATGGCCGCAGCGGCGCTGTGCGAAGGGCTGGGCGGTAGCGTCGGGCAGTCGCTGATGGCGGCAGAAATTGCGATGGAGCACCACCTTGGCCTCACCTGCGACCCCATCGGCGGCCTCGTACAAATCCCCTGCATCGAACGCAACTCGATGGGCGCGATCAAGGCCATCACCGCCGCCAATTTGGCCGTCGAAAGCGACCCCTCCAATGCTAAAGTTTCGTTAGACAGCGTCATCAAAACGATGTGGGAAACCTCTAAAGATATGAATACCAAATACAAAGAAACTTCGCTGGGGGGGCTGGCGGTGCATATTTCGATTGTGGTGCCGGAGTGTTGAGCCGTACCGCTGAACTCCGATTCAGCGGAGATGAGATACATCATCATTCATCTATGGGGTAGAAGATATTACAAGTCTCTTGGCTAAATGGGTTGAACAAACTTATTGATGCTTTCAGTCATGGCGCTCCTGTGGAATACCCAATTGTTGCATCAAGGTCTGAACAGGCACCTTGCGGATATGAGCTAATTCTATTAAGCATTTCAACCGCTGCACATTGACTTTTTCTAAGCGGCTGGTCATCTTGATTAGACTTGCAAGTTCTTCTTTGCTAATGATTTCTGCCTGTCTTTTTTGAATGAGCGTTTTGTATTCTGCCCAAAAATCAGTGGAAAATCCGGTATTGTTTATTTTTTGAAGCAACTCCCTTTCCTTGCTTTTCTCCGGCGTTCTGCTATCGGGAAGCGGCGCTTCCGACCAGGTTTCCAATACCCGTTCTACGAATTGATTGAGTTCGACGCCAGCACGATTCGCCTTTTCGCGCAGACGTTTTCCAAAGAAGCATTTGTATGAATGGTGATTGACATTGCAGTGGCTAATGTATTGTTTTTTAACACAATAAGCAATAGAAAAAGTCGTTCGGATTTCAATTATTCTATTAACCTGATAAAAAACCATCTAATGAAAAAATCAATTCGCATTTCAAACCTCTTTTTCCTACTTCTTCTTTTCCTTTTCAGCTCAATCAACGCTGTTTTTGGACAAATAAATACCGGCTC
Source organism: Chitinophagales bacterium (assembly GCA_038323375.1). Taxonomy (GTDB): domain Bacteria; phylum Bacteroidota; class Bacteroidia; order Chitinophagales; family Saprospiraceae; genus JABWAJ01. The sequence continues at coordinate 37,044 of JBBQGV010000003.1, forward strand.
AGGAATAGCAATTCAGGAGGTACAATCCATGCCCAATCCTCCTTTGTTGGATAGCCTCCTTGCTCAACACTTAACTGCAACAGGTGGGATCGCATGGGATTCTATCCAAACTGCCAAATTTGAAACACAAGTCACCCCCCGTAACAATCCGAATTTTAGTAGCTCGATTACCTACCACATTGACCATTTGAAAGCACATCGAATGGACATTAAAAATTCTTTTTCAGAAGCTACGATTTGTGTTCAAGGCAATGGAGGCTGGAGTGTAGGAAAATTTATGGGAGAAACTAAAAAGGAGTCAATTGATAACACGGAAGCGCAAGAACTCAAATACCAAATGGACATTACAGGGTCTCTGCATCGCCCAAAAGATAAAGGCTATGAAATCGGGTATATTGGTATTGACACAGCACAAGGCCTTCCCGCCTATAAAATTCAGGTTTCCTTTGCGCCCGGGATTACTTATTGCTGTTTTTTGAATTGCAAAACTTTGCTTGAAGTCAAGCGCATTGTAGATGCTCCTATTCGCGGGCAAAATACCCGTATCGAATTTTATTATTCTGATTTTAAAAAGGTCAACCAATTGCTCGTACCCCACCGAACTGAAATGCACAATAGGAAGGGGGTGATGATTTTTGAGCATCGGGAAATTCTTTTTAATTTGCCATTGGATGCCAGGCTTTGGTTGAAGCCTGAATAAAAACTTGTTCGGACTTGAAATATAGCCGTCGGGGTTGTGTAAAGAGGCAAAAGGCAAGGAGCAATAGGCAATTTTGTTTCGCAACACTTCATGTTTACGGAAACAAACAGAACGATTTCGCAAAATCATCCAATTTCGCGAAATTATTGCCTCTTGCCTTTTGCACCTTGTTACACAACCCCGACGGCTGCTTACTAAATCCATTTGCTCAATTCTTCGCCTCCACCTCAGCCAATCCCGCCAAATCCAGCAAAAAAGCATACTCCATCGCCACTTCTTTATACTTCTCAAACCTGCCGGAAGCGCCGCCGTGGCCGGTATCCATATTGGTATACAGCAACAGCGGGTTTTTGTCCGTCTTTTTGGTGCGCAAACGGGCTACCCATTTGGCCGGTTCCCAATATTGCACCTGCGAGTCGTGGAGGCCGGTGGTGACTAACATCGCCGGGTAGGCTTTGGCTTCCACGTTGTCGTAAGGCGAATAGGACTTCATGTAGTCGTAGTAGGCTTTGTCATTCGGATTGCCCCATTCGTCGTATTCGCCGGTGGTGAGCGGAATGCTTTCGTCAAGCATGGTGGTAATCACATCCACAAACGGAACAGCTGCAATTACGCCTTTAAAAAGTTCGGGCCGCATATTGATCACGGCACCCATGAGCAGACCGCCGGCGCTGCCGCCCATAGCGAAAAGTTTATCCGGATTAGTGTATTTGTTTTTAACTAAATAGTCCGCGCAGTCAATATAATCGGTGAAGGTGTTCTTTTTCTTCAGCAATTTTCCGTCTTCGTACCAGGCGCGGCCCAGTTCTTCACCGCCGCGAATGTGCGCAATGGCGTAAGCAAAACCACGGTTGAGCAGGCTAAGGCGTGCGGAATTGAAGGTCGGATCCATGCTCGCGCCGTAAGAGCCGTAAGCGTAGAGCAGCAACGGTTGTTTGCCGTCTTTCTTAAAGCCTTTTTTATATACGATAGAAACCGGAACCTGAACCCCGTCGCGGGCTTTGATATAAATGCGCTCCGATGCGTAGTCGTTGCGATCGAAGCCGCCCAGCACTTCCTGCTGTTTGAGTTGAGTCAGCTTTTTGGTATTCATGTTGTAATCATACGTCGTGGAGGGCGTCGTCAGCGACATATAGCCCACGCGCAGGACATCGGTATCGAAATCCGGGTTCACATCCACGTAAGCCATGTAGGCGTCTTCTCCAAACTGAATATAGTGTTCCTGGCTGCCGTTCCAAGGCCGCACCCGCAACTGCGTAATGCCTTTGATGCGCTCGGAAAGCACCAAGTGGTCTTTAAACATTTCCATACCTTCCAACAGGACATCGTCGCGGTGGGCGATCACTTCGGTCCAGTTTTCTTTGGTCGTCGCCGTTTCAGGGGTTGACATCAGGCGGAAATTTTTCGCATCAAGGTTGGTGCGAAAGTAAAATTTGTCGCCAAAATGATCCATGAAATACTCGAGTCCGCGCGTACGGGGCTGAATGATGTGGAAGGATGCGTCGGGTTTGTTGGCGTCCAGCACCCGGTATTCGGTCGTCAGCGTCTGGAAAGAAGCGATGACGATATATTTTTTCGACTTCGTTTTGTAAACTGCGGATGCAAAGGTTTCGTCCGATTCGTGGAAGACCTCCACGTCTTTGGAAGCCGGGGTGCCAAGTTTATGTTTGAAAATTTTGTAGGGCCGCAACGAGGCGTCCTTGACCGAATAAAAAATGGTTTGGTTGTCGTTGGCCCATACGGCATTGCCAGAAGTATTGGGGATTTTATCCTTCACCATTTTCCCTGTTCCCAAATCTTTGAAGAGGAGGGTATAGATGCGACGGCTGAGGGTGTCTTCGCCATAAGCCAGAATTTTGTTGTTGCTGCTGACCGCGCGACCGCCCACAGCGTAATATTTGTAGGGTTTGGCCAATTCGTTGACATCCAGCATGACTTCTTCTTTTGCATCGAGGCTGCCTTTTTTGCGCGAATGAATGGCGTATTCTTTGCCCGTTTCGTAGCGGGTCAAGTAGAAGTAGCCGTTGTCTTTGTACGGTACGGATTCGTCGTCCTGCTTGATCCGTCCTTTGATTTCTTCAAACAGTTTGCCCTGAAAAGCTTTGGTGTGCGCCGTTACCTGTTCGCGATAAGTATTCTCACTGTTCAGGTAAGCGATAACTTCCGGGTTTTCCCGTTCATTTAACCAATAAAATTCATCTGTCCGGGTATCCCCGTGAATGCTCAACTCCTTGGGCACCGCTTTGACCGTGGGCACAGGGAGGTTCATTTTTTCGTACATCATACTGGTAGCAGGTTGTGTTGAAGCAGCTTGTTGTTCCTGGTTGCTGCAAGCCGCAAAGAACGCCAAAACCGGGCACAACAACAAAGCTTTGATGTTGCGATTGAAAGGGTGCAAATTTTGCATAACGAACAAAAATTTTGTTGTAAGGGCATGGTGGGGTTTTTATCAATTTGCCGCTCGTAGCCAATTGATGAATTCCCCAACATGCTCTAAGGTGATTTGAATGCCGCCGATTGTAAAAATCGGCATCAAACATACACTTTGTTTACGAAGAATTAAGGATTCAAAGGGGTGATCTCGCGTCCCCCATACCCTTTAAAATTCAAATAAAAGTTTACCTTTGGCCGCATCATGCGGGTAGGAACCTCTTATCGCCAAATCTGGAGTATCTCAGCGCCAATTATGATTGGTAGCGCTGCACAAAACCTTGTCGCGCTCACCGATAGTGTATTTCTCTACCACCGAAGCGAAGAAGATTTCGCAGCCATTGGCTTCGTTGGCGTATTTTATTTAGTCATTGCTGCCATTGGCTTCGGGTTTTCCCGGGGCGGTCAGATCATGATTGCCCGGCGTGCCGGCGAGCGTAGACTCAGTGAGGTTGGGCGCTGCTTTTATTCCATGCTTTATTTCGAGCTGGCCCTGGCCTTAGTGATGTTCCTGTTTATGCGCTACGGTTGCTACTATTTCTTCTCGCTTATCGTTGACTCGCCCGTTATTTTTGAAAAGAGCTTAGAATACCTGCACCACCGATCCTGGGGCGTCTTTTTTTCCTACGGCGGCGTGGCCATGATCGCCCTTTACACCGGGGTTGCCCGATCCTCCTTTATTATCATAGATACCCTCATCCTTGCCGCCCTGAACATCCTCCTGAATTATGGATTTGTTTTTGGAAATATGGGATTTCCTGAAATGGGGATCGGCGGAGCCGCTTTGGCCAGTAGCATTTCTGAAGCGGTCGCTTTTGCCATTTTTGTGATTTACATTCTTTTTGACAAAAAAGCGCATGAGTACAGCCTTTTCAAACTGCCCAATATAGATATGGCGCTCATCCGCCAACAGTACAGCTTAGCATTTCCGATTGTGGTGCAGGCTTTTGTGGGGATAGGGAGTTGGTTTTTCTTTTTTGGGATTGTGGAAAATCTGGGATCGCGCGATTTAGCCATTACCAATCTGGTGCGCATGGTGTACCTCATTCTGTCTATTCCCTGTTGGGGGTTTGCATCCGGGGTGAACACGATGGTGAGTAACCTGATCGGCCAGCAAAAGCGGCAAGCTGTTGTGCCCATTATCCGGAAAACCGCGCTGTTGTGCTGGTTAGTGACCATGGCGCTGAGCTTACCGATTGTGATTTTTCCGCAGCAAATGCTTTACCCGCTGTTGGGGTCGCAGGACATGTCGCTGATCACGGACGCGCAGCCGATTTTTTATCTGTTGCTGGTTATTTTGACCACTTTTTCGTTCGGTGGGGTGTTGTTCAATGGCCTTGCAGGAACAGGCGCTACGTACTACGGCCTCAAAATACAAACCGTTTGCGCCATCGGCTACCTGGTTTATATTTACATTGAAGTCAATTACACCTCCGGCGGGTTGTTCTGGGCTTGGGCTGCTGAGATATTTTATTGGTCAGTGATGATCGTTTTGACACTTAACTATTTGAATAAGAAGCACTGGCATTTGTTGAAAGTGTGAAGCTACCAAGTTATCTGCTCCTTCAACGCCAACAACATCTCCTCCAACGTGCCCGGCAAGGTTGAAACGACCTGTGATTGCAGGTAATAAGGTTCCCGGAGCGCTAATTTTTCCCCGATAAAGGCAGGCAGCGTATGCTCGTCAAGCCCTTTCAGGAGCGGGCGATGCGCCATTTCCGGGAGTAAGCGGCGGCAGAGTTCGTCCACCGGGGTTTGCAGGTAAATGGTGATGCCGTGCCGGTTCATCCATTCCATATTGTCGAAAAAACAAGGCGCACCGCCGCCGCAGGCAATAACGACCTGCCCGTAATCAATCATTTGGTGCAACGCTTCCCGTTCGATTTCCCGAAAGGCAGTTTCTCCGGATGTGTTGAAAATTGCCTGAACAGACCGCCCTTCCTGGGTTTCAATCCAGTTGTCTAAGTCTACGAAAGGAAGACCCAGCGCCTCGCTCAGGCGGCGCCCGGTGTAGCTTTTGCCACTGCCCATGAAACCGGTTAGGAAAATGCGGAAGTTCATTGGTGCAAGATACGGAATTTTGATTTTTTGGGTAAATGGGCTTTAAAATGCCTGTGACCATTTGCCGGGAAAGCCCTACCTTTGTACCGATTTAATACTAAAACTGAAGAGAAATGCACATTCGAATGCTCTTTGCGCTGATGGTCCTGAGCATCTTTTCCTGCACCCCCGAAAGCGGCAACCCGGGTAAAAGCTTAGAAGAAATTCAATTAGAAGGTGCCTCCAATTCCGCTATTGTTCGCAACCCGGTCAGCGCCAACGCGCCTACGGATACGGTCAACGTTGCCAAAATCACTTTTGAAGAAACCGAATTCGACTTCGGCGATGTGGATGAAGGTGCCATTGTGGAACATGTGTTCCGGTTTAAGAACACCGGCAAAGTTCCATTGTTGATCAGCGATGCGCGTTCCACTTGTGGTTGCACGGTGCCGGTTTGGCCCAAAGCGCCAATTGCACCGGGACAGGGCGGCGAGATCAATGTAAAGTTTGACACCAAAGGCAAAAGCAACCTGCAAAAGAAGCCGGTTACCATTATTGCCAATACCTATCCGTCGGCCACCATCGTGCAAGTAGTCGGCGTTGTGCGCGGGAAAGACTCGCTGAACAGCAAACCTCAATAAGCCCTTTAGAAAGCGGTACTTTGAACAAATTCAGCAATTTACATAAACCAATTCTCAATGAGTACAAGTCTTATTCTTCTTCAGATCGGCACTGGTATGCTCAATTATGTTTTCCTTGGCGCCATGCTGCTCATTTTCTGGTTGTTTTTCATTCGCCCACAAGCTAAAAAACAGCGTGAACAACGCACGTTTATGGAAGGGCTCAAAGTGGAAGATGAAGTCGTAACCAGCGGTGGTGTTTTGGGTAAAATTTACAAAATAGAAAGCGATATCATCACGCTGGAAGTTAGCAACAAAACCTACATCCGCGTTACGAAAAACGTGATTTCCAAGGAGATGACCGAATGGTTGAAAACCTCTACGGAAAAACTGATTATCAAATAAAATGGATGAATCAAAGGGGGTGAAAAAACTGCCTGCCGGGCGAACTGATGTCTTTGCTCAATTCACAGGCCATGTTTAAGCCGCTAGGAGCCACTTCCCGCTTTCGTTGGGAAGAGTTGCGCATTGGAAAAGACAGGGCTATCCTGATGATCTGCATCGGGATAGCTTTGTTGTTCTGGTTATTGGTCAAGCTTTCCCAGAATTACCGCATGGCCAAAGAGGTGTACATCAGCATCTATACGCCTGTCAACAAAGCGCTTTCCTCTCCGCCGCCCGGAAACATTGCAGTGCAATTGCAGGGCACTGGGTGGCAATTGCTGGGCGAACGCCTGTCTGGTAAGCAAATCCGGATTTCCTACGACGCCGAAGCTGCCGACCAGGTTGTGATCAGTTCGGGACAATTGCGGCAGGATATTCAAAAAAAGCTCTCTTCCGCTACGCTTCGGATCATTGACATCAATTTGGATCAGATTGTGATTGAATTAGAAGATGAAGTCTATAAAAAAATCCCGGTTGCCCTCATTTCTAAGTTAGACTTTGCCCCGGAGTACCAGTTGAAAGAACCCGTCCATGTGCAACCGGACAGCATCCTGATCAGCGGCCCTACGACCCTGATTGGCAGCATTCATACCTGGCTCACAGATTCCCTGATTTTGTCAGACCTGAAGCACAGCACCCGACTCGAACTGGCTTTGCAACAACCTCCAAAAGGAATCCTCATTGAAGCTCCGGTCGTTAAAGCTTTTATTGAAGTGGAAGCCTATACCGCCAAATCCTTGTTCATCCAGCTTTCCATCATCAATGCCCCAGATAGCGTTCGGGTGTTTCCGGACAAAATCAAATTGGAATGCACGGTTGGTCTAAGCCTTTACAACGAAGTGGATGCAGCTGATTTTAAGCTCGAAGTAGACATTGGAGGGGTGCGGCTCAAGGAGGGAAAAACAACGGTTCCCATTGTATTGAAACGCAGTCCCGCCTTTGTGCGCAATATTCACTTCACCCCGCAGGCTGCCGAGTTTTTTATCTTCCAGGATTGACTATATTTGTGAAAACACAAGGCCGTGATTGCTCAAAAAAGCGTACAGGAAATACTCGATACCGTTAAGGTGGAGGAAGTTATCCAGGACTTCGTCAACCTGCGCCGGCGTGGGGTCAACCTTATCGGGTTGTGTCCTTTTCACAACGAAAAGACGCCTTCCTTCAACGTTTCGCCTTCCAAAAACATTTTCAAGTGCTTCGGCTGTGGCAAAGGTGGCGATGCCGTACAGTTTTTGATTGAACACGAGCATTTTACGTTCGCGGAAGCGTTGCTCTACATAGCCAAAAAATACAACATCGAAGTAGAAGAAACGGTCGTTTCGCAAGAAGCGATGGCGGAAAAACAGCATTTCGAGAGTTTGTACATCGTCAACCAGTTTGCCTCCGATTTCTACCAGGAACAACTTTTTGAAACGGATCGCGGCAAAAGCATTGGCAAAAGTTATTTTAAAGAACGCGGTTTTCGGGATGAAACCATCCGCCATTTTGGCTTGGGTTTTGCGCCCAACCAGCCGGATGCGCTGACCACCAAAGCGGTGGGCATGGGCTACAACATCGAATTCCTGCGTAGCGTCGGATTGACCACGCAATACGAACGGGACTTCTTCCGCGACCGCGTCATTTTTCCCATCCACAACCTTTCCGGAAAAATCATCGCTTTTGCGGGCCGCATCTTAGTCAAAGATGTAAAGGCACCGAAGTACATTAATTCCCCGGAAACGGAGATTTACAACAAAAGCAAAACCCTTTACGGCGCATTTTTTGCCAAAAGAGCTATCCGCCAGGAGGATGAGTGCATCTTAGTTGAGGGCTATACCGACGTCATTTCCCTCCACCAATCGGGCATCGAAAACGTGGTGGCATCTTCCGGCACCTCACTGACTGTGGAACAGGCTCGCCTCATCCGGCGTTATACGCCGAATGTAAAAATCCTGTATGATGGTGATTTAGCGGGGATCAAAGCGGCGCTGCGCGGGGTGGATATTTTGCTGGAACAGGATCTCAATGTCAGAATTGTATTGCTACCGGATGGGGAAGACCCGGATTCGTATTTACAGCAGGCGGGCGTGGAGGCCTTTAAAACGTACATTTCGCAGACGGCAAAAGACTTCATTACCTTCAAAGCAGACCAGCTGATGAAAGAAGCCGGGAACGACCCGGTCAAAAAGGCGCACGTCATCAAAGACATCATCAGCAGTATTGCCAAAATTCCAGATCCCATCAAGCGCATGGTCTATGTGCGGGAATGCAGCCGTATTGCCCAGGTGAGCGAACAGGTGTTGGTGAATGAAATGAACAAGCTCGTGATGCAGCAGGTCAATAAGGCTGTTGCAGAAAAGGGCATGCCGCCGCCTAACGCCGGAGAGCTGGAAGCGGCGGGGATTACCCAACGGGAACCTGTGGAAGTGAAAGCTCCGGAAGTTTTGGTGATCGGAGACGAATTTCAGGAAAAAGACCTTGCGCGCATTCTCGTGGTTGGCGGCAACGAATGGCTAGATGAATCAAAGCAAGTCAGTGTGGCACAATACATTGTCAGCAACATCGAAGAAGTGCTCGATCATTTTGACAACGCCCTGTACGGACGCATCGCGCGCGAAGTCTGGGCTTTGGTGGCGGCTAAAAAACCGGTCACGCAGCAGTTTTTCCTCCAGCACGAAGATACGGACATCAAAAATTTTGCGTTGGGCGTCCTTACCTCTCCTTACGAATACAGTGAAAACTGGGAAAAAAAGTGGGACATCCACCTGCGCTGGCAAAAGTCGCCGGAAACCAATTTTGAAGACGACAGCCGGCAGGCGCTTGTCCGTTTTAAGATGCGGAAAATCGAGAAGGTGTTGACAGAAAACCGCCAAAAAATAAAAGAACTCAGCGATGCCGGGGAGCACGAGCAGGTGCTCGCCTACATGAAGGTGTTGCAAAAACTGTTGGTTATGCGCAGTGAAATGGCTGCTCAGACGGGGGCGGTGGTGTTGAAGTGATTACAACTACCTGCCTGATTCTTCCAATACGCCCATCAACGCTCTTATATCTTCCTCTGAATTGTACACATGCGGTGACACCCGGATTGAACTACTCCGGAGGGATACGAAAATGTTGTTTTGTTGTAATGCTGCCAGCAAATTTGACCGGTCGAGGCTGGGAGGAAGGGAAAATCCGAAAAGGTGACCCGCCCGGTAACTTTCCGATTCGAGACCAAATTCGTTTTTGATCAAAAAGTCCATTAAGGGTGCGGTCAGCTGCCGGCAGTACTGCTCAATATCAGCTACCTGCCATGCCAAAATTTGATCCAACGCAGCGTGTACCATGGGCAAGAGGATAAAATTGCTGTATTCGCCCACCTGGTAGCGGGCTGCCCCCGGTTTGTAATCGGCAGTATAATTAGTCAGACCGGCGAAGTTATCAGCATTGGTTCGGTTTAACCAAGATTCTTCTATCGGGATGCCATCGTTGAAAACCTCGCTATACCAGGCCAGGCCAATGGAATAAGGCCCGAGCAGCCACTTGTAAGCGGCACATACTAAGGCGTCTATTTGAAATGCAGCCACATCAATGGGCATGGCGCCTACTGATTGTGTGCCGTCTACGATGAACAAGGCGCCAACTGCTTTGCAACGCGCACCGATTTTTTCCAGATCAAAAAGCATTCCGTTTGTCCAGTGTAGCGAAGAAATGACCACCGCAGCAGTATCCGGATTAATCGCTTCCAGCAATCGTTCATTCCAGTTTTTCCCTTTTTCGGGGCCTGTCTCCGGCGAGGGGATGACGACGAGGTCTTTTCGATGTCTGGTGCACCAGTTTTTTAAGCTATAAAAATCGCTTGGAAATTCTTCTGAAACCGTGATGGCGTGGGTTCCGCTACTTGGAGGAATATTAGAAATGGCGGATTGTAAACCGTAAGAGGCTGAGGGAATGATCGCCACCTGAGCTGGATCGCCGTTGATCAATTGACCGAATTTTACTCGTACCATCTCTGCTTCCGCAAAAAAATCTTCCTGCCGGATGTCGGCGGGGTTTCTCTTTTTCTGGATCCCGGCTATCCCGGCTGCTTCCACGCTTTTGAGCAAGGGCGACATGTAGGCGCAGTTTAGATAATGGCCTTCGCAGGGCAATTGGAACAAGTGTTTTTGTGACAACATTTTTGCGGCATAGTTACACAAAAATATCGCAAAAATTGAGGATGACACCATAGTGTCAGCGAAGGAACGAGGCAGGGGACATCTCAAAAAGCCATGCCGCGAATCGCAAAAATTGAGATGACACCTGCCGCTGCGCGTCGAGATGTCACCTCAATTTTTACTATACTACATCCGGATCACCTGCTTCGTCTGCACGCCAGATGGCGTGGTCATCACACAGAGGTAAATGCCCGGCGGTATTTGGCCAGCCACCAGTTCGACTTTGTGAACGCCGGTGTCTTTAAACAAGCCGTTTTCAATCAAAAGAACCGTTGCGCCGTTAACGTCTGTCAGTTTCAGGTTTACGACAGCAGCTTCACCCAGCTCATATTGCACGGTCGCAGTTTCCTGCATCGGGTTCGGATATACCCCGAAATTCATCGGTATGCGGTTGCTGTTTACGGGCATTTCTACTTTATTTTTTGCGACAGCTCCTTCAACAGGCGGCGGCATTTCAAAGGTAGCGCGGCTGTCGGCATAAGGTGCATCGTTTTGCGCAAAGCGCGACTGGTCTTCCTCCGAGAAGGGCGCTGCGCCGTTGCAATCGAAATTAGTAGCACGGAAATTAGCGCCGCTACGCACTTCAAACCCATCCTGTAAGATCACTTCATTGCCCCCATTGTACACCACGTAACTAACGGCGCCGCTAATGAATCGGTTAGAAGAAATGGTGTTGGAGGCATAAAAAGTCGGCGCGCCGATGTTTACATCCTGCGAAATGACGAGGTCGTTTTGGCAAGTCGGTTGCAGCCAGTCGTTCAGGCGTCGGTTGGCATTCGCAGCATTCCAGGAAACGTCGAGGCGGCCGTAATAAGCCTCCTGCCCGTTGCAAACATTGTCAGCATCCCCTCCATGAAGCTGCCCGATGACCCGGTGGTTATTGTCAAAAATCACAGAACCGGAAGAACCGCGCTGCATGCCACCGCGATCAAAATCAATGCGCCAGTGCGTATTGGGCGGGGTAGTAACACCATTATCCCAGTTGATGCTGCCACCGAAACTGGTAATAGCGTCGTCGTCGAAGCTGATCTTTTTTACGTCGCCCCTTGGGTGATGAATTCCGGTGGCATTAGGCGATAGCGCGTTGCTGGTCGTCCAGCCAAGATAAACCATGCCTTGTCCTGCATCTAAATAAGGGTCTTCCGTTAGCCGGAACAACGCAAAGTCCGTTGCTTCCCGGTTGGCCACGAGGATGGCACCCGTAGTGGAAACAAAATTCGTTGGCTCATCTTCCGGGTTATCGCATTCCGGACTTTCGTAAAACCACCAGAAGGACCAGGTGGAAGCGTTCGGATTGGTATTGGCATCCAAAGTACCCAAACAGTGGTGAGCCGTGAGAAAATAAGGCGTATAATCCACCAGCGAATTGTTCAGCATGGCACCTGAGCATATACGAGATCCGCCAACTACGATGAGCGCAACGGCTCTTTTCTCAAACTGCCAATTGTCGCCTTCCGGGCAATTGATGTTGATGTGGCATTCGTCTGAATCTTCAAAAGCTTTTTCATTCGTAATGCGGATATGGCGATAGCCGTGTACAACCTGGGAAATGGATATTTCTGCGACAGCATCCACGTTTTCCGGTTCGTAGTATTCCAGCACAATTTTGTCGCCGTAGACTAAGCCTGTTGCATAGCCAATGCTCTGGCCGCGTGGCGAGTTGTTGTTGCGGGACGTAAACCCGCCGATGACGTGGGTTTGCGCTTCGTTGTAAAGGTACAGCGTTGCGCCGGAAGGCAGCCAGAATGCATCGTACAACAGGTTGATGGATTTTGCACCCGGGGATTGGATCGCTAAGCGCCAGATACGTCCGCCTTCAGGCAAGGAGTTCCAGGTGCCTGAGTTTTCTAGGGTAAAGCCTGCATCCATTGGGTATCCGAATCGCATCGGCAGTCCTTTGGCTTCGTCTTCCACGTCTTCTTTTTTTACTTTTTCCAACTGGATGGCCGGCATCGAAAAGGTTTCGACCTGGCCTTTCAGCGGTGCTGCCCACGAGCGCGGGGTTCCTCCGATATTGATCTGGGCCCACAACGGGCTGCCTGCGATCAGGAAGGCGATCAGGAAAATATAGTGTTTCATGATTGTTGTTTTTTGAGACAGAAATGATCAGAAGACATTAGATTTTAGATTTTAGACTTTAGACACCAGACATCCGGCATCTAAAGTCTAAAATCTAAAATCTACTTTTTACTTCCTTCCAATTTTTCAATGCGTTGGATTAGTCCGAGCAGCTGTGTGTTTGCGGTATCCAATTGGGTACGCAAATGAACATTTTGTTGGTCGGCTTCGATGCTGTAAAGCGTGAGTTGCTCCACTTTTTCCAGGAGCAAACGCTGCATTTCGCCTACTTCCATACCGCCCTGAGCGGCTACTTCTGCTGCGCTGGGGATGCCCGGCAGGTGGCCTTTTTCCTGGATATGCTGCTGCACGGCTTTCAGACTTGGCAATTCGTAATTCGCTTCGAACACATAATCCGGCCAGGAAGCAGAATTGCGCACGCGCAGTTCTTCGCAAATGACACGGCCATCCACCGCCAGCGTATAACCTGCAGGAATTTCCGCCAGTGTTACCCCAATACCCACTCTTTGGTTAGCGAGGTCTGCCACGAGCGTTTCAGTACCTGCGCCGCCCATGTAGACGCGGCGGGTGTTGCGCACGCCGGGGGCATTGATGGCATTGTATCCCGCTAAGTAAACGCCGTCTGCGTCCCAACCCTGGTAAGTCCCAACGAGGTCGGCTTCCCGGCCATCGGCGCTTCTGCCGTGTACCACCGCGTCGAACCCGTGTACTTTCATGTTGCCGATGACTTCAAAACGGTCTGACGGTGTAATGCCCTCGTTGCCCACAATGACGCTATTGCCAAAAGCGCCGAGGTACACGTTGTCCGTATTGGAGTGGATGAAAAGTGGGCCTTCGTTGCTGTTCAGATCCAGCGCAGCACCGTCGGTGCGGAGTTCCACAAAACGATTTGGATTACCGGGCGTGCTAAGGCGCAGGCGGTTGCCGGTGGCATGCACAGCTACCTGGGGAGCAATACCGAAGCCATAAGCGCCCTCGGTGCGGAAAATCATATCGCCGGAGCCTGTTTTATTGATGACCTCCAGCGTTGTATTGCCCGGCTTGGTGAAACCGAAAATACCCAGCTGGCCATTATCGGATTGCATGAGCAGGTAGTTGGAGTTAACGCCGCTCAGCAGCAAACTCTGGCCGTCTTTGCGGAAATATCCGTCGCCCTCAACATGGAGGCGGGCCGTTGGGTTATCGGTTCCGATGCCAAAGTTGCCATTTTGGATATAGGAGTTTAATCCGTTCAAGCCAAACTGCGCGCCGATGCCGTCAGTGCCGTCGCCGTTAAAAAGGCGCAGGCCTTTGGCGCCGCTGAAGTTGCTGTTCCGGTAATGTGAAAACCAGCCTTCGTCGCTTGTGTTGATGGGGAAAACGCTGGCGTCGAAATAGTTAGTCGCGCCGGTCGTGTTGAAGAAGTAGCTCGCGCCGAGGCCGGTAGAATGGTTGATTTTGATCAATTCACTCAAAGTGGAAGGGATTCGCATTTCAAGTTTGCCGCCGTTAATCAGGACTTTGGTATTGGGGTTGGTTACGGAGTTCGCGCCAACGGCAAACTGATAGGTCGTGGGGCTGATGCTGACGGTATTGCCAACGAGATCCATCAGGGGAAACTGGGCAAAGGCCATTGAAAAGCTCGCAAATGCGAAGAGAACGGAAAGAAAAATTTGCTTTCTCATAGGTAATGATTTTTTGGAAATGGTGTGTAGAATTATGGTGTTCGGCGACAAGCCTTCTCAAACATCTGCTTTACACGCGCTTTGGCAGGGCTTGTTTCGCTCGTCGTATGCTTTATGTGCAAAAGAAGAAAGCCGTTACCATGTATTCAGGAAAATTATTTTGCTTCTGAATTTTTGTAGTTTACTTTACAATGGTGTTAAAAATAGTGTACCGGATTTGATACCTTTAGATTGAGTCGTTTATTAAGTGACCCTAAGCATTTAAACAATTTTTAATACAAGGCTTTTATGGTTTTCAAATTAAGCTCAACGCTGGCATTCCTTTTACTGCTACATGCTTCGTGCAACAAAGTCATCGAAGAAGTGCCTGCGCTGCCGTTCGATGTCTTTCCAAATCCATGCAAGGGTCAATTTTCTATTGTCCTTAATCCTGTTTTTTTTGCGGGTGATACCGCCACCGTCAAGCTATTGGACGGCGATGAAATCCTGACTGAAGGCATAATTCCTGCGCTTGGTGCCCTAAGCATTGACATGAGCGATCGTTCAGCCGGGGTCTATCACATAGAAGTGACCGGGAAAGGCCAAACTTTTATCGCTCCTGTTTTAAAAGTAGACTAACCATGCGCAAGTTTTTGACAATCATTTTTTTATGTACTCTGGCTGCGCCAGCCTTAAAAGCGCAAACCTGAGCCGTTTACCTGAGCGGCAATGAATATTACCCGCTCAATAGCACCAACAAAACCTATTATCCAATACTTTGGTACACTTCTAAAGACGACCGGGGCGTATTGTTAGGCGGATTTGGCGCCGGCGTTTCTTGTGAAAAGCAATACAAGCCGACTTTTTCACTCAAATACCAAAAGTCCTGAAGCTATCAGGGCGATGGAAATTATCCAAAAGGCGGCAAAACATTATGTACAAACTCAAAATGTCTTAGTTGAAGGTGATGCGGCAACCGTTGCAGAACCGGCAAAACATTACGGACAGGATCAAAATGATCAGAATTGATAAAACCCTTATCCCTGTGCCCGCTATTCTCGATACGGGCGGCAAAGGCAAATTAGCTACAACGCAACTCAAAGCTGATTTCGATAATGGCGTTCGTACATTCAAGTTTTCTTCAAAAATTTACGGGCACAAAACCTTCAAGGAAGCACTAAAAAAGGCGCAGCACGATAAATGTTGCTTTTGTGAAGCAAAAGTTGCCCATGTTAGTCACGGTGATGTCGAGCATTTTCGGCCCAAAGCGGCGTATCGTATCCAGACCACTGGAAAGCTTACTAAACCTGGTTACTATTGGCTGGCGTATGACTTTTCTAACCTTTACTTTTCTTGTCAGATTTGCAATCAAAAGTACAAAGAGAATTACTTTCCAATTGAGGATGAAACCCAAAGAGCACGTATGCACAATCACAACCACTTGGTTGAAAATCAATTAATTATTGATCCGGGGAGGGAGATACCTGAAAATTATTTATATTTTGAACAAGAAGTTGTTAAACCCAAAAACAATTCTTTAAAAGGCGTGGAAACGATCTTGCGTACTGGCTTAGATCGAAAGGAACTCAATGATAATAGAATGGAGTATTTAAATATACTTAAAATATTGGCAAAAGTAGCAACAGGGAATAGCCAGGATGCCTTTGATGCAAAAGCACATTTCAAAATATTAGGTCAATCTAAAAGTCTCTATTCTCTAATGGTAAGGTGTAATTTTCCAGATCTGATTTGAGCAATATTCGTCCACGATCAACTATCACCCGTCTAAACAACGCACTACATCCCAAATTTTCGCTGTATTTTTGCCCAATATAGACCAACTTTCATGAAAGCTACTTCCATTTTGAATACCTGTTATTGGTTGTTTGTTGTCTGGCTGAGCGCCGGAACACTTGCCGCTCAGGACATCTATACCGTTGAAAATATCCCTAATCCAAAAAACGGGGGCAACGGCTACGTCAGCGACCCGGGCAACCTGCTTTCAGAAGACGCAGTGACGCAGCTCAACCTGCTGATCGCTTCCATGGAAAATACTTCCACTGCTCAAATGGCGGTTGTTGTGGTGCCTGGCATTGGCGATGAAGTGCCGAAAGATTTTGCCACTCGACTGTTTCAACACTGGGGGATCGGGCAAAAAGGTGCCGATAACGGGTTGCTGCTGCTTATCGTTACGGATCAGCGCCGTGCAGAATTTGAAACCGGCTATGGTTTGGAAGGGTTGCTGCCCGACATCGTTTGTCTGCGTATCCTGCTCGAAGAATTGGTGCCGCGGTTTCAGCAGCAAGACTATGATGGCGGGGTCATTGGTGCCGTGCAGCGGGTAAAAGCCCTGCTCGAAGACCCGGAAGCGCTGGCAGAGCTGCGAGCCGCGCTTGATCCGCAACGCGGTTGGCCGAGGATAATGGGAGAACGGATCCATCCGGCGTTATACTGGTACGGGATCATCGCTTTGTTTTTTGGACTGGGGGTCATCGTCTGGATGCTGATCAACCTGTTCAACAAAGAAGAGCTTTACGATAAATACCGCCACATTGGCTTCGCGAAGTCTTGGTTTTTCATTTTCCTGTTTCCTATTCCTTATATCGTACTCTATTTCGTTTTAAAAGGCGTTTTACACCGCCTTCGCAACCAGCGCAGGTTTAGCAAAGTCAACGGGCTGCCGATGCATAAAATGACGGAAGCCGAAGATGATGCCTATCTTGAAAAAGGCCAGGTCACCGAAGAAATTTTGGGTAGTGTGGATTACGATGCATGGGTGACGGAAGATGGCAGCGATGTTTTGATCCTGAGTTACGCCAAAACTTTTTCTAAATACCAGGCTTGTCCGGAGTGCAAATTCCGCACCTATCACAAAGCCAGTTCTACCGTGCTGCAAGATGCGACTTACAGTTCTTCGGGCAGCATGGAAATTATCCATGAGTGCAAAAACTGCAACTACCGCAAGCGCAAAATCGTTGCCATTCCGATGAAAACCCATTCTTCTTCCGGCAGTGGATCGGGCGGCGGTGGTGGAAGTTGGGGTGGTGGTTCCTCAGGCGGCGGTGGCGCGGGTGCAAGTTGGTAGTGGTAGTGTCTGGATTTTATGATTCGATAACTGCGTTATGCTCGGCCCCAAAACGGTCACTTGCGCGAGTAAACTCCCGCTTTGGGGTCTTCGCATGCCTTGCTCTCGAACCCTAAAACGCAGACACGGGAATAAAAGCATTCGCAAAATAGTTTCGACAGGCTTTAAGATTCGCTTATTTTTGTGATTCAAACCAGAATCTGCGCCTACGTGTTCATACGACCCGTTCTCAGGCAGCTCACGCTGACCAATTTCAAAAATTATGCCTTCGAGCGCATCGCTTTCGGGGATTCGATCAATTGTATTGTCGGGCGCAACGGTATGGGCAAAACCAACCTGCTCGACGCCATCTATTACCTTTGCATGGGCAAAAGTTATTTCGCTCAAAATGAGTCGCAGATCGCCCTGCACGAAACCGATTTTTTCAGGATTGAAGCGCGGATTGACCTGGAAGGCAAAGAAGAAAAAGTGGTGGCTAAGGTGATCCCGCGCCGGCAAAAGGTTTTTGAACGCAACGAGGTTCCTTACAAAAAGATTTCAGAGCACGTGGGCGCCCTCCCGGTTGTGATCATTGCACCTGACGATACGCATATCGTTACGGAAGGCAGCGAAGTCAGGCGGCGTTTTCTCGACAATACTTTGTGCCAATTCGACTCGGCTTATTTGCAGCATTTAATTGTTTATGAGCGCATTATAGATCAGCGAAATGCCATGCTCAAACGTCTGGCCGAGCAACCCGGTGCCGACCGCTCCCTGCTTCGGGTTTACGCCGCACAACTCGTTCCACCTGCCGAAGCCATCCATAAGGCGCGCGCGGCATTTGTGCAAAATTTGCGCCCGGTGCTGCAAGCCTTGTATGAAAAAATTTCCGGCGGGCAGGAAATCATTGACTGCCAGTACCAATCACAGCTCGACGAGGCAAATTTTGCTGAATTGTTGCAACAAAAAGAAGAAAAAGACTGCATCTTGCAGCGCACCACTGCCGGCATCCATCGCGACGACCTGGTGTTTGCAATTGGCGGACACGCCTTGAAAAATTTTGCCTCGCAAGGGCAGCTTAAATCATTCGTGTTGTCGTTGAAATTGGCGCAGTACGAATGGCTGAAAGCAGCGAAAAACATGCTGCCATTCCTGCTGTTAGACGATATTTTTGATAAATTGGATGCCGACCGCGTAGCCATGCTGATGGAATTGCTTTGCACCGGGGTCTACGGCCAGGTTTTTATTACAGATACAGACCAAGACCGGGTGGCTAAAATCGCAGCAGCGCGGGGCATGGCCTTTTTGAAACGGGTGATAGAGCATGGTACTATTTTGTAAAAACAGGTTGTGTGAAGTTGCAAAATGCAAATAGGTAAGAAGCAGTTTTGTAAAAACACCTAAATCAAAAACCATGAAACGGACAAATCAGGAAACTTCGCTCAAAGACGCCCTGAAAGCGATGGTAGAAGCTTACAAATTGAAGCCGCATTTGCACCAAACCCAGATCAAAGGGCTTTGGGAAGCAAAAATGGGGCCGACCATTGCACAATACACCACGGAGATCAAGCTCTACCGCAAAAAGTTGTACCTGACCATTACTTCCGCTTCGTTGAAACAGGAATTAGGGTTCGGAAAAGACAAAATCCGCGACATGTTGAACGAGGCGCTCGGAGAAGAAGCCATCGAAGATGTGGTGATCCGTTGAAAACGTTTACTTTTGCAACCCAGATTTCGCACCCGTAGTGCGGCAATAAACTAATTACATACCATGCATTTAAGCGAACAGGAAATTATCCGCAGAGAAAAACTTGAAAAACTGCTGGCACTCGGCATTGACCCCTATCCACCGGAGGCTTTTGAGGTGAATGTTCATGCGGCACAGATCAGAGAATTTTTTCAGGAGGATGCCGAAGGCAAAGCGATCAACTACCAGGAAGTGAGTTTAGCCGGGCGACTAATGAGCAGCCGAGTGATGGGCAAAGCTTCCTTTGCGGAATTACTGGACAGTACGGGGCGCATACAACTTTATATTTCCCGCGACGATATTGCGCCGGGCGAAGACAAAACCCTGTACAATGAGGTTTTTAAAAAACTACTCGACCTTGGCGATTTTATCGGTGTAAAAGGCCATGTTTTTCGTACGCAGATGGGCGAAATTACCGTCCATGTCACAGAATTGAAACTGCTTACCAAAGCCCTGCGCCCCCTGCCTGTTGTTAAACGCGACGAGGAAGGCAACACTTTTGACGCCTTCACCGACCCTGAATTGCGCTACCGCATGCGCTATGTGGACTTGGTTGTCAACCCGCAGGTGAAAGAAACGTTTTTGAAACGCACCAATATGGTGGCTTCCATTCGCCGGTTCCTGAACGAGCGCGGCGGTTTGGAAGTGGATACGCCGGTATTGCAAGCCATCCCCGGCGGCGCAGCGGCACGGCCGTTTATCACGCACCACAATGCGTTGGATGTGCCTTTTTACCTGCGCATCGCCAATGAATTATACCTGAAACGCCTCATTGTAGGCGGGTTTGACTGGGTGTATGAGTTCAGCCGCAATTTCAGAAACGAAGGCATGGATCGCACGCACAATCCCGAGTTTACCATCCTTGAATTCTACGTAGCCTACAAAGACTACCTGTGGATGATGGAAACCACCGAAGCTTTGCTGGAACAGGCAGCCATGGACACCTGCGGCACGACGGATGTGGAAGTAGGCGAGATCGTCATTAACTTTAAAGCGCCCTACCGCCGGGTCAGCATTTACGACGCCATCAAAGAACACGCTGGCGTGGATGTTTCCGGAATGGATGAAGCTGGCCTGAGGGACGTTTGCAAAAACCTGCACATCGAAATTGATGCCAGCATGGGAAAAGGCAAACTGATTGATGAACTCTTCGGAGCAACCGCCGAAAAGCACTTCATTCAACCTACGTTTATCACCGACTATCCGGTGGAAATGTCGCCACTGACCAAAAAACACCGCAGTAAACCCGGGCTTGTGGAGCGCTTCGAGCTGATGATTAACGGAAAAGAAGTCGCCAACGCCTATACGGAGTTGAACGACCCCATTGACCAGCGCGAACGCTTCGAGGAACAGATGAAGTTGATGGAGCGCGGCGACGACGAAGCCATGTTCATTGACCACGATTTCCTGCGCGCTCTGGAATACGGCATGCCGCCGACTTCGGGTATTGGCATTGGTATTGACCGCCTAGCGATGTTGCTGTGCAATCAGCACACCATCCAGGAGGTTTTGTTTTTTCCGCAGATGCGGCCAGAGAAGTTTGAAGAGTAGAAAGTGTCTGTCTTTATAGTCCGATAGCTGTGTTGTCGTAAGAAACGTCAACCGGATTACCCAATAAGGTATTGGTCTGCGTCGTACTGGAGGCCATGCGTGCGCACCGATTAAAATTTCTTATAACTCCAAAAATAAAGTAGCCGTTGAATCAGCCGGGTTTTCCATCCAGCCGGTTTTTCTAATGCTGCGTCGGTTTTCGCTTCCGAAGTTTCGCTTTTCCAGCTTAATTGTTTTTTGACCGAATCCTTTTCGGCGGGCGCTGCATGCATACTTTCCAGCATGCGCAAGACTTCGCGTTTGACCAAATTCCGGAAAGGAATGCGCGCTGCCAACCCGTAAAAAGCGGCGTTTTCGCTGAGTTGTGCGGGTTGGTCTTTTAGCGTAAGCAAAACGGCTTTCAGGTCGTTAATGTAGGCGTCTAAATGCGGCAGGTGGTGGGGCATCAGGGTGAGGTGGATGCTGTCGGGCAGGTGCTGCCGATCAAGAGACCAACTGCGGCTTTCCATGGCTTCTGCCAGGATGAACAGATCCGGTTTCCCTTGCTTGGTCCGGTAAGCGAGCGCACTCATGCAGGGATTCCCAAGGACTTCGATTTCGGGCATGGTCTCGAGTAGGTTTCTGAGTTTTTGGCAACCCTCCATCAATTGTCTGGCAAGATCCAAATACCCCGTTTCGCCTAAAGCGTATACGGCCGCCCACGCTGCTGCCAGCGTGCTCCCCGAACGAGAACCCATCAGCGCCCGTGAGGCATAGATCCCGCCCGACCAATCGGTGGACACAAAAAACTGGTTTCTCATCAGCGCCATGTCGCGGTACAGAATTACAGAAGCGCCTTTGATGCCGTAGCCGAACTTGTGCCAGTCTGCCGAAATGGAGGTGACTTCCGGTACCCGAAAATCCCACGGCGCTACCGGATAACCCAACCGTTCCACCCAGGGCAACATGAAGCCGCCGAGGCAGGCGTCAATATGCAAAGGCAGGCGATGCTTGCGGGCAATAGCCGCGATGTCTTCAATGGGGTCGAGGACGCCGTGCGGGTACGTGGGCGCCGACGCGGCGAGCAGGATGGTGCGTCGGGTAATGAGTTTTTCTATGGCTTTGGGATCCGCCTGAAAATCTGCCCCCACCGGCGCTTTCCGAACCTTTAAATCGAGCAGGTGTGCCGCTTTTTCAAAAACGGGATGGATACTTTGCGGCACGACGATTTCCAATGCACCGCTTCCGAAACGCTTTTGCCGGCGGGCCAGTTCCCGGTAGGCGTACAGAGCCAGCATGATGCTTTCGGTGCCGCCTGACGTGAACACCCCGGTGGTGGCTTCATCGCCGTGCAGCAACCCGGCAGCCATGCCAACCAACTCGCGCTCGATATTCAACAGGCTTTGGAACGCTAACGGATTGAGTTGATTTTCAGACAAAAAGAGCTTGGATGCTTCTTCCATCAGGTGCAGGTGCGCATCGTTGACAAAATAGACCATGCTCCAGATGCGGCCACTGCGCCAATTGGCGTCGCCCGATTTTTTGGCAGCGAGTTGTGCTAAGATGGTTTGGTGGGGGAGGCCGTTTGCCGGAATGTGAAATGGCGGCGGGTTTTTCATCCAATCTTGTTTTTGCGCTGTGAATAGTTCTATATAGTGTCTGTCCTTTTAGCGTTCGAGAGCAGGGCGTGCGAAGACCCCAAAAACGGGCACCTTTGGCGAAATCGAAGATTCACGATGGTGATTCTTTGCGTCTAAAATTTCCCGCAAAGGACGCAAAGGTTACGCTAAGTCCGCAAAGCAGGACGCCCCCCCTGTGGAACCTTAGCGCCGTTTGCGGGAAACCACCTCAGCGCCCTTTACGGGAAACCGCCTTAGCGCCCTTTGCGAGACCTCAGCGCCCTTTGCGGGAAACCACCTTAGCGCCCTTTGCGGGAAACCGCCTTAGCGCCCTTTGCGGGAAACCACCTTAGCGCCCTTTGCGGGAAACCACCTCCAGCAAGGACGCAGAGGACGAGTTTTGCATTATTCGCAAATCCATATTCTCTACCCAATTTCACATTATATACGAAAAAACGGGGATTGGTGAGCAATGAGCACGACGCACAGTAGATGTTTTTTACATAATAGCTCGCCAGGGTTTCACACAACGGCACAACGATCACTACGAAAACCTTGAATGCAACACCGTTGTGTTCGTTGTGCCGTTGTGCGAAACCTTTTTTTGCGAGCGTCGCGCGTAAAAAATTAGAAAATTCACCATCTTTGTCTAAAATCATTCCTTTCCAAAAACAACAACATCATGAAAAACAAACTGCTCATCCTGTCTATAATTTGCCTTGCCTTTGCATTGGTTAACTGCTCCGGTTCCAAATCTGCTGAAGAAAAAGCGATGGAAGAAGCCTCCAGCAACCTGAAGGAGGCTGGCAAGGACATGGAAGAAGCCGGCACCGATATGGAAAAAGCCGGCAAAGAAATGGCTAAAGCCATGGAAGGTCTTGCAAGCGGCGAAAAACTGCCGGTGGTAGACCCGAAAAAGATGAAAGCCCTGCTCCCCGAAACCCTAATGGGAATGAAGCGCACCGAATACGAAAGTGAATCTGTCGGCGCAGGCGGTTTTCAGATCAGCAACGCCAAAGCAGCTTATGAAAAAGACGGCGGCAAAATTCGCATCAACCTTGCCGATACGGGCGGGGCAGGTATGGCCATGATGGGCATGGCTGCCTGGGCTTCCATCAGCATTGATAAAGAAACGCAGGATGGTTATGAACGCACCGGTGAAATTGACGGATACAAAAGTTTTGAGCGCTACGACCGCACCGGAAAAAACGGGGAAGTCAGCATACTTGTTGCCAAACGCTTTATCGTGTCGGTCAACGGCGATAACGTGGAAGAAGGAGACCTGAAAAAGGCGGTCGAAAGCATTGATCTGGATAAATTAGCCGACCTGAAATAGGGTCTGTCTTTATAGTCCGATAGCTGCGTTATGTTTGGCACTAAAATAAGGAGTTTGGCGCGGTTAGGGGTTGTGTAAAAAGACCTGTCCCGCCCAAGCGCATAGGCAAGGTGCAAGACTTGTCCCATTTAACGGGAAAGTCTTGCACCTTGCACCTTATTACACAACCCCTTGCTCCAGCTATGAAAATTGAGACAACACCTGCCGCTTTAGGGGGCGAGATGTCGCCTCAATTTTTGCGACTCGGGAACCGGTTTTTTGAGATGTCATCTGCCTCTGGAAATGACACCTAAAAAACCTAAATAAATGATATTTGAGCAACTACTTCATCAACAGAATCCGCAGCTTCAGATACGCTTTCAATGGGCTTGCTGAACTCGTTGGGAATGAGCCTAATATGCGCATCCATTTAGTGGCAATGTGCGTGGTGCTTTTTGCCGGAGCATGGTTCGCCATTACCCCGGCAGAATGGGTCATGATTGTCCTGAGTATCGTCATCGTGATTGGAGGAGAGGCCATGAACACCGCCATTGAACACTTGGCAGACGTTGTTTCCCCCGGATTTCACCCGTTAGTCAAAAAAGCGAAAGACGTTGCCGCAGCTGCTGTTTTCCTGCTCGCACTCGGCGCTGCCTTGGTCGGCACGATAATTTTCCTGCCCAGAATAATCGCCTTGTTTTAAGCGTTTAGCTTCCTTATCTTGCGCCAAACTACACACGCGCTTACTCCGTGAACCCGCCCCGGTTATAAAAAGGATTCCATTTCACACATCAATGAGAAAACTACCACGCTGTTCAGGTAACGCCTGCAAGGTTTGCAGCAGTCTGCCTGACGGTCTTCTTAAATGGAGCTTTGCTATCTGTTTACATCAAATCTCATTGCCATGCAACTACGCTGTTTATTTTCATCCCTCTTCACCGCCTTTGTTTGTTTTGCGCTAAGCGCCCAGGAACAACTTGGCCTCCGCGTCCACAATTATGCGGGCATTAATGGCGCGCTGCTCAATCCGGCTGCGCCGGCGACATCCCCTTTTGCCTGGGACCTCAATCTGGCGGAAGGCGCATTTTTTTTCTCGAACAACTACGCATTCATCCGCGATACCCGGGCATTGGATCTCTTAAAAGCGCGGGACAACGCCGAGTTTTTTTCGGCGCCCGATTTTGCGGATGATGCTGAATTGCCGGCAAACGGCTTTCTTGTTGATTTTTACGACGACGGGCGCAAGCAGTCTGCCAACTTGTTGTCGAGCTTCACCGGGCCTTCTTTTTTCTTCCGTATCGGAGAAGCGCACACCCTGGGCCTGATTACCCGCGCCCGTTTTATGGCAACTGGCAACGGCATATCCGACAACTTCAGCTATTTCATTTATGAAGACCGACCCTTTATGGAGGAGTTCGTCGTGGAGCCTTTCCGCATGGGCTTGATGGGCTGGTCGGAATTTGGTCTGAACTATACCTATGCTACAGAAACCGGATCCGGCAAGCTGGCTGTTGGTGCCACCCTTCGGTATTTGCAAGGTTACGAAGCCGCCTACCTGCGCAGCCGGGAAGGGTTCGACCTGACCAAATTACCCGGGCGCACCCTAAGTGGCACGCCGTTTGATTTTGCAGCAGGCTATTCTGATGGCCTGCTCAGGGGGGAAGATTACGAATTGGTGCGCAATGGCCGGGGCTTTGCTGCCGATCTTGGGGCGACCTACACCATTGGAGAAGAAGAAGGCACCTACGATTGGAAAATCGGGGTTGCTTTGCTCGATCTTGGCGGCATCCGCTTCAACGGCGCGCAACACCGCGTTCAAACCCTCGATGTGCGCAGCGTAACGGCTGCTGATTATGACGACATCCAAAATCCGGAAGACCTTCAGGAAAAACTGCGCGTGTTCAGCTTCCAAACCCTGAGCGATTCTTCCGCTTCGTTGCAGGGCAATGCGTTCACCATGTCGCTGCCTACCGCATTCAGCCTGCAACTCGACCGGGCATTCAACGAAAAATTTGCGTTGAATGCGACGTATGTTCAGGGCATTCCTTTCGGCGAGTCCGGGGTGCAACGCGGTGCCTTGCTAGCCCTGACCCCGCATTTTGGCAACCGCTGGTTTGGGGCAGCCCTCCCGGTTTCTCTTTACAACTGGCAACAACTGCGGTTGGGCGTGTCGCTGCGCCTTGCTTTTTTTACCATTGGTTCGGATAAAATTGGCAGTATCTTTAGCCGCCGCGATTTTTCGGGCACGGACTTCTATTTTGCCATAAAGGTGAACCCTTTTAAAATCCGCAGCAGCGAAAAAGGGCACAAAAAAGGATTCAGCCGTGGCAATGGTAAACGCATGAAGGCCGGCAATGCTAAAGTGCAGTGTTATGACTGGTAGTGTTTTGCGGTTTACCTGCAAATATTTTGAGGAGCTAACCCTCCATGAGCTTTATGAAATCATGGTATTGCGCCAGGTCGTGTTTGCTGTGGAGCAAGATTGCCCTTACTTAGACGCAGACGGCAAAGACCTGAAATGCTGGCACCTGATGGGCCGCAATGAGGCGGGAAAACTCTTTGCTTATGCCCGGTTATTACCGGAAGGGGTTTCTTATCCCGGTTATGCTTCTATCGGGCGGGTGGTTTCCTCGCCTGAAGCCCGGGGCATGGGCGCAGGAAGGCAACTCATGCAGGCAGCTATGGCTCAAATGCCCTTGTTGTTTCCAAGCCTGCCCATCCGGATTGGCGCGCAGCAATACTTGATCAAATTTTATGAATCTTTTGGTTTTCAAATAGATGGCGAGATGTATTTGGAGGACGGGATTCCGCATGTGGAAATGGTGCGCGAGCATAACGCAGCTATCGGACTATAAAGACAGACACTAATTATTCAACCCCCAAACCCAGTTACCTTCGCTGTCGCAATACCCAATTTTATCGCCCTGCTCTACCCGGAAGAGACCCTCGCCAGCATAGCTAATGAATTCATAATCAGGTTCGGCGATAACCTCGCCTTTAAGGTTGCTGAGGCCGTTGAAACCTTCGATGCGCACTTTGGCGAAACCGTTTTCAAAACTTTCGATGCGGTCATATTTGGGCGGAATCACTTCGATGCCTTTTTGGTTGATGATGCCCCATTTGCCGTTGATCTGCACCACCGCTACGCCGTGTTTAAATCCGGTGGCCCGCTCGTAGTAGCCGTCGTAGAGGTTGGCTTCTTCCGTGATGTAATAGAACTGGTAGCTGCTTTCATCGCGCACAAGGCCGCGGCCTTCGGCAAACAGGAGGAGGCGGTCAATGCTGGGCTCAATGATCACCTGGCCGTTGCGGTCAATGACGCCGGCTTTTCGCATGCCTTTGTACACCACCGCCTTGCCGTCTTTAAAATCGAGGCAGCGCGAATATTCCAGCGGAATAATTTCTTTACCGGAAGGGTCAATATAGCCGCAAAGTCCGTTTTTCTGTACCACGGCCCGGCCTTCCGAAAAACCGGAGACTTTAGGATAGACACAAGGGATGACCAGCTTACCGGTCGTATCTATAAACCCGAATAGGTCTTTATTCTGCACCACCGCCAATCCTTCCTGGAAGTCCGCAATTTGGTTGAAGTCAAGCGAAGCAACCGTATTGCCACTCAGATTAATGAGCCCGTAGCGAATAAACTCATTGCCAAAAGCCACAACGGCGAGGCCATGCTTGTCGAAGTTCCGGATTTCGTTGTATTTGGGGCGAAGCAAGAATTTGCCACTTTGGTCAATCAACCCCCATTTTCCGGCGCTGACCACCCGGGCTACGCCTTTATAAAAGTCGAAAGCCCGGTCAAATTTGGGATCAATCACGATTTCATCTTTTTTGTTGATAAAACCGGCCCCGCTTTCGGTGTGTATCCAGGCTAAATTGGCGTTGAAGTTGCCTGCCCGGTTGTATTTAAACTGAATTTCGATGTTGCCCAATTTATCAATAAAGCCCCAGTGCCGGCCTAATTTGGCAGCAGCCAAGCCTTCTTTGAAGTCGCCAACTTCCCGAAAGCGGCAAGGGATGACTTCCAGTCCGTCGGAGTTGACAAAGCCCCACATGCCGTTGCGTTTCACCGCGAGCCGGCCTTCCGAAAACGAACCAATTTCTTCATAGATGGCGCTGACGGCCAATTGCCCCAGGGTGTCAATCAGTCCGTATTTCGGTGCCTGTTTGTACAAGCGCACGATGCGGTTGTTTGTGTTTTCTAAGAAAGCGATGCCGTCGTATTGGCCGGGGATCAGCCAGTCTCCTTTTTTGTTGATCATGCCCCACTTGCTGTCCACGTTTTGCACAATGCTGACGCCATTGATAAAATCTTTTGCAAAAGCGAATTGTGGGCGAATTGTGGCAATTCCGCTGGTGTCTACATAACCCCATTCGCAGCCTTCGCAGACCAAATGCGCATTGTTTTGAAAAATCTGATCGTAGTTGGTATAGTCGGTCATGTAATTGGGCGACAACATCCCGTTGAGGTGGTGGGATAGTTTTCCAAGGCTGTTTTGTATCTTCAGACTGCCGGAAAGCCTTCCCTGCATGCTAATTACGGCCAGTCCTTCGCGGAAAGGCCCGACATAGGCACAATCC
This sequence comes from Chitinophagales bacterium, assembly GCA_038323375.1. Classification (GTDB taxonomy): domain Bacteria; phylum Bacteroidota; class Bacteroidia; order Chitinophagales; family Saprospiraceae; genus JABWAJ01. The sequence goes on from JBBQGV010000003.1 coordinate 65,034, forward strand.
CTTTTCACAATCTGGCCGATCCGATTCACCAAACCGTATTTTCCGGTATCGAAAATGCAGCGGGCCAAGGGGTTCCCGTTGCGAAAATCTTCAAACTGCACATCCCAGAAGGCGACTTCGGTGACTAAAAGCCCGACCTCATTGTTGACTAAGCCATAAATGGATTCGAAGCGGTAGGTCGTGCGCTCAAATTCGTAGCGACCAGGTTTTTCAATGCCAACCAAGCTGAAATTCAGGTCTTTTTCCACCTGTACACTGTGAAATTTTGGCTCAATTTGAACTCCTCCGTCATCTAAGCGACGCAATCCCCAGCGATCAGCAATAGGCGAATAAAACCATTCAAACTTGTCTATCAGGTAAGGATTTTCATCTTCAGTAGTCGTATACCGGCCAATTCGCCCGTCTTTTTTTCCTGTAACCCTGACCTGGAAATGTTTTTCAAACGTGCTGCCGTCGGAGAGTTTGCCATGTTCGTCAAATTGGAGCAAAGTCAGGGATTCCGAACCGTTTGCTTTTTTGAGATAGGCCCTGACCCGGCTTTCTTCCAATTCAATGCGTTGGTATTGAGGTGCCACAATAGCCACGCCGGCTGCGTTCACAACGCCAAATAGCCCATTTTTTTTGGTGGTACAAATATTGCCTTTCAGAGGCGCAATGTAGTCGTATTCGAAGGGCAGCAGCACACTGTCGCGCACTTGCACCAAGCCCCATTTGTTCTTAAAGCTGGCTCGGAAAATATTGTCTTCATGTGCCTGAATTTCATCGTATTGTGGTTGCAAAACCAAGTTTCCGCACCAGTCAATAAGCCCCAGCTGGCGGTCTTTTTTTACCAACAGATAGCGTTTTGAAAACGCGTAATAATCTTCATAAGTCCCCTGGGAAATGATGTCCCCAAAAGCAATCGAGTAGATAAAGAATTTGTTATTGGCGACTAATTTGATGTAGTGGTCGGATAACTTTTTAAACGTTTCGTACTTCGCCGGAATGACCGTTTGGCGGTTGATATTGACTGCGCCCCAGTTGGGGCCGCTTCGGAAAAAGAAAAGCGAGTCGTTAAAGATTTTGATTTCGTTGGCAACCGGCGCTAAAATTTCACCGCCAGCCGATGTCAAAAGACCAGAGGATTCGCCTTTTCGGGTGATGAAATATTTTTCGCCATAAGGCTGAATATCGTCGTAGACCGGCTCTGAAATTAGGATGCCATCGCGCCGGACGAGTCCCCATTTTCGATTTTTTTCGAAGGCAATATAACCGCCCGGCCATACCTGAAGTCGTTGGTAGCCTTTTTTTAAGACTACTTTTCCGGCTAAATTCACGACCATCCATTCTCCGAGATCCATCACAGCGATGAGCGTTGAATCCAACACTTTGAGGTCATCAAATCTGGGCGGTACGATTTCATGGCCACTTTGGTTCAATAAACCAACGCGGCCTGCCCGTTGCATCACGGCGTAACCGAAGTGTTTAAAATCGCCAATGGCGTCATAAACCGGCTTCACGGCTAACTGGCCGGAAGCGTTGATCATCCCCCATTTTTTCTCCACTTTAACCGGGAAAAAGGGCTGCGCCAATAAGGTAAACGGCGTTAAAAACAAAAGAAAAATGAGGCACGTTTGGCGCTTCATGCTCATCATTGGAATAAGATTTTATTGATCTGGTGATCAGAAATTCAGGAGATCGTTTTTTTTAAACGAAAATTTAATGAGGCAAAGTACATTGTAAACTATGTTAATAATAGTGTACTCACTGCTCAAAGTAACATGTGAAGTTAGTACATTTCTCCTTTGCTCCAGATATTTAACATTTCTTCAAGGGAGGGTAAAATAGCGTTGCCCGCCGAAAACCCGCCGCTTGCCAGAGGTATTCAACCGGAAAGCCGTAAAAGGTGTTCTCGATTTTTTTACGTGCCGACTTTTTGCCAGATACAGCATTGTTTGTAACTACAATAAAAAAAAACAGAATGAGGGCACTATCAAAAAAAAGTGTACTTTTGCGTAACCGCTTGGTAATTAAAAAATTACAATTGCTTGACAGCGTTATAAGCCATTAAAAATCAGGTATTTTTGAGCATTTGGCCAATAAAACCTGCTGCAAAAGACCGAGTGTTAAGCGATTGTATTGAAAAAGCGGACTGACGCAATTATCTTTTGAACCCTGTATTGGGATAACTACTAATTCTACTTATCCATGAAACGTAACACTGGTAACACCGTTATCGAAAGCTTGGGTGCCTATCTTCCGCCCAAAGCAGTTTCCACACGCGACGTTGTGGCGGGATGTGTCAACGAAGTGCGTTTTCCAATTGAACGCATCACAGGAATCAAGGAACGCCGGATGGCCGGAGAAACGGAATTCGCTATTGATCTGGCGATCAACGCCATAGAAGATTGTTTCAAATACTCAAAATACACCCCACAGGATATTGACCTGGTGATTTGTTGTAATATCTCGCATTACGACCAGCTTGAACGCTATTCTTTTGAACCCAGCGGTGCCATTCGCCTCCACGAGCGTTTCGGGTTTGACGCAGCCACCGTTTACGACATTTCGAATGCCTGCGCCGGGGTTTTCACTGGCATTGATATTGCTGACGCTTTCCTGAAGGCGGGCAGCGCCAAACGGGTGTTGGTCGTTAGTGGCGAATACATTACCCACCTGACAAAAACGGCTCAGAAAGAAATCCACGAATTGTACGACCTGAGGTTAGCTTGCCTGACGCTGGGCGATTCGGGGGTTGCGCTGATTCTGGAGCGTTCTGACCGAACGGACATCGGATTCCAGCAATTGGAAATGCTGACGCTGGGAAATTACAGTCCGTTTTGCATTGCAAAAGCAACCGAATATCCACACGGCGGTGCCATCATGCTGACACAATCTGCCGAGTTGTCGGGGGTTGCGGTTAAAGAGGGCGCAAAACACGTTTGCAAAATGGTTTGGGCAGTAGGCGAAGATGCTATTGACACTATGATTACCCACCAGACCTCTAAAATTGCCATTCAATCCGGTATTGCCGAGGTAAACCGGATTCTGAACTCCGAAAAATTCAACGCAGGAAATACCATCAATAACCTTGAGAAAAGAGGGAATACCTCTACGACCTCTCATTTTGTGGCAGTTATGGATAATATCCAAAGCGGGCGCATCAAATCGGGCGAAAACATCCTTTTCAGCGTCAATGCTTCCGGCGTTACGCTGGGAACTGCGGTCTATAATTTTGACGACTTGCCGGATCGGATCCGGAATTTCCAGTCAACCAATACACGGGCAGAAAAAATTGCCCCACAATTGGTTGAACACCCGGGCGGAACGGTCACCCCAACAGTTGCCATTGGCAGCATCGGCCTCGTTCCCGACGGTATGGGCATCAAAAAAAGTACATTCGACATGGCCAATTACGCTGCAAAACAGTGTCTTGATCAGTTGGCCATCACCGGAGACGACCTCGATTTGATGATTTACTCCGGCGTATATCGCGATGAATTTTTATGCGAACCCGCAGTTGCGGCCATGCTTGCAGGCGACCAGAACATGCGCCCCGACGTTTACCGCGAAAGCGGCAATTCTTTTGCGTTTGATGTACTGAACGGCTCTTTGGGATTTTTCAATGCGATCCAGACGGGCATCAACATGATCAACGGTGGAAAAGCAGCCAACGCGCTGATCTTAGCTTCAGAAATTGAAAACAATCGCATTCCATTTCCCGACAACCTGATGGGGATTGAAGAAACCGGCTCCGGCATGTTTCTCAAAAAATCAGAAGACGGTTCCGGCTTTGGCGATATTGTGTTCAAAAAATTTACGAAGTACTCGAACAGCTTGATCGTGGAAAACTATTGGGTAGGCGCCAACCCATTCCTTGATGTTCAGCGCGATGAACAGATGGATGATTTTTATGTTGAGTGCATTGTGGATGCGGTAGCGGAATTGATGATGAAGGCTCGGCTTGATTTGGAGAAGATTGCTAAAATTTTTCCGCCGCAAATTTCGCCATCTTTTATTCAAAAATTGTCAAAGGCGCTAAATTTTCCGGCTCAAAAAGTGGCGGATGTCACAGCGGGGAAAAAGGATTTGTATACCTCGTCCATTCCCTATGCGATGCATCAGGCCATCAGCGGCAAAGAAGTTCAGAAAGGTGATATTGGCCTGATTATCAGTGTGGGTTCGGGTATTCAGGTAGGTTGCGCTTTCTATTACTTCTAATTAATAAGAAATAAAAGAACTATGCTTAATTTCCTTGGGCTGCTTGCCCCGATTTTTTTCGTCGTTGTCCTCCTCGAATGGTATCTTGGAAGACGTAAGGGTAAAGAAGTTTTTCAGTTCAGCGATGCCGTAGCCAATATGTGTGCGGGAATGGCGGAGCGCATGTTCGATTTCTTTTGGGCGATCATCATGCTTTTTGCCTTCAAATGGATTTACGATAATTTTGCCATTTTCAATATCCCCCGAACGGTCTGGACTTGGATTCTTTGCTTGCTGGCTTACGATTTCCTGTACTATTGGTACCATCGGCTCGGGCATGAAGCCAATTTTCTATGGGCAATACATATCGTACACCACCAGAGTGAAGAGTACAATTACACGGTTGCTTCCAGGCAGTCCGGGTTTCAGGCCATCGCGAAAACTTTCTTTATCGCGCCCCTGCCATTAATTGGCTTTGCGCCCGAATTTGCCTGGACGGTGTTTATTGCTGCGGGAGTACACCAGTTCTTTTTACACACCCGGTTGATTGGCCGGCTTGGTTTTCTGGAATACATCTTTGTAACGCCGTCGCTGCACCGCGTACACCATGGTCGCAATGAGGAATACTTAGATAAAAATTATGGTGGCGTCTTCATCTTTTGGGACATGCTCTACGGAACGTACGAAAGGGAGGAAGCGGAAGTTCGCTATGGCATCACTTCAGGATTCAACAGCCGGAACGTGTACTGGTCTTATTTTCACTACTGGGTAGACCTGTTCAAACAAGCGCGTGTGATCCCGAAATGGAAAGATAAAATTGCCTTGTTCCTGCAACATCCCGGCTGGTTGCCTGAAGACGTGAAACCCAAAGAAGCGCCTAAGCCCAAGCCGCTGGATCGCCCGAAATACGAGCCAAAAGCACCGGCACAACTAACGGTTTATATCCTACTTCAAGTTTTTATCTGCCTGGTATTGCTTGCCGGCATGATGATTCAGAAAGGCGATGTTAAAAATGGTTATTCTTCTCTTGAAGCTTTTTATATGGAATATATGACGCCGTGGGAGGTAGCTGCTTATGCGGCATTGATCACGATGGCGACGTTGACGATCCCTGTGCTGGTGGAAAAGCGAAAGTGGGTCTACTACGCCGAACAGCTTCGTTTGGTTCTGATGGCGATCGGCGTTCCGTTTATTTTGCTTGAGCTATCGGTTGGAAATCCTTGGGGCAGTCTGATTGCAGGTGGGTTTTTCGCTTGCAGCGCCTGGTTGTTCCGGATGAGGCGTTTCTTTTCCAACGACCTCAGTGAATTGAACAAGCCTGATAAAGAAAAGCAGGACGGCGACGGTGTTAAACAACTTGCGCTATCTTAATAAATTTGCAAAAGACTTAACTTCTTTGCCAAAAAAAATGTTTTTAGGCCGCTCCCTCAAAGCATCCTTTGAGGGAATCAAAATCTCTGTAACATCTCATCAAAATTTCTGATTTGTCATGAGAGTAACATTTCAAAACGACAGCCCAAGTGAATTCTATCTAACCCTTGCACAAAGGATAGATACGTACTTCAAAAGCCAAAAACAAGGAAGAAAAGCCACCTCCTTTTATTGGGTGAAGGTTGCCAGTCTATTTTTGATGTACTTCGCCTGCTATTTCGCGGTTTTATTCCTGCCGTACAACTTTGGAATAGCACTGGCTTGTTATTTGGTGATGGGTGTTTTAATCGTTTCCATCCTGTTTGCGGTTGGGCACGATTCTGTTCACAATGCAGTATCGCTTAACCCCAGGGTGAATTACCTGATGGGATATGTCTGGAATTTTTTCGGGGTGAGCAGCTACTTCTGGCGGTTGAAGCACAACATCTCCCACCATGCTTTTACGAACATTCCCGGCAGCGACGGCGATTTGGATCAAACAAAGTTGTTGCGGCTTAATCCGACGGCGCCGCGCCTGAACATACACAAGTACCAGCACCTTTATGCGATGCTGATTTACAGCTTGTTGGGCCCGTACATTATTTTTATACGTGATTTTAAATTGCTAAAAGAGAAAAAATTTGGCAATACCATTCTGGAAAAACACCCGCTCAAGGAAGTGGTCATCATTATCCTAAGCAAGGTTTGGTTTTTCTGTTTTATAGTATTGATTCCCAAATACGTCACGGGGATGCCCTGGTTAGACCTGATTGCAGTAACCTTAGCGCTGCTTTTCATCGCAGGTATTTTTACGGCAGTTGTGTCATTTCCAGTACACATTACCTATGAAAGCGACTTTGCGCTTCCCAACAACGAGGGGGTGGTAGAGATGGACTTTATGACGCACCAATTGCTGACCACGGTAGATTATTCGGCAGAAAACAAGCTGATACACTGGTTTTTCGGCGGCATCAATACCCACGTCGTTCACCACATGTTCCCAAGCGTAAACCACATTCATTATTACGAACTCACAAAAATCGTGAAACAAACGGCAGCCGAATACAAACTTCGGTATGTTAATAAAACCTTAGCCACGGTGATGCGCGACCACCTGTTGTTCCTGCGGGAACTGGGACATCGCGATAATCCCACCAACCTGAATCTTATTTAATTGCCAGTTACATGAGTTTGAAGTCTTTCATTGCCAAACTGATGGCGCAATATTACGCCGGGAAAGTAGCCAGGTGGCGTAGCAATCCCCTTGAATTTCAAGATCGGGTTTTTGAACACAATCTTTCAGTTGGCCGGACGACGCTTTATGGGAAAGATCATGGTTTCGACAAGGTGAAAAACTATGAAGATTTCAAAAAAGCCGTCCCAATTCAGGAATACGAAGGCTTCAAGGATTATATAGAAAGAATTAAAGCAGGCGAAAAAAACGTGCTTTGGAAAGGCTTGCCGAAGTATTTTGCCAAAACTTCCGGTACGACTTCCGGGGTGAAGTTCATCCCGGTATCCGAAGAAGGCATGCCCACGTTCATCAGTGCCGGTCGCATCGCGTTTGCCATGTACACCCACGAAACCGGAAACGCGAGTTGGGTAGATGGCGGTTTGATTTTTATCCAGGGCAGCCCTGAACTGAATAAAGTTGGTGCCGTGCAGGCCGGGCGGATGTCGGGCATCACCTATCACCACATCCCCAAATACCTGCGCCGCAACCTGACGCCAACCTATGAAACCAACACGATAGAAGATTGGGAACTGAAAGTTGACCGCATCTGCGACGAAACTCTTCAGCGCGACATGAGCGTCATCGGCGGTATTCCTCCCTGGGTGCTCATGTATTTTGAACGCCTGATGGAAAAAACCGGTAAAAAAAGCGTGTCTGAAATTTTTCCCAACTTTAAGGTTTACCCTTACGGCGGCGTCAATTTCGCCCCGTACCGGGAGCAATTTCAAAAAGCGATCGGGAAAGACATTGCTTATGTGGAAATGTACAATGCATCCGAAGGCTTCATTGCTTTCCAGGATAAGCAAAACGTGGAAGGGATGTTGCTGAACTTAGACGGCGGCATCTTCTATGAATTCGTCCCTGCCGATGAAATTCACGATGAAAACCCAACCCGCCTCAGTCTTAGAGAAGTGGAGCTGGGGGTAAATTATGCCATTATTCTCAATACAAATTCCGGCCTTTGGGGCTACCTCATCGGCGACACGGTCAAATTCGTCTCTAAAGACCCATACCGGATCATTGTAACCGGCCGAACAAAACACTTCATCTCTGCGTTTGGCGAGCATGTCATCACGGAAGAAGTGGATGAAGCCCTGTTGACCGTAGCGCATGAAGCCGGGGTGGGCATTCTCGAGTTCCATGTGGCACCGCAGGTGAATCCGCCTGACGGCTCCCTGCCTTACCACGAGTGGTTCGTGGAGTTTTCTCACGAACCGCAGGACATGAAATCCTTTGCAGAAAAAGTAAATGTCCTGCTCTGTGAAAAAAACATCTATTACCGCGATTTGATCGAAGGCAATATGCTACAGCCGCTCCTCATTCGTTCCATCCCTAAAGACGGTTTCCGCCAGTACATGAAAGCCCGTGGAAGATTGGGCGGACAGAATAAAATGCCGCGACTGGCCAATACCCGCGAATACGCGGACGACCTGGTGGAGGTTCTGGAACTCAAGTACTAAAATTAATGAAATATATTGTCGTTACAGGCGCTTCGGGCGGGATCGGATTTGAAACGGTTCGTTACCTGCTCGAAAAAGGGTTTTATGTCTTTGGAAGTGTGAGAACCGGTGCCGATGCTGCTAAATTAGCCGGTCTATTTCCCCGAAACTTTACGCCGCTGATTTTTGATGTGACCGATGAAGCTGCCATGTCGGCTGCTGCTGAGCAGGTGAAAGCCATGCTTGGCGAACAGAACCTGGCAGGCTTGGTCAACAATGCAGGCATGGTCGTCACGGGGCCTATTTTGCACATGCCCAAAGAAAAAATGCGCCAACAGTTTGAAGTCAATACCTTCGGTCCACTGGTCTTGTGTCAGTTGTACTTTCCTTTGTTGAGAAGTCGGGACGGCAAACCGCCCGGACGCATTGTCAATGTTAGTTCGCTTTCTGCGGAAATAGCCCTGCCGTTTATGGGGCCTTATTCAGCCTCCAAGCGGGCGTTGAGCAACCTTGCCCATGCCTTGCGCAGGGAGTTTTACCCTTATGGCATTCCGGTGATTGACATCCTGCCGGGGCGGGTCAAAACGGGCATCGTAGATACGCTTGCTGTAAATGCGGCGGATTTTTCGGGTACCGACTTTGAAGAAGGCATGACGCGCTATTTAGATTCCGCCCAATACCTGCGTGATCGGGGTTTGTCGCCGGAAGTGGTTGCAGCAACCATTTACCGCGCACTGAGCGATGCCAGCCCCCGTCTGCGTTATGTGAGACCTTACAAATATTTCTCCCGGTGGAAAATCCCCGTAAATTTGCCGACCCGCGTGCTGGATCGGCTCTTGGCGAAACGCCTGCGTTTGTTGCCTGGTTTTTTGAAAAACAAAAATACGCTCTGAAAATGCGGCATATTCTGATTACAGGCGTTTCGTCAGGTATTGGTTACGCCTGCCTGAAGTACTTTATTGAACAGGGTTGCCATGTGTTTGGGAGCGTTCGAAAGGCTGAAGACGCCACTCGCCTGAGCGAAACCTTTGGCGTGAATTATACGCCGTTGTTGTTTGATGTGACGGACAGCGAAGCCATTCGCTCAGCCGTGGAAACGGTAAAAACTGAACTCGGGGAAGGGGAAAACCTGTTCGGATTGGTGGTCAATGCCGGGATTCAGATTCCGGGGCCGATCTTGTACCTGACCCGCGAGGAGATGCGCTATCAATTTGAGGTCAATGTCTTCGGAGGACTGGAAGTCATTCAGCGCTTCGTGCCTTTGCTGCGGGAAACCCACCAGAGCAAACCGGGTCGAATTGTGCATGTCGGATCTACTTCAGCGGCGATTACCCTGCCTTTTACCAGTTTTTATTCTGCGGCCAAAAGTGCCATGCACAGCCTTTGCGATACGTTGCGGCGCGAGTTGATGATTTATGGCATTGACGTGGTGGATATTTATGTCGGCCCTGTAAACAATGACCTGGTGGCTAAAGTCGCATCTTATAAAGAGCGCTACAAAGACACCGATTATTACCCGGCGATTACCATGCGCTTGGACGGAGCGCTGAAAAAAAATATCCCCAATGGGCTGTTACCCGAAGCAGTTGCGGCAGCGATATTCGGCTCCTTGACATCTTCCAGTCCAAAGCACCGTTACGCACTCAACAAAGACTGGTTTAATACCTGGTTTTTACCGACTATGCTGCCGCACCGTTTGCTTGATCGCATCATCGCGAAAAAATGGAAGATGCGACCAGTGGATTTTGGAAAAAAATAGGGAAAAATTAGCTGACTAAGTGATCCGTGATGTCAACCTCCGGGTTTTTCGGATCCAGACCATATAGGTTGCTTCCTTTTTCGCCATCCGTGCAAGCCAGGATCAGGTTGTAAATGGGGATTAATAAAAACCACCCGCTTTTCCCTACATCGTGCATTCTTCTTACCCCAACGGCGATGCCTGGAATCAAAACGGCAAGGTTGTAAATATTGGAAAGCCATTCGGTGTTAAACATCATCCCGCCTAAGAAAGTGAGACCCAAAGAGATGATCAAGTTGAACAGAACAAAGTACCAGTATTCGCTTCTTCTGGCTCTGCCGTTGAACTCAGCATAGTTCTGTAGAACTTTCAAATAGTAATTCATGATTTTAAAATTTAGGAGTTAAAGAATGAATGATAACTGTTCACGTTACATCACGGAGCGGTGATAGGCAGAGAAACCTGGTGGCGTTTCCCCTTTAGGGTCTCTGAATGAATAAGTGTCACTTTCGACAGCTAAGTAATTTTGCTTCTAACCGAGGCGGAGGTTCCCGACCTTAGCTTGAGCTAAGGGAGGAGATTCTCCAACGAAGGGTAGGAGGAAAATGACTCCTGGAAAAGTGACAGTTATTCGTTCAGCAACCCTTAATGCGCATTCAGAGACACAAGATTACTTTGTTTTTTACATTTATACCAGAAAAAAATGAAAATATACCAACATTGATAAATATGAATGCGATGATTTGACTTTTTTGCTCCGCTTGCGTCGTGGCTCTGCCTCGCGTATCCTATGAAATCAGGTAGTTTTGGGACAAATCCTTGTATTTGAGATTTCGCCTCGCGAGACTTTTTTTTCGAGTATCCCTTGATTACCCCTTGATGTCTTTCGGCCTCAACACTCGGTGAAACCGAAGCAAATGATCCGGCACCGATTCATTGTACAAGCACAAAATCAACATATTCTTTTTGCGGCCATCCGTCGGAAACAGGATCTTGGCCGGGTTGTGTACATAACCATTGTCTTCAAACAGGAGGATTTGCTTGTTGCGGGTAGGCAGGCGAAACAGCTCCAATTCCGGTACATTGGCGGGCAGGGGGATTTCGGCATAGCCCTCTTCCTGGAGAAATTGCCGTACCATATCGTAACTGTGAGCCAAAGAAGCGCCCCCGAAGATCGTACGGTATTCGTAGCCGTCGCTTTCGCCGCCTAAATATTCCGAGCCAGCGGGGGGGAATTCGTAGCGAAGGGGCATAGTGGTTGATTATTAAGGTTAAAGTAGAGCGTAGAGAGTAGGGAGTAGAGAGTAGACAGCAGAGCGTAGAAAGTAGGGAGTAGAGAGTAGAGAGTAGAAAGTAGGGATTTCGGAACACGATGAGATTACGCTTCCATCCTTCTTCCTTCCATCCTTTATCCTTCTTCCTTTATCCTTCTTCCTTCTTCAGTCTCGCAATCCGTGTCAAATTTCCCTTCACATTTTGTCCGATCTGCACTTCGATGACCGCATCCAAAGGCAAAAGAAGGTCAACCCTAGAGCCGAAGGTAATGAAGCCCATTTCGCTGCCTTGAATCACTTTGTCGCCAACCTGGAGGTAGTTTCTGATGCGCTTGGCCATGGCACCGGCAATTTGTCGCAACAACACCGCTGTCTGACCATGCTGAATGACTACCGTGGTTCGTTCGTTTTCCGTCGAGGATTTTGGATGCCAGGCTACTAAGTACTTGCCAGGATGGTATTTAAGGTAAGCAATTTTTCCTCCAATGGGGTTTCGATTAACGTGTACATTGAGTGGCGACATAAAAATGGAAACCTGGAGGCGCCGGTCTTTGAAGTACTCCGGTTCTTCTGTTTCTTCAATCACCACCACTTTTCCATCGGCAGGCGCGTAAACGACGTTGTCGTCTGCAGCGGGAATGATGCGGCGTGGATTGCGGAAAAATTGCAGCATCAACAAAAAAAGCCCGCCCGATAAGCCCGCAATATACCACAGACTCCCCGGTAAAATCCGGTTGAGCAGATACGTTATTGCGACAAGCACAATAGCCGTTATTGAAATGATCCTGAATCCCTCTTTATGAATGATGCTCATCTTGCGTTTATTTAATTCATTTGTCGAGTGTCTGATCTTTAGCGTTCGATAGCAAACTACTTTATCCAAAACAAATAGGCGCTAACAAAAGGCACAATAAAAATAAGCCCGTCGAACCGGTCGAGCAGGCCACCATGGCCTGGCAATAATTTGCCGGAATCCTTGATTTGGAGACTTCGTTTAAACAAAGACTCCACCAGATCGCCCAAAGAGCCTAAAACAACAACAATCAGGGACAATACGATCCAGTCGGTATAGGTAAAACCGGGTATAAAATTAGCAAAAAGGATTGCTGCAAGCAAAGTAATGATACAACCGCCAATAGCGCCCTCCCAGGTTTTTTTTGGAGAAATATGCGGCGCTAACTGCGTTTTGCCGATACGGCTGCCAATGCCGTACGCCCCAGAATCGTTTGCCCAGCTTAACAAAAGCAGCCCCATCATGATGTTGGGTTGATACGTTTCCCCATTTGGGAAAGAAATAGCGACCATCAAAGCGAATGGCGTGCCGATGTAAACGATCCCAAGCGCCAGAAAAGCCAAATTGTGAAAGGGAGATTTGGATTGCCACCTTAACTCAAGCAGCATCAGCACAAAAAAGACAAGCAACAAGCCCAGCAAACCATGTCCTAATATATAGGGTGTATCTTTATTCAAAAGCACCTGAATCGCCATGAAGAGGAAAGGCCCCAGGCCTGTGAGAACCCCCAAAACGCGCCTGACTTTACCGCTAATTCCGGTTACATCAAGTGCCAAGCCGTAAAATTCCCATAAACTCAGGGTTGCAATCAGCCCGAACAGCCCCAGAAAAGTATAAGCCCCGCCATAGATACCTGCGGTCATGACCGCTACAAAGATACTGCCCGTGATCATACGCCTGCCCAAAGTACTCATATTGTCTGTTCGTTTTCGGCTCCCTCTTGTTGTTCAGGCAAGGCAAAGTAGCGTTTAATATAATATCCGACCAAAAAAACCAGGAACAGCGAACCGGCTCCGGCGACCCAGTAGGGTTGTTCGGTCTGTGTAGCATCAATGGCTTCCAATGCGTCGCCCGCAAAGTACTGTCCGGCCACTTGAATGCCGTTAAAAAAGAAATGTGCAAGGATCGGTATCCAAAGATTTTTTGACCACAGGAACAGGTATCCCAACAGGGCACCCAGTAGGAACCGGGGCAAAAAACCTTCAAATTGCAGGTGAACCGCGCTAAACAAAAAAGCCGTGATCCACACCGCGAGTCCGGGCGAACGGGCAATGCGGTAAAATTGTTGCTGCATCACCCCCCGGAAAACGAGCTCTTCTCCAATGGCCGGTGCCACAGCGACAACGAGCAGGTTGAACAACAACTCACCCGGGGATTCCATCACGAGTAATCCTTGGACTAAGTTAGAAACCTCCCCTTCCATGCCGACCATCCACTCAGGTAAAGGCAACTGGCGGTTTAGCCAATAAACGGTTTGCGCTAAAGGAAAAGAAACCAAAATGAAAAAGATGCTCAATACGGCCGGCGTCAGGCGCGGGCCAACGTTCAGCAACAGTTGCTGCGACCATTGCCTGCGGTAAAGGAGGATAAAAACGCCCAAAGCCGGGATGGAAAAAGAAGCAAGGTGGCTGAGCAGGCTTATCCAGCGCAAAATTTGTCGGTCAGCGTAGGGGCTGGTTTCTCCAAACCCCGAAAGTAGGACGGATATATCCGTATTGTTGAGGTATGCAAGGAGTGAACTCATTGCACCGCCTAGCAGGTAGCCGAATAAAATAGCGACTACCAGCAGCAGCAGTGTCCAGGAAGCCGGAAAGATAAAATCACGGTTCGGCTTGAAATCGTTAATAGGAGAAGGCTCCATCATTATATTTTTGCGCTGCAAAAATGGGAATTGTTTTCGGGTTTTCTATCTTTATCGTTCATACAAGCAAGCACTTATGACAAGATTGAGCGTCAACATCAACAAAGTAGCACTCATTCGAAACTCCAGGGGGGGGCACCTCCCGGACTTAGTAAAGGTAGCTCAGGATTGTGAATCCTTTGGCGCTCAGGGCATTACTATTCATCCCCGCCCTGACGAACGGCATATCCGCTACAGCGATGTACCGGCGCTGAAAGCCATTGTTAAAACTGAACTCAACATTGAAGGCAATCCAACGAAGGATTTTATGGAGCTGGTTTTAAGGAACCGGCCACACCAATGTACCCTGGTTCCGGACTCCCCAGACGCGCTGACCTCTGACCAGGGGTGGGATACGGTTGGTCAAAAGGCTTTTCTGACCGATATAATTAGTACCCTGAGAAGTGAAGGCATCCGGGTATCCGTTTTTGTAGACCCTGTGGAGCAGTTGGTAGAAGGGGCGAAAGTGGTCGGGGCTGATTGCATCGAGTTTTATACCGGGCATTTCGCACGTTTGTTTCCGGAAAGCCCGGGTCTTGCCATTGAACCTCATGCCCGTTGTGCCCGATTAGCAAATGAAATCGGCTTGAAAATTAACGCTGGCCACGACCTGAACTTAGACAACCTGCGCTACTACAAAACGCACGTTGAGGGGCTGAAAGAAGTCTCTATCGGCCATGCGCTCATCAGCGACACACTTTATTTTGGTTTGCAGAATACCATCCAAATGTATCTTAATTGCTTGATTTAAAAAGCTCTATGATTGGATTTCTTTAATACAGTACAAAGATTATTGCCCCCTGGGCGATAAAATTCCCATAATTTTCTTGCAGCAAGCAGGATAGTTTTATATTTGTGGGCGCTCAACTTTCACAAACAGCCTAAATTTCTACGTCACCCTCTGATCACCCACGACAACACCTTTTAGGCTCATCCGAAAAAACATTGCTGTTTATTTTGAATGGATAGATATATCCTGGCTACTTACGTATTGATGCGAAAGGCGGTAAAAAGCCAGCCGAATCAATGCGTTGGGCATAATTGTTTTTTATTTTTTTACAAAAAAGGACTAGCATGAAAAAACTCTCACTAGTATTAGCACTGGTCTGCTTTGCTATTGGCTTTACTATGGCCCAACGAACAATCAGCGGGATGGTGAATGACGAGAAGGGGGAAGCCCTGATCGGTGCCAGTATTCTGGCAAAAGGCACCTCCTCGGGAACGGTTACCGATGTAGACGGTAAGTTCTCTTTAAATTTACCGGACGGGGCCAATGTCTTGGTCATCAGTTACACCGGTTTTTCCACACAGGAAGTCACAGTAGGCAACCAGACAACCTTAAGCATCAGGTTGGTGGAAGGCGTCATGCTGGAAACCGCTGTGGTAACGGCACTGAACATCTCCAGAGATGAAAAATCGCTGGGTTATTCCGTGCAGCAGGTTGGCGGCGAAGACCTGACCCGGGTGCAGGAAACCAATATCGTCGGCGCCTTGGCCGGAAAAATTGCCGGTGTTCAGGCGGTAACTTCGGCAGGCTCGGCAGTAGGCGGTTCCGCGAAAGTACGCGTGCGCGGCGTTAGCGGCTTGACCGGTGGTGATCCGCTTTTTGTTGTGGATGGAACACCACTTGCCAACAACAACTTTTCCAGCTCCACAGGCGGCGCCGATTATGGCAACCTTGCATCTGACATCAACCCGGAAGACATCGAGAACATTTCAGTGTTGAAAGGTCCTGCCGCAACGGCGCTCTATGGCGAACGTGCCAAATACGGGGTTGTGATGGTAACAACTAAAAAGGGCAGAGCACGCCAGGGATTGGGCATTACCTTCAAATCATCGCTTTCCGTAGAAAATGTCTACATTTTGCCTGAGTACCAAAACGAATATGCAGGCGGTTACGACCAAAACTTCATCGAAGTAGTTGACCCGGTGGATGGAAAGACTTACCAGACGCTCGATTATTCTGCAGATGAAAGCTGGGGGCCACGCATTGACGGCACCGTTTACCGCCCCTGGTGGAGCTGGTACGACGATGAAAATTACGGCACAACGGTTCCGCTTACTGCTAACCCGGACAACGTAAGAGATTTCTACGACACGGGCACAACGAACACAAACTCAATCGCCTTCAGCGGCGGTACCGGTAATCTTGGCTACCGCGTAGGCTTTACCAATTTGAACCAAAAAGGGGTTGTTCCGAATTCAGAATTCAACAGAAATAACGTCAATGTAAGTTTGAATGCTGATGTTACTAAGAAATTTACGGTGATCGCCAATTTGAACATGGTTTTCAGCAATGGCTCCGGTCGGCCTTCTTTTGGTTATTCGCCGATCTTCGGAAATTCTACGCAGTCCTTCAACCAATGGTTCCAACGCCAGTTGAATATAGACGAGTTGAGAGATTACAAATCAGCCGACGGGTCTTTTCGTACCTGGAACATTCGTTCTACCAACGACACCCGCCCTCTGTACTGGGACAGCCCGTTCTTTGCAGTGACGGAGAACATTCCTACGGACAGCCGTAACCGCTACTTCGGGGACATTACCCTGCGGTATGCACTGACAGACAATCTGAGCATTCAAGGCGCAGTTAGAAGGGATAACTTCAACCAGCGCATTGAAGAAAGAATTGCTTCCGGTGGCTTGGAAGAAGCTTATTACCGCGAATATGTAGCAGATGGCCAAGAAGACAACTTTGAATTGCTGGCGACCTACCAGCAAAACTTTGGCGAAATTTCTGTTGATGCCAACCTTGGTGGAAACCTACGTCAGAACAGCTTTCACTCCAACAATGCTGCTACGGTAGGTGGCTTGAACGTACCTAACCTGTTCAACCTTGGCGCATCAGTAGACCGCCCAACGCTGAGCAGTTTCATTTCCCGCAAGGACGTTCAATCCGTATTTGCAGCCCTTAACTTAGGCTACAAAAACTTTCTTTATGTTGGCGGTACGCTGCGCAACGACTGGTCTTCAGCATTGCCAGTTGACAACAACTCTTACCTCTACCCATCCGGTAATGTAAGTTTGGTATTTTCTGAACTACTGGGCACGGACATCCTGTCTTACGGCAAGTTAAGGGCTTCTATCGCTCAGGTAGGCTCGGACGTTGATCCTTATCGCATTGCTTTCTCTTATGGAATTGGCACGCCTTATGGTTCTTCTTCTTCTTTCAATGTTCCTGACCTGTTGCCGAACGAAGGTCTGCGTCCTGCAATTACGACTTCCTGGGAAACAGGCGTTGACCTGCGCTTCATGGGTGATCGTTTGGGCTTGGATTTAACTTACTACAATAACAACAGCAAAGATGAAATCCTGGCCATTCAGGTTCCGGGTTCCAGCGGTTTCTCAACCGCTTTGATCAATGCAGGAAATATCCAGAGCAGAGGCTTCGAAGTTGGAATTACGGCCGAACCCATATCCGGCAGCAATTTCAGCTGGACGACCCGGATTAACTTTGCGAACAACCAAACCGAGATCATTGAATTAACGGAAGGTATTTCGAACTACAAGTTGGCAGACGGCATCGGCGGACAAGGCTGGGGCGGTCTTACGCTCAACGCGGCTATTGGCGAAGAATGGGGCTTGATCAGAGGCGGTGGTTATACGTACATTGAAGGAAGCGACCTGCCACGGATCAACGCGAATGGTTCTTACGTAAGAACGGCTAACAAAGATCTCGGCTCTATCTTGCCGGATTTCACAGGCGGTTTCACCAACACTTTCCAAATTTATGGTTTTGAAATTGCTGCGCATATTGACTTCCAGGCTGGAGGAAAATTCTTTTCCACGACCAAAATGTTCAACAACTACTCCGGTTTAGGTATAGAAAGTGCCGCCATCAACGACAAAGGCAATTCAATCAGAAACCCTGTTGAAGAGGGGGGAGGCGTCCGGGTAGACGGCGTTTTGGCTGATGGTACAGAAACGGTCGTTTATGTAGAGCCACAAACTTACTATGGCCGTCTGTTTGGTTTTCACGAGAAGTGGATTTACGACGCTTCTTTCATCAAACTTCGTGAAGTGAGCATCGGTTACAACCTGCCCAGGCGCTTGTTTGGCAGTGGGGGCATTCAATCGCTGAAAATTGCGTTGATCGCCAGAAACCCATTGTTGATTTATTCAGCAGTAGAGGGGATTGACCCGTCTGAAATTTTGCCTGGCGCAAACAACCTTATTTTTGAAGAAAGAGGCCAGTTGCCAAGCGTTCGCTCTTATGGCATCAGTGTGACCTTGGGCCTTTAATTTTGTTCATTAAAAAAAAGAGGATTATGAAAATCAAACATCTGATATATGCCTTACTACTGGTAAGTTTCACCAGCTGCGGCGAATTTGACGATTTGAACGTTGACCCGAACAACCCGGTAAGCGTTCAAACAGGTACCTTAATTACATCGGCACAGCGCAGTATGAGTGATGTGGTCGGATCTTCACTGGGCGCCCTCTACGCTCAGCATATTTCTGACATTATTTACACAGAAGGCGGTCGCTATCAGTCAATCGTCGCTGATTTTTCGGGTTGGTACTCCGGCCCGCTGCAAAACCTGCAAACGGTTATTGACCTGAACACGGATCCGGCTACCAGCACAAGCGCAGCAGCCAGCGGTTCCAATGCGAATCAGATTGCAGTGGCTCGTATTCTAAAAGCCTACTTCTTCCACTTCCTGACGGATCGCTGGGGCGCATTGCCTTATTCAGAAGCGCTTCAGGCAAGAGGCGGGATTTATTCGCCCAAATACGACAGCCAGGAAGCCATTTACAGTGCTTTGTTTCAAGAACTCAAAGAAGCTGTGGCCCAAATAGACGGTGGCCCAGGCGTAAAAGGAGACATCATTTTCGATGGCGACATGGATAGCTGGAAACGCTTTGCCAATACCATCAGGATGAACATGGCCATCCGTATAGCAGACGTTAGCAACGGAAAAGCACAATCGGAATTTAATGATGCCATCGCAGCCGGTGTCATCGAATCAGATGTGTTTTATCCTTATTTAGGGGAAGCCAATAATGAAAACCCCTGGTTTGCAAGCTTCAGAACAAGAACGGACTTTGCCGTCACCGAACATTTGGTGGATTATTTGAAAGCTACTAATGATCCGCGTTTGGCTAAGTTTGCTGACCCGACACTCAACTCTGTTGCGGCCGGTAATCCAATTTATACGGGTATGCCTTATGGCGTTACAAATCCGACCTCTTTGCCACCGGATGTATCCTATCCCAACTCAACCTATGTGAAATGCCAAAGTTGCCCGTTGTCTATTTATACGGTAGCACAGGTGCATTTCGCAAAGGCTGAAGCGGCTGCCCGCGGCTGGGGTGGCGGATCTGCTGAAGACCATTTCAGAGCAGCCATTCAGGCGAGCTGGGATCAGTGGGATGTTACCTACACCGCAGGTGAGTTTGATACCTATTACAATCAGGCAAACGTAAAATGGGATGCAGGCAACTGGAAAGCATCTTTAGCACAGCAAAAGTGGGTTGGCCTGTTCATCCAGGGGTATGAAATGTGGGCAGAATGGAGGAGATTGAATGGCCCCATGTTCGTTGTTCCTGCCGAACCGTTGAATCCAAGCGGGGGTATCCCGTTGCGGAACATTTACCCAACCACGGAAGCTTCCCTCAACGGCGTAAACTACAGCGCAGCGGTCACGCAGTTCCTTGGCGGAAATGACAGCGATGGTGTCAGACTTTGGTGGGATGTGAACTAAATCATGTTTCCGTATGGAGCAGGATTGTTAATCAATAATGTTTATTAAAGTAAAAAGCTGCTGGCGTATAACCAGCAGCTTTCTTTTTTTGTATTAATATTTTTTTAACACTTTGATAAAACAAAAGGCAGCGTTATATTTGCCGCTGTCGTTGCAATGACAGAACATCATCCGTCGCTATATCATTCAAAGCCACACAATTTTAGCTTTCCTAGCTGAAATACAATTTTTTTGCACGGCGGATGATCTCAAGTGGATTACCCTTTGTTTTAGCCAAATGTTAAGAAAACGTTTGTGGCTTAAAACAATGTGTATATTTTTAGTTTCAGTTTTTTAAAACAAAATTGGATTAGTATGAAAAAACTCTCACTAGTTTTGACGCTAGTCTGCTTCGCTTTTGGCTTCGCCATAGCACAGCGGACAGTGAGCGGAACCGTGACGGACGAAAAGGGAGAATCGCTCATTGGAGCCAGCATCCTGGTAAAAGGCACGTCCACCGGTACCGTTTCCGATGTAGACGGCAAGTACTCCCTTTCGGTACCTGTCGGCAGCACTGTTCTGATCGTAAGCTATACTGGCTTCAGCGAACAGGAAATCAGCTTAGGAGCTTCCAATCTCGTGGATATTACCATGAAAGAGGGGATCCAAATTGACGAAGTCCTCGTAACGGCGGTCGGTATCCAGCGCGAAAAGAAAGCGCTGGGGTACTCTGTAACTGAACTTTCAGGCAACGAACTCGCCCAACGCTCAGAGCCTGACCCGGTTCGCGCCATTGCAGGTAAAGTGCCTGGCGTGCAGATCACCGGCGCTGGTGGCGCTCCTGGTCAGTCCACAAAAATCAACATTCGAGGCAACTCCTCTTTAACGGGGAACACGCAGCCTTTGTTTGTGGTGGATGGCATTCCTTTCGACAACTCCGTGAATGCTACCACGGGTTCAGGGGGTGGTTCTCAGTACAGCAGCCGTTCTTTCGACATTGACCCGAACAACATCGAGTCTATGACGATCCTGAAAGGTGCTGCAGCCGCGGCCCTCTATGGCTCCCGTGCGACCAACGGCGTTGTGGTAATCACCACGAAGAGCGGCAGCAAAAAGACCCGCAAAGGTTTGGAAGTTTCTTACAACTCTTCCTTCCAGTTGGAGCAAATTTCCGGCGTTCCTGATTATCAGGATGTTTATGGGCAGGGTTCTAACCAGGTGTACAATGGTGGGTTTATTGGCAACTGGGGTTCGCCTTTCCCCACCGAGGTTGACCGCCTCAATTCAGCTTACGGAACGAATTACAGCAAAGTGGTCGTGCCAGGCTACCCGGAAGGAACTGTGCCTCACCCGCTGGTATCTACCGGTTTTGCTGCACCGCGTTTTTCCAACGTTTTTCCTGAACTGTTTGAGACACTGCCTAATGGCACGCGTCGCGCTTTGCCGGTACCTTACCGCCCTTATGAGATCATTGACAATTTCTTTGAAACGGGTCAGCTCTGGGAAAACTCTCTGACCATCAATGCTGGTGGTGCAGACAATAACCTGAGCGGTACGGTTTCCCGGATGACGAACCAGGGTATTGCTCCAGGTACGGAGGCCACCAGAACTTCTTTGAGCTTCGGGGGTAACTCCAAGTTAGCAAACGGCCTGATCGTTTCCGGTAACGTTACTTACGTCAATACAACGCAGGAAAACCCGCCAAGCGCCGGCGCTATCTATGGAGGTAACTTTGGTGCCCTTTCGCCTTCCATCTTTACCAGGTTGTTCTACCTGCCACGTAACTTCGACTTGACCGGATCGAACCCGGAAGGCATTCCTTACCCGTTCGAAAACCCGGTAAGTGGCGACAACGTGTTTTATCGCGCATTGGACAACCCGCTGTGGTTGGCAAAACACAGCCGCTACACCAGCGATGTAAACCGTGTTTATGGCAACATTGCCCTGAGCTACGACGTATTGCCCTGGTTGAACCTCACGGCACGTGGTGGTATTAACACCTATACGGACAGCCGCAAGAGCATCCTGCGCCCGGGGGGCACGAACGACGCCAACGGCTACGTTTGGACGGATGACGTGACCAACAGAGAAATTGACTTGAACTACCTGGCTACTATTTCCACGAATATTACCAAGGATATTGACATGCGCCTCATCGGTGGTTTGAACCTGAACCAGCGCGAGTACAAAAGTCGCTATGTAGAAGGGGATAATGTTATTTCTCCGGGTCTCTACAACACAGGTGCTACGGCTTCGCAGTTCGCCAACGAATTCAACAGGAAGCAGCGTTTTTATGCGGCTTATGCAGACCTTCAGTTGGGGTATAAAAACTTCCTTTATTTGGGCGCTACTGCTCGGAATGACTGGTCTTCTACATTGCCCGATGGCAAAAACAGCTTCTTTTATCCGGGTGTAAACACCTCTTTTGTGTTCTCTGATGCATTTGGAATCAGCAACAACATCTTCAGCTATGGTAAAGTTCGCGCTGCCTGGACTCAGGTGGGTAACGAAGCAAGCCCATACCTGACGGCTACAACTTACCGCCTTGGCGTGCCGCACACATCTCCTGGTGGTTCCGTATTCAATCGCGCAACCCTGGATGGAACTTTGGGTAACGCTGAATTGAGAAACGAATTAACCACTGAAATCGAGTTTGGCGCCGACCTGCGTTTCTTCCGCAACCGGATTGGACTGGACGTGACTTACTTCAAGCGTAACTCTACCGACCAGATTACCAGCTCTCGCCTTCCCGCATCTTCCGGCTTCACAGAAGCTATTGTAAACGCTGGTGAAATCGAAAACAAAGGTTGGGAAATCGCGCTGAACCTTACTCCGATTCGCACGGCTGGTGGCTTTGAATGGAATATGCTGGTCAACTTTACTAAAATCGAATCGCTCGTCATTGATGCTGGTGACGGTACTGAATTGTATCTCGAAAACCTCGGCATTACCTGGGGTGGTGGTGGAACTGTACATCGGGAAGGTTTCCCTTACGGTCAAATCATTGGTTCGGCTCCCGCACGTACGAATTCTTATAATGCAGAGGGCGATTACATCGGCGAAGGCGACCTCCTTATCGACAAAGCGCTGGGAACCTATATTGTACTGCCGAAACTGGAAATCATTGGTGACCCGAATCCTGACTTCCTGATGGGATTTGTGAATACCTTCAGCTACAAAGGTTTGTCTGTTCAGGCATTGATTGACTGGCGTCAGGGTGGCGACCTGTTCTTTACAACGGCGGGCGACTTGATGTTGCGTGGACAATTGAAACTGACGGAAGATCGCGAAGCGCTCCGGATTATTCCAGGCGTTTATGGCAACACGGGCACTTTCGAACCAGAAACGGACGAAAACGGTAACTTTATTAAGAACACGACGCCAATTACGGCTTTCGACTACCACTTTAGCGATGGCTTTGGTTCTTATGGGGCTGATGAGGTTAACGTTTATGACGTGACGACTATTCGCCTTCGTGAAGTCTCGCTTTCTTATGAGTTTCCGAAAAAGCTGCTCCAAAAAACGCCATTCGGGTCTGCTCGTCTTTCTGTTTCTGGTCGTAACCTATGGTTCAATTCTCCAAACGTAGTGGAAGGTTTGAATATGGACCCGGAAGTATTGGGGGAAACGGCTGGTTCGAACGTGCAAGGCTTTGAATACAGTAGCTACCCAACGACGCGTCGTTACGGGGTAAACCTTTCGGTTACGTTCTAATTGAAGGGGCGTTTATGGTTGAAGCCGGTTGCCCGGATATGTTCCGGGCAGTTCCTGCTGCAACGAATGTTGTAATGAATTGTAGGAAGCCAGTTCCGGATTATTCAGGAACTGACGTCCCAAACATTCACAAAAAAATAAATTAAAATGATGAAAATCGGATATTGGAATAAACTACTCATTGCACTCACGATGACCTTTGTGCTAAGTAGTTGCGACCTGTTCGAGCTCGACATTAATGACGATCCGAACAATCCCACTACGGCAGCAATCAACTTGTTGCTGTCACAGGCTGAACTATCGTTGGCCGACGCCCTGGAAGGTGGTGTAAACAACAACCAGCTTGGCTTTGCCGGTATCCTGGCAAGCGGCGACAACTTTCAGTTGGCGCAGAACAGCTACGATGGATTTTGGAACAACATGTACGCCGGCCCACTGAAGGACATTGAAAGCATCATACAGATTGCTTCCAACCCTGACGCTTTAAGCCCGCACTACTTAGGCATTGGGCAGTTGCTCAAGGCTTACGCATTTTCAACCATGGTAGATTTGTTTGGCGATATTCCATACAGCGAAGCGCTGAAAGGAGATGCTGCCGATGCAATCAAGCAGCCTAAGTTTGACAACCAGTCAGCCATTTATGCCGATGCGCTTGCTCTGATTGATGCAGCTATCGCCAACCTGAGCGGGACAACTCCCGTTATAGTAACCGGGGATATTATCTATGGTGGCAATTCGATAAGATGGCGGACGTTTGCCCGTTCGTTGAAACTGAAGTTGCTGATCCAAACGCGTCAGGTGAACCCTATGGCTAAACAGGATATTGAGAAAATCTTTACGGATGGCGGCTTGATTTCAACCGCTGCTGAAGATTTTCAATTTCAATTCAGTAAGCTGCAAAGCTCCAACGACGTTCGTCACTCCTGGTATGAAAGTTCTTATACCTTAGGTGTGAATGACTTCACGTACATTCTGCACCAATACATGGTGGAAATGTTGGAAGATAAGGATCCGCGTTTCCCGTTCTACTTCCGCCGTCAGTCGAAAACAGTGCTTGACCAGGCTGACCCGTCGCAGCGCAATACAACGCCTTGTTCCATGACGCCTGGTTGTATTTACGGATACGTGGTGCTGAATGAAAACTTGCACCAGCGCATCTATGGAACGACTGACTTGAGCCAGGCTCA
The DNA here is from genome assembly GCA_038323375.1 of Chitinophagales bacterium. GTDB lineage: Bacteria > Bacteroidota > Bacteroidia > Chitinophagales > Saprospiraceae > JABWAJ01. The sequence continues at coordinate 89,586 of JBBQGV010000003.1, forward strand.
GATTGACTTTTTGGCGGGCATTTTTGGCCGCGACCGTTCTGATCCTGCTGGTGTGCCACAGGATGCTGACTTCCGGACGATGCCAGGCGTGTATCCTGCTGCAGGCCGTTATGACGTGACTGCTCCGGGCCTTCCCGGTTCTTTCACAGCTCCTGGCGGTGGTGTATTTCCAATACTCACACACATCAACATTGATTTTTACAGAATCGAAGCGATTCTGACTTTAGGTATAGCCGGGGATGCCAGAGCGTTATTTGAAACGGCGCTGCGCAACCACATTACCAAAGTAATCAATTTTGGTGTTGCAACGGACGCAAACGCGGTTCGCCCAGACCAGGTAGACATTGACACTTATGTCAACCTTTGGCTCACTCGTTATGACAACCAGACAAACAATGACTCCAAGTTGAACGTGGTCATGAAGCAGTTCTGGTTCTCGAGCTGGGGCAATGGTTATGAAATTTACAATGCCATGCGCCGTACGACCGATCCGAATGCGAACAATACTTTTGGCTATACGGGTTACCCGAACACCGTTCAGGAACCGATCCTGGCGCCGCGTAAATTCCCGCTTCGTTTGCCATACCCGCAGCAGGAATTGTCTATTAACCCGAATGCAGCTGCTTACACCTCGGTTATTTACGACCAGGTTCGTTTGTTCTGGGATGTAAACTGATGTGAAGACAGCTTCCATCAACGGTTTTGAACAACAAAAAAAATGAATCATGAATAAATTTAAAATAACGCTTTACACCTTTCTCACGGCGCTGATTCTGCCGTTCTCGGCTTGCAGAGACGAAGCCTTGAACCCGGTGCCGGATTGGGAATCGGGTATTCACGGCCTCGGACAGTTTACCGCAGGCTCCGCTCAAAACTTCGTATTCGCACAGCCAGATCAGGATATTGACCTCGAATTCCATTGGGTTTCGATTGACAACCTGAACACGGTTACCGAAATCGAATTTTATATCCTGTTTAACGAAAGTTATTCCGACAACGACGGAAACCCACGTACGGCTCGTCATGGCGGCACGGAAGGCAAGCTTTTCAAAAAGCTCACCGGTGCGGAAGTAAAGGGCAACCGCGAATTCGTGAATTTTTCAGTTACACAGGCCGATGTTTACAACCTGTACAAAGACAACACCTTTAACTACGGTGACGGTGTTGTTGGCGTTTTTGCTAACCCGGAGAAACCGGATCGCGCGCCAGGTAGCTACTTCGTAGCCGGAGATGCTTTCCAGATTCGCTGGGCGATGCGCACTGCTGATGGCCGCTATTTCGATTCGTGGTCTGATTCGGTTTGTTCGGAATTCCCGGGTGCAAGCTGTAATATTGACTGGGCGATTATTTGTGTATCGGACCTTGCTGGTACTTTCAACTATGTTCAGACGGAAATGACTCCCGGAGCTGGCGGCGGAGCTTGTCCGGCAGAAATCACTGGCACGGTGACCTGGACGGAGGAATCTGCGGGCAAATATTTGACGACAGACCTGACTTTTGGCATGTTCCCGTCTTCCTGCTGGAACGATAACCCGGCCAACAGCGCGACGGCCCGCGTCTTGGATCAGTGCAACACCATTGTAGTGGGTGGCGGAGACCAATACGGCGATACCTATACGTATCAGTTTGTCAGCTTCAACGGGCCCAGCCTGACTCTGAAGTGGGTCAATACCTATGGCGATAAAGGCACGGTGGTTCTGACGCGTCAGGATGGCAGAGACTGGCCTGTTTTGAAAGGTGGATAATTAGGGTCTGTCTTTAGAGTCCGATGGCTGCGGGCAATGAGGGTGTCACTCTAAGCGACGCCCTCACTAACCGCACCAAACGCCCGTTTTTGGGGTCTTCACACGCCTTGCTCTCGAACGCTAAAGAACAGACACCGTCTGAATAATGGACGGATACTAATTGTTTTGATTCACTACGGGGAGAGCATTCGGTGATTGCCGGGTGCTCTCTTTTTTGTTTATTAGACGAATTACTATGCCGCGTCAGCGTTTACCAGCTTATGTCTTTGTCTTCCATGTCTTGTGAAAATGAAATTATTTATTCGATCAATTTTTGCTGCTTTATATCTTTTTTGTACCACTTATTCCTGCCAATTGCAGCGACATTGGCTGCAAACGCCTTTGCTGCGAAGCGAAAAAACGACAACTCCGCTTGCCGAAACCTTTGAAAAAAGCAAACCGGTGGCATTAATTTTCCTCGACTCCGAATGCCCCATTTGTCAAAAATATACCAAAAACATCAGGGAGTTCGCTGTGAAATACCCTCAGGTGCAATGGATTGGTGTGTTTACGCGCTGGCATTCTTTTCAACAAATAACTGATTTTGGGGTTACCTACAATTTAAATATTCCGATGTTCCTTGACGCCCGCAACCGCTTGGTTTGCAAACTTGGCGTGAAAGTGACGCCTGAAGTGGTTTTTGCTGCTACAGATGGACACATTTTGTACCAGGGCGCCATAGACAACTGGTTTTTTGGGCTGGGAAAACACCGGCCAACTTCAACCGAAAACTACCTGACTGATGCCATTGAGGCCTGGAGTAGGGGAGAGGCACCAAAAATTTCAAGAACTACTCCTATCGGATGCGTGATAGAACAATAGCCGCTACTTACCTTTGTACACCAAATATATTAAACGCATGACCTTTCGGGAACGCTATCAATTGACGCTGGATTACCTCTTTGAGCAGTTGCCGATGTTTCAGCGCATTGGCCCCCCGGCCTTTAAAAAAGGGCTGGGCAATACCCTTGCGTTATTGGAAGCTTTGGACAACCCGCAGCAGCAATTTCGGGCCATTCACATCGCTGGCACAAACGGGAAAGGTTCGGTTGCGCATCTGTTGGCCGCAATTTTGCAGGCATCGGGTTACCGAACGGGGCTTTACATTTCGCCCCACTATAAAGACTTTAGGGAGCGCATCAAAGTGAACGGGCAATACGTCAATAAGGCTTATGTCGTTGATTTTTCTGAACGCCACCGGGCTTTGTTCGACCGCATTCAACCCTCCTTTTTCGAAATTACGGTGGCCATGGCTTTCGACTATTTTGCCAAACAAAAAGTAGAGGTTGCCGTTGTGGAAACTGGTCTGGGAGGGCGCTTAGATTCTACAAACGTGCTGACCCCGGTGTTGAGCGTCATCACCAACATCAGTTTTGACCATCAGCAGTTTTTGGGCGATACCCTGCCCCTGATTGCCGCCGAAAAAGCCGGAATTATCAAAGCGCACATCCCGGTCGTCATTGGTGAAACCCACCCGGAAACAAAGCCGGTTTTTGTGGCAAAAGCGGTAGAAATGGAGGCGCCGATCGTATTTGCAGATGAACACTGGAAGGCAGCGTGGAAAGGAGAAACCGGGACGCATTCGACCTATGAATTATGGCGCGAAGGTCAACCTGAATACCTGGCGTTGCACGCCAATTTGCATGGACGTTACCAGTCGAAAAACCTACAAACTGTTGCGCAAGCCGTTGATCTACTTCAAAATACGTTCAATATAAGCACTCAAAACGTTCGGGACGGCCTTTTTAATTTAACAACCCTCACTAAGTTTATGGGGCGCTGGCAGGTAATCGGAACGCATCCGGCTATTATTTGCGACAGCGCGCACAATGAGGGCGGATTGAAGCTAACCCTGGAACAAGTTGCTCAATATCCTTACGAAAATCTGCACCTCGTAATGGGAACCGTAAGCGATAAGGAGCTTAAACCGGTTTTAGAATTGTTTCCCAAACATGCGCGGTACTACTTTTGCAAGGCCAATATCCCGAGGGGGTTGGACGCTAAACAACTGCAATTCCGTGCATCGCAGGAAGGACTAAAGGGGCGGGCTTATGTTTCTGTAAAACGCGCCCTGCAAGCTGCTAAAAGGCAAGCCAAGCCCGGCGATCTGATTTTTGTAACGGGGAGCATCTTTGTTGTTGCGGAGGTTTTATAAAATTTTTACCACAGTGGCAATAAAAAGCAGCATTCATTGCAAATAATCCCTATTTTTGCACTTAAATTTTGAAAAAACAAAATAATGGCAGAATTGGTACAGACGCTGTTGACACAGCGTATTCAATTGATGGAAGAATCGGCGACCATAAAAATGGCGCAAATGGCGCGTGATCTCGCTGCTCAAGGCCACGATGTGATTGACCTGAGCCTTGGAGAGCCCGATTTTGATACCCCGGTTCACATCAAAGAGGCCGCCAAAAAAGCGCTCGATGACGGGTTCACTAAATATACCCCGGTGCCGGGCACAGTTGAACTGCGGAAGGCCATTCAAGCTAAATTCAAGCGGGACAACAACCTTGATTTCGAAATTAATCAGATTGTCGTTTCCAATGGTGCCAAACAATCCATTGCCAACGTTTGCCTTTCGCTGCTCGAAAAAGGCGATGAAGCGTTGATTCTGGCTCCTTATTGGGTGTCTTACGCCGAAATTGTCAAATTAACGGAGGCAACGCCTGTTTACGTCTATGCAGGCATTGAAGATGATTACAAATCCAGCGCATCGCAAATAGAAGCAGCCATCTCGGAACGCACCAAACTCATCATTTTTTCATCGCCATGCAATCCAACCGGTTCGGTTTATACCTACGAAGAATTGGAATCCATTGCCGAAATGCTGTCGCGCCACGAACACGTGATCATCATTTCGGATGAGATTTATGAATACATCAATTTTTCCGGCAAACATGCCAGTATCGGCGCTTTCCCGCAGGTGAAAGACCGCACGGTTACCGTAAACGGATTTTCCAAAGGCTTTGCAATGACGGGATGGCGGCTGGGATATATTGGCGCACCGGCTTGGCTTGCAAGTGCTTGCAATAAAATGCAGGGGCAAATTACTTCCGGCGCCGCCGCGTTTAGCCAAAAAGCTGCTGCTTTTGCTTTGGGTTCGGACATGACGCCGACCTGGCAAATGCGGGACGCGTTCCTGCGCCGCCGCGAATTGGTGACCGATTTGATGAAAAAAATTCCCGGGATGAACGTTAATCACCCACAAGGTGCCTTCTACGTTTTTCCGGACATCAGCGCTTTTTTTGGAAAAACAGATGGTAAAATGCTTATTCGCGATGCGGATGATTTTTGCGAATATTTGCTGCATACCGCTTATGTCGCAGCGGTGAGCGGTGCGGCTTTTGGTGCCGACAATTGCTTCCGCATTTCCTACGCTACTTCGGATGAAAAGCTCACGGAGGCTATTCGGCGCATTGGGGAAGCTTTGTCAAAATTAAAGTGATAAAAAAGCGGAGCCGCCGCGTTGTAAACCTATAGGGTTTTAAGGAACCTTATACGCTAGTTGCCCCACATGAGCAGGTGTCACGGAGTCTCGCGGAGTAAAGGGAGTCTCTCACAGAGGCCTTAACTCCGCGAGACTCCCTTTACTCTGTGAGACTCCGTGACATACAAGGAAGCCAGTAGAGGCTGTCCTCAGATGCTTCGCGTCCTCATATCGGGCTCTTGCGTACCTTGCTATCGAACTATAAAGACAGACACTAGTCCAAAAAAATTGTAAGTATAACTGCATTTTTATCTCTAATTTGCAGCCTAATTCCTGTCTTGTTACCAGTCATTCCTAGTCCTCACACTTCCCAAACCACTAAAAGGAAGGCAATACATTTACAAGGCCGTCGCCTTGTAAATAGGTCTGGCAATTTTACAAAAACATGGGTTTATGAATCTTTTAAGACGCGCTTACCGGGCAGGCTTGTGGTTTGCCTTGCTATTACTGTCAACTTATTGCGTTCATGCACAGGATTTTATGATGCAGGGCTGGTATTGGGATTATCCCAAACCCAATTGTAATAACTATAACGGGCCTTCAATTGCCCTTGAACTGACAGGCAAAGCCACCGCCCTGAAAAATGCCGGATTTACCATGCTATGGCTCCCCCCCATGAGCAAAGCCAGTTTTGGCGATTGCAGCAATGGCTACGACCCGAAGGATTTATACGACTATGGCCAGGCCACCGGTCAAACGGGATTGGGAACGGGCGCTCAGGTTTCAAACCTGATCGGCGCTTTGAGTACCAACGGCATCATTTCCGTGGCCGATGTCGTCTATAACCACCGCGACGGTGGGGATTATGAGGACAACCCGGCCGTGCGCAACTACGTCATGAACTTCCCGCCGGCCGGCTGCAACGGCAACGCCACCCCATATCCCGTGAACGGAAAAGTGCGGTACCGCCTGCCATTGGGCGGCAGCAGTGGCAATGGCGCGGGGAATTATTATTTTAAATTCAGTTCCGCTTCGGGTAATGGCGGTTTCAACGGACGTCCCTATAAATTGTATTTCCGGACGCAGAATACGGTGCATAACTCAGACACGATTAACGAATATGAACCCAATGGCGGAGTAGATTGCAATCCTGATCAACCCAACAACCAGATATTCCTGGGCCGCAATATTTTTGCCAACCAGGAAATCGGATCCTGCAACACCGACGAATTCTACCTCGCTCTTGGTGCCGGCGATTTCCTTGCATCCGGCGATAATTTAGAAATTTACATCGAAGAAGTGGGCGGGGGCGGTTCCGGTATTGACCAGCGGCTTTATGAAATTTGGTCTGGCTCCCGAAATATGAACATCATCAACGACCTGGCTTTACAAACGCGAACCAATTACGCCGCTATGCCCAGCGGCCAGGGGGCGATGAACTACCTGAATTTCAAACCCAATGGCGTCAATTTCACCTGCATGACCGGCGACCAGGAGTATCCTTACTTTTTCTTTGACGTAGAGCAAGCGCACATCTCGACCCAAACTGCTTACAACGACTGGACAAAATGGTTGTTGACGAACGTCGGAATTGGCGGTTTGCGCATGGACGCGGTGAAACATTTTCCGGCTTCTTTTGTAGGGCAATTGATCAACGCGCTTTATAATAATTCTCCCAGCATTCGGCCTTCTATGGTTGTAGGAGAGCATTTTACTTCCAATGCAGGCGTACTAACCGGGTGGGTAAACGAAGTGAATTCTTATTTGAGCCAACCCATAAAAGATGTCATTAAGGTCAGGGCTTTTGATTTTGACCTGCGGGATAATTTGCGGGTCGCCTGTGAAAGCTTCGGCTACGATGTGCGGAACATTTTCAATGCTGGCATGAGCAACGGTGCCGGCGCCAGTCCGTTTTCGGTGGTGACAATGGTCAATAACCACGATTTTCGGTATGTGGATGTCTACCACGATATGAACCCGATACTGGGGTATGCTTACATTCTCACCAACAATCAGGTTGGCCTGCCCTGCGTTTTTTATCCGGATTATTACGGCGCAACGCTCAAGATGGACAACAATGTCATGCTGACCGTGCCTTCGCTGAAAAGCGAAATAGATGCTTTGATCAGCGCACACAAAGCGTATATCTTCGGAGCCAATCAGATAGATTACCTGAGTCGTTTTTCTACACCATACCATCAAAGTTTTTCAGCCGGGGGCGCTTCCACCACGCTTTTTTACCAAATCATCAATACTTCTACGGGACGGAACGTGCTGGTCGCCATCAATTTTGCAGGAACGCCGCTGACCGCGTCGCACGGAGTAAATACCAGCAGCGCAGGCTTGAGCAATGGCGACGAACTCCTCAAAGTTGCCGGTTCGGCGGGTGCCAGCGCCAGCGTCAGCGTATCCAACGGGCGGGTAAACCTCACCGTGCCTGCGTTCGGGTATGCGGTTTGGACGGGCATAAGTGTGCTCCCGCTTGATTTGCTCACCTTTGAAGTAGAAAAACAAGATAAGCAAGTGAGCCTGCTATGGACTTCGGCCAACGAAGTTGATTTTGCGGGCTACGAAGTGCAGCGGTCTTTAGATGGAATGCATTTTGAAAAAATTGGCTGGATCGCAGGCCAGGGAACGCCGGATGGAACAACGCGTAGCTACCATTTTCAAGATAAAAATCCTGTATTCAACAAGCCGCTCTACTACCGTTTGCGCATGCTCGACCTGGATGGTACGGTCGAATTTTCTCCACTCCGTTCGGTTACCCTAAAAAATGAACCGGAAGTGCGGTTGTTTCCCAATCCGACAACCGGCAGTTTTTGGTTAAAATTTCAGCAACCGACGGTTGAAAATACCTGGATAGTAGTGCGCGATGCCCTGGGACGCCCCGTTTTGTCGGAAGCAATAGAAGTTGGCGCTGTGCAAAAAGAACTGAATATCGCAACCCAACCCGCCGGAATTTATTCCGTCGTGATTAAAACGGAGGGGCAGGTGATCTGGAGTAAGTTTATCTCTAAAGACTAAAGACAGAAACTAATTAGTGTTTGTCCATTTAGTCCCGTGTCTGTTCTTTAGCGTTCGAGAACAAGGCGTGTTTTGCCCCAAAAATGGGAGTTTACTCGCGTAAATGAGCAGTTTTGGGGCAAAATACAACGCAGCTATCGGACTATAAAGACAGACACTTACAAATCGAGGAGTCCGTCCGGCAAATCCATATGCAGAACGGACTCCTTCTCGTCTGCTTTCACAATAAATTGCTCGTTGAGGGGGATCAATATTTCGCGATTGCGATAAACAACAACGGCCATCATTTGCTGGGGCATTTCGATCACTTCGTCAATTTTTCCCACCAATCCGTGGGTAGCATCCTCTATCGTATAACTGGTAAAGCGTTCATAACCAGGTTCTATGACAATGGTGCGGGCTTCATTGGGTAAAATATCTTCCCTTCGAAGGTAAATATCTTTGTGGTGGAGCAGTTGCGCGTCATCGCGGCTGTTCACGTCCTCTAATTTGACCAAAATGGCATTGCCAGCGCGCACGTCCTCAACGAAATAGGGGAGGTGTTGTCCCCTGATTTCCAAAAAAATGATTTCTGCACTCAAAAAATCTTCCCAATAAGCGTCTTCAACAAAAGTTTTTAATTCTCCGAGCAGGCCGTGCGCTTTTCCTACCCGACCTATTTTGACCATTGCGTCCATAAAAATTCGCGGTTTCCGTTATTGCCAATGGAGCAGACGTTGGCGCAGGATGAATCCTTTTTCAGCTCTTTGCCCCCAATCCGTTGTAGCGCAAGCGCCAAAATCGCTGCTGCAACACACCTCACATTGGCTGTCCATTATCTGCAATTCTTTGTAAATCAGTCCAATGTTTTTGGCGTAGTATTCTTTTCCCTGCCTGTATTCGATGATGTTTTCGCTGTCGGCCAGCTGAATGGAGCAGACTTTTTCAAATAAAAGACCGCCAACCTGAAACGGTTCCGCTAAAGAAAGGGTGCGATAGTTCCAGTCTTTGAACATTTCAATCTGTTCGCCAGCGATTTCTACCGCAGTGCTGTTTGAAAAGAAAGCGTTTCCATTCCAGGTTTCATTGGCCTGCAATGGGAAAGTCATTGCGATAAAACGCAGGTTTTCTTCGGTGCGGTAAGCCTGTTGGTTGCTGCGTGCGGCGGCATAAACCTTGCCGATTTGCCAGGGTTGGGTAGCTGACTGGCGTTGAACGCGTTCGATTCGATACCAGGTCAGGCCATCCTGTGCGGGGAAAGAATCGGTGATGGATTCTTTAATGAACCACGAATTGGTATCAATTTGCGTTCCGCCCGCTGCCGGGTCGAAAATGATCGAATCCACCTCGAATTCGCGGATTTGACCCACCTCAAGCGGGTAATATGCGTACCCAAAATCCAGGTCCAAAGGCTCTGTCTCTCTTTTATTACAGGAAGAAACAATCAGCACCACGGCGGCTATGAGCCATAAATAATTGGTTATTTTTATGTTGTGCTTCATGATAAACCTGAGTTGAGACTACCATAGATGATGCCACCGCCGACTACATCGTCGTTTTCATAAAAAACGGCAGATTGTCCCGGCGCGACACCTTTTACATTGGCGTCAAATTCTACGCGAATTTTGCCATTATCGCTATACATGCGTCCCAAAGCGCCTGCATCCTTGTAACGGATTTTGGCTACGACCTCCATCCCGTCTTCAAACGAAGCGTATTTCATCAAATTGGGTTGACCAACGATCATTCCGTTCCGGATGAGTTCGTCTTCCAAACCTAAAACGACCGTATTGGTATCCGGGCGGATCTCCGTTACAAACATCGGATGTCCGAACGCAACGCCCAAGCCTTTTCGCTGGCCGATAGTATAAAAAGGATACCCCTGGTGTTTACCGATGATATCACCCCGGCTGTTCACAAAATCGCCGCCCGCAACCTGTGCTTCCAGTTCTGGAATGCGGTGCTTCAGGAAACTGCGATAGTCGTTGTCGGGAACAAAGCAGATTTCGTAGCTCTCTGCTTTTTTGGAAAGTTCCTCGTACCCAAAATCGAAAGCGAACTGACGTACTTCGGGTTTGGTATAGTGCCCAAGTGGAAAACGGCTGCGGTTCAAACATTCCTGGCTCAACCCCCAAAGAACATAGGATTGGTCTTTATTCAAATCCGCAGATTTGCTGATGAATTTCCGGCCATTGGCCTCATTGATGATCGCGTAGTGGCCGGTTGCAATGAATTCGCAATCCAGTGCATCCGCGCGCTTTAACAGCGCGTTCCATTTGATGTGGGTATTGCAGAGTACGCAGGGGTTTGGCGTTCGGCCAGCTATATATTCATCTACGAAATTGTTAATCACATAATCGCCAAATTCTTCACGAATGTCAATGATGAAGTGATGAAACCCCATATTCACGGCTACCTGACGGGCATCGTTGATGGAATCCAGGCTGCAACACCCGGTTTCCTTTTTGGAGGATCCGGAGTTAGCGTAGTCCCAGGTTTTCATCGTAATGCCAATGACTTCATACCCTTCTTCGTGCAGCATCATGGCGGTTACCGTGCTGTCAATGCCACCGCTCATGGCTACCAAAACCTTTCCGAGCTTGCTCATAAAAACGGAATTTATCTTGAAATTATGGACTTGTTGGCTCGGAAGGATGCCCCTTGCAACAAGTCTTGTGTGCAAAATTACAAAATGCAACGCCTTTTGGTTCACTTCAAATGAAACGGATAGAAAAGGGCTGAACAATGAGGAGGCGCTTTGGGGCGTTACTGCACTTATCACAACTATTGTCCGAACGTTCAATTAGGTCTATCTTCGGGCGTTTGGTTAAATTCATTAAAGAACAGATAACATGAGAAACCGATTCAAACTATTCGCACTTTTATTTTTCGCCGCTTTAGGTTCCGCTGCGATTGCACAGGATTCCGAGTCTGGCCTCGCTTCCTATTATGGTGATGAATTTCAGGGACGCCGGACTGCGTATGGCGATAAGTATGACAAAAGCAAGCTGACTGCTGCGCATAAACGCCATCCTTACGGTACGATGATCCGCGTCACCCGCCTCGACAACAAGAAGTCGGTTGTCGTCAAAGTAACAGACAAAGGCCCGTACATCAAAGGAAGGGTCATTGATCTATCCAAAAAGGCTGCAGAAAGACTGGGTATGCTTGGCGACGGAACGGCTGAAGTGGAAATTGTAGTTGTAAAACGGGTGACTAAAGAAGACGACCCGCCCGCAGAACTTGCCATAGATCAAGAGACGCCGGCAGAAAAAGAACCGGCCAAAGAGGCGAAATCCGATCAACCCGCCGAATACAACTATGAACCGGAAAATGACCCTGCGAAAAAAGAAGCGACCGCTTCCCAAACTGCCAAAGCGAAAAAAAGCACCACGGTAAAGGAAGAAAAACCGACTGCAAAAATAGAGAAAACAGCTGCGGCAAAAGAAGTGTCTACCACGGAGAAAGCTAAAAAAACCAATCTGGCTGAAAAATCAAAAGCATCTCCTTCCCGAGGAAAATTAGTGGGTAAAGATTACACGCAGTTTGGCTTGTACAAAATAGTGCTGGAGCGCCCTTCCCAAAAAGGCTACGGCGTTCAGGTGGCGTCGCTGAGCAACTACGAAAATGTTTTGAGGCAGGTTGCTGACCTTCAGGCTAAATTCTTCGACAATATCCTGATAAGCGTTGAAAAAGGAGCGCCAAACAATCTGTACAAAATCATACTCGGCCCTTTTGAAACGGAGAGCGCAGCAAAAAACTATACCGCGAACATCAAAAAGAAGCAAAAAGTCTCAGGCTTTGTGGTGAATCTTTCGGAGATCAAGTATTAAAGTAGGTAGAAAGTAGAGGGTAGAAAGTATAAAGATAGGGAACGTAATTAGATGATGTTATGTCATCCCAACCCTAGCCTTTCTACTTTCTACTTCACGGTAACCTTCCCGTCAACCCCGATAATCTTCAATAATTGACTTTGGAAGTTTACGGCCTCAAAAGGGGTTGGTTTATCCACGAAATTGATGGAAGAAAACTGGCCGGATTTGCCTTTTACGGTGTAACAAATTTGGTAAATTGAGCTGCCATCTGCTATTGTAATGCCTTTCAGTGAATTTTCGATCCACATGGCGGTTAGTAAGCCATCCTGGGCGTTATTAACGCCGAAATTATTGCCATCCAGGTAAGGCAATGTATAGTTTTTCAGTTCTTTAAACTCCAGCACGTTTTTATCCCAGCGGACAGAATACTGCATGGAGAGCAATTGCTTGCAGCCCAATACCGTAATATCTATGCAGACCGTTTCCCCTGCTGATGCAACAACTTTTGGTGCAACCAGGGTCAAGTCGCCCACTGTAGCAGAGGCGACGGTTTGTGCATTCTGGACCGGCACGGCCTCGGCTGCAGTCTGCCCGTCCGGTTGTTTTGCCGGTTCGTTGCTACAAAAAGTAAAACAGAGGCAAAGCGCTGCAAAAATGAGTTTGTTGTTCATGACGATTAAGATAAAATGATGAAACAGGCACAAAGTTAGGAAATGCCGGTTATTTCCGACAGGCAATAATCTTTTCTGGCAGGGCGTTGCATTGATGTCCTTGTATCTTTTTGTTTAAGATGCATTATCTTTGGTGTTATAACAAACGCAGATTCTATGAAACTAATGATGGCCTTCTTGTTGATTTTGAGTGTAGCCCTTTTTGCAACGGGGTGTGTAACTCAACAAAAATACAGTGAGCTGGAGGAATCGCTCACGTACTACAAAAAAGAATCGCAAGCCGTAGATTCTTTGAACAACAACAACCAGGAACTCGACCGCGTCAACAAGGAATTGGAAGACCTGATCAAAGAGAAGACCTACGAAGTAGAGCAATTGACGGCCACAAACATCAACCTGAATAAAAGCTACCTGGAAGTGCTGAACAAGTACAATGGTCTGGTAGCCAAAGGGGATGAAGTACTTGCGGTCAGCGCGTACGAAAAAACCAACCTTCAAAATCAATTATCGGCGCAGCAGAGCGATCTGGATAGCCATCGCAAAACGGCTGCGACAATGGAATACGAACTTTCCGAACGCAACGCCCGCATCAGCCAGTTGGAATACAATTTTGACGGAACACCGAAAGGGTACGACAATCAACAGAACGAACAGGCAAAAGTTACCGGGTTTCTCTACGACAAACGGGTGATGATCGCTGAATTGAAACAAAAGCTGCAAAGCGCCTTTTTGGGATACAACAGCGATAATATCTCGGTGATTGACCGAAAAGACGGCGGGATTGCTGTCGTTTTTAGCGAAAGCTTGCTTTTCCCTTCGGGTAATGAGCAAGTGGACATCAATGGCCGCCGATCCTTGGTGCAACTGACCGACGTAATCAGCCCCCGTATTGCTGAGCTTGATATTCGCATCGAAGGGCACGTTAATTCAGAGGCCATTGCGGAGCGCAATTGGGATGTCAGCACACTTCGGGCCGTTTCAGTCGCCAAAGTCCTTACTGCCTACGGCATCCCTCCCGAGCGCATCACTGCAACCGGGCGAGCCGATTATGTGCCGGTAGCATCCAATACAACCCCGCAGGGGCGCGCTGCGAACCGCAGAACAGAAATCATCATCTCTCCGAACAACGAGGCCCTAAATGCATTGCTCTTAGGAAAATGACCAACATTTTCGGTTCATCAATTTCGGGTAATGACGAATATGCGCTTCATTTTTTTTCTGGTCATGGTCACTGCAATGCCTGAATATATCCGGGCACAGACTTGTCTTTCGCAGGACTTACTGAATGCGCATGTGCATCAAAATGCCGTTGTCGCCGGAGATCGGGCACGCATTGAAGCTTTTACTCAAAACTGGATTGAAAACCAACAACACAACCCTGGCGAGCCAAGGGAACTGGCGATTATCCCGGTTGTGGTGCATGTGGTTTGGCGAACTGCTGCTGAAAATATTTCTGACGAACAGATCATGTCCCAGATTCAGGTATTAAACAGCGATTTTCGAAAAATGAATGCTGATTCTGAAAATGTTATCTATCCACCGTTCCGGGCTGTCCGGGCGGATGCAGAAATTGAATTCCAGCTCGCTACCGTTGACCCGCTTGGGAATCCTGCGACCGGAATCACAAGAACGCAAACGAGTTTACCCGAGATTGGCATTTTACGGGTAAGCGGAAAACGGGCCATTTGTTACGAAGAATTTGGCGGTCACGATGTTTGGTGCTCCAACCATTACCTGAATATCTGGATTGGCGCTTTCCCCTCCGGAATTGCCGGAGAAGCTAGTTTTCCCGGACAGGACATTCCGGAAGAAGACGGGGTGCGTATTGCGCCGCACCGGTTCGGCGTTATAGGAACAGCGATCAACGCACCTTACCATTTAGGTCGCACGGCTACGCATGAAATCGGCCACTATTTTAACCTGTACCACGCTTGGGGGAACTCAGGCAACAGCAACCCGGATTGCATTTTTGACGATGAGGTAGCCGACACGCCGAAACAGGCCGGAAATTACCTCAATCAGTGTCCATCTTTTTCGGGATTACAATCTTCCTGCATCGCAAATACACCTGATATGTTTTGCAACTACATGAATTACACAGATGACGCCTGTATGGTGATGTTCACTCAGGGGCAAAAATTGCGGATGCGCGCATCGCTTGACGGCCCTCGTTCCGGGTTGGTGTATCAAAGCGGTGCCTGCCTGCCGGTGTCGAATCAGTTCGAGCCGCCCTCGCAGGTCTCTGTCGTTTTACAGCCCAATCCGGCAAACCAATTCGTTGTCATTGAGGGCTTAAGCGCAGGATACGAGGTTCGATGCTTTGGAATAAATGGCACGTTATGGCCTGTTTATCAGGAACTTGAAAACAAAATCCGCGTGGGGCATTTGCTCCCCGGCGTGTATATACTCCAAATTAAAAATGAAAGAAATATGATTACTAAAATGCTTATTATTGCCCGTCTTTAACCCAATTCTGCAACTCATTCTACATTCAAAACTGTTGTCATGTTCAGAAGTATGCACTACCCCCGGGGGTTGAGGCTGTTTATGATGGTCTGTATTACATGTTCTTTCGCTTCTTGCGTAACTGATGTGAGAAAAATCAGATTAGAGGAACTGAATAAGGTGGTTGAAATTAGCAAAGGCCCTTGCTATGGCCGTTGCCCGATTTTCACCCTTACTATTTACCAGGACGGTATTGCCAGTTACCAGGGAGAGCGTAACACAGACCGCATCGGCCTTTACGTCAAACGATTGGATAAAGAAGTCTTTGCCAATCTGCAAAAAGAGTTCAGGGAAGCCAATATTTGGCAGTACCAGAATGTTTACAAAAGCCGGATCGCCGACCTCGCGAGCGTCACCCTGACATATTATGAAGAAGGTGATATCAAGGCGATTACCGGTAAAGAAGGCCGTCCGCAGGCAGTTCTGAAGTTGGAGCAAACGCTCGACCGCATTGCTGCAGGTGCCGATTGGATACTCAAGGAAGGCCCGCCGCCCGCCGATTTGCCTGAAGATGCCATTCCGAGCGAATTGGTTGTTCAGCTGAACAGTGGCGTGAACGCTTATGCTTGGACGGAAAAATACGCCAAGCAAGGGATGAAAGTGTTGAAAAGCCTTTCCAACGACGGCTACCATTGGCTCATTTCCTACGATACCTCGCTGAAGCCGCCTAAAGATATGATCGAACTGGTGCGCAAGGATTCGGGGGTTGTTGGCGCTGAATTCAACAGAAAAGGAGCTAATTAGTGTCTGTCTTTAGAGTCCAATAGCTCTGGCGTCATAAAAAAAGCCTTCCGATTCTTACAAGAACCGGAAGGCTTTTTTTCTTATTATATGCTCTTGTGTTAATTTTTCCAGGGCAATTGATTGACTTTGACGCCAACTGCCTTTCCTAAACGAACGCCTTCATCGCTGTCCATGCGCCAGTGTACGCCAAGTGGAACACGCGACCAGGCGTTTTCTTCCGCCATCTCTTCGAAGCTGCTGAAAGTGCGCGGCACGCCTTCAAACTCTGTACGATTTCTGTGGCAATTGTCCGTCATCGAGTAATCCGTACCAAAAACGCTTTCCAATGCTTTTGCGCCGGCAGCGCCCATCGTGGAGTGGCCGGATGGGTAGGCAGGGAAAGAAGGCGAAATGCCTTCAGCTCCAGTCAAAGGATCGTATAGATTTGTTTGCCAGGTTGGGTCAATTACATTCTTGATGTAGGTCACCGGGCGCTCTATATTGTAGTAGTATTTGGAATGCCAGCAAGCTACGGCCGCATCGTTGAGCGCCATACCAACCTTAGTATACGCTTCAATGGCTGTTTCTAAGTTGCTGGATTCATTCTTAATCACCTGGCTTGCAATAGCAATCCAGCGCGGGCCGGGGCTGAACGTGAGGTTGACAAGGTCATCGCTCCAAAATTCGCCTACCCACTCGTCAATATAAGAAAGCGTAGGTGTGTTTTGGGCATAAACCTCAATAGCCTGTGAGTAGTATTCAGAATTCGGCGATTCACTGTAAGGAATCGGAGGTAAAGCCAAGCGGTCGCTTTCGTTGATGGCAAACCTTCTGGCCTGACCCCAGTACGGGAACATCGGTTTGCCCGGGCCTGGAATGGTGGCAACCCAGTCGCCGGGTTCATTGTAGTTGGCCTGCCAATCGTAGTTGCCGAATGGATCAAGGTAGGCATCGTGTCCGACTACATCCGTAGCGGACCAGTTCCATACGGCGTCAGCTACGCGTTCGCCGTGTTCCTTCGAGCGGGCGTATACTTCCGACCCGGCTTCCTGTTCGTACTTCGAGTTCAGCTGGCTGATCAAAGACAGCATGCGCGTGTTGGCGGCTGCCTGAGGATTTGGGAAAAAGCGCGGCATCATTCTGGTGTAAATGGCATGCACAACGGTTGGCCAGTGGTATTTCTGGTTGGCCACTGCCTTGGGAACAACAAGGCCGGGAAAGCGGCTTTCTAACGAATTGTAATCCGGCATACCACTGATGCAGGCTTCATACGCAGCCAAACCGAGGTAAGCTAATGAACGGGGCGCAGGACCCGGGCGATAACCAGCAGCGTAGCGCTCAATTTCGAGGTAAACTTCATTCCACTCAAAAGCAGCTTCTGCATCATAATCCGACACCCGATTGGTTGAATTTATGTCGTCTGAAAGCTGATCCTGCTCGCAGGAAACAGCAATCAGCATGATTGCTAACAAGCCCAAAATAGGGAGTAAGGATAACTTCTTGAAAGCCATAGGATCAAGTTTTGTCGGTTTAAAAAAATGGTTTCAAATAATCGTGAAAATAATTCTGTCTAAAGACTATCTATCCAAGGGTATGGCTAGCTTCGGAGTAAATAGGTACTTAGATGCATTCATTTACGGCATTCGTAACAGAAAGTTACAAAAGTGTTGCGAAAGTAAAAAAAAAATAAAAAAACCGAAAAAATGAGAATAGCCGGAGTATGCACCTGCACTGTTCCGGCTATTCTCATACAAAGAAATTATGCCTTGTTATATATAGCATTAACGTTTCCACGGCAAACGGTTGACCGCCCGCCCGGCACGATAGCCTAATAACAAGCCCTGTTCGCAATCCATGCGGAAATGAACCCCGATCGGAATCCGGGAAAAGGCATTTTCTTCGGCCATTTCATTGAAATTATCGAAGGTGCGCGGCGTACTGATGAAATCGGTTCTTCCTTCGTGGCAATAGTCTGTCATGCCATAATTGGAGCCGTAAATATTGGTCAAAACCTCCGCAGCAGCGCCGCCAAAAGTCGCATGGCCGGAGGGATAAGCTGGGAATGGCGGGGTGTAAAATTCTGAACCGTCCTGACACATGATGCTGTTCCAGTTGTTATCGCCTATTACCTGACGGATATAATCAATCGGGCGCTGGTAATTGAAACGGTATTTTTCATGCCAGGCAGCAATACCGGCGTCGCCAATGGCCATGCCTACTTTTGCATAGGTATAGACTGCTTTGCCCAGGTCAACGTTTTCGTGATCCACGACCTGATTGGCTACTGCGGTCCAGCGACCAGCCGGGCTGAATGTTTTTGCAGCGCAGTCATCGCTCCAGAAGTCGGCAATCCAGCGTTCTTCGTATCTCTGGCCGGCTTTGATTTGATTGATGGTAATTTGTGTTTCTCTTGCCTGGATATAAATATCCGAATTTGGGTCGGTGCTATATGGCAGCGGGTCTCTTATCCGCATTTCATCAGGGGAAATAGCAAAACGGCGCACGCTACCCCAATACGGGAAAAGCGCCTGCGTATAATCCGGGTAAGTCGGCTGCCAAAGCCCCGGGCCGGTTGGTGGGACGTAATCAGCAGGGTGGGGACGCTGGTAAGCTTCGTGACCTGCTACGTCAGTTGCAGACCAGACAAAAACGGCGTCAGCTACATTGCGGCCGTATTCCTGCGAGCGGTTGAAAACTTCCTGACTCACCTGTCCGATAAACTCATTATTGAACTCCGTTTCCGTTTCCTGAATTTTCGAAGCATACTGGAACGGCGCGGTTGGAAAAAACTGTGTAAAAATGCGGGCATAAGTTGCGTTCAGCACGGTTGGCCAGTGGTATTCTTGACCGCTTGTCGTCCGGGGAATTTCCAGTCCCGGATATATCTCTGCGATTGAGGAATATTCATCAGACATTCCGTTTACAACGGATTCATAAGCTGCAATGCCAATGTAGCCGATGTTTCTCGCAGAAACCGGCGGACGGTAGCCGGGCGTGTAGCGTTCGAGATCAAGTAGTACGGTATTCCAACTCAGCGCCACCTCATTGTCAAAGGACGTAGTGGATTGAAAAATGGCTTCCACTTCATCATCGGTACACATGGTGACGCTGAATGCCATCAGGGATAGGACACCAAATTTCCAAAATTTGTGTAGATTTTTCATAGGATCAAAAATTTAAAAGTTGTTCAAATGTATGTTAAATGTCATGAAAATAGTATGTGAAAATCCTGAAAATAAGCCACTTGACATATTACCCAGACATGGAATTACCCGGGTTGGCAAGCTGTTTTTTGAGCAGTTTGCAAGCGAATCAGGAATTTAGGACGCAATGCGGGCGCTTTCGTTTCAACGCGTAGGAGGAAATTTTTCATCTCCGTTTCCCAGGCATTAAATTCTTTAAGCAGAACCGTAAATTGAAGCGTGATGGTAGAGTCTGACCTGGCTGCCTGAGCAATGCGTTGTTTCGTTTCATCGGATAAGGGGCTGTATTCGGGGAGCATTTTGATCAGATGCTCCGCTTTAAGATTCAGGAAATTAGCTTTGGTTCCGGGTTCGAGGTCATCCGGAAGATCCTGTTCCATGGCCTTTACGGCAATATTCCAAACGGAGTCAATTTGGTGTTGCATACCGGCTTTGTCGCAAACTGCTTTTTTGATGCGCAGTTCTAATTGTGCGGCTTCTTCTTCAAATTTCGTAACCGTTGTATCCTGACAACCTTGAAAAAAAAACAAGCAAAAAAGGGCTATAAAAAAAGGTTTCATTAAAGACAGTATTCAGGCTATGAATTAATGCGCTAAGGTAGTAAGATTGGTTTGTAAAGAAAAAAATTATGCTGTCGGGCTTAGGAGCGTGTCGTAAATAACTTACTGGTTTGCGCGGTGGCTTTTTCCATCAGGCTGCGTTGATCGTCGGTCGCGTAGCTTAGGCTATGCTCCCTTCTCGCGCCTTGCCCGATGAAAAAATTCCCTCGCCCAATTCACGTAACTTATTTACGACACGCTCCTTATTGGATTTAACTTAAATCCTTGGTTTTTGAGGAGTCTCACCAGGCCATATTTGCCAGTCAGGTGACCGGCTCCGACTGCAAACAGGGTGGTTTGGGAAGCTGCTATTGCTGCTATTCTGTCTGCCATGATCGCATTCCGATCGTATAGCAAAAGCCTTTTCAGGCTACCTTGCCCTTTTACCGAAGCCCGGTGCAACTGGGCAAGATTCCCGGAGGCATACCACTCCGCCATTTTTAAGGTTTGGTGCCGGTAACGGGGGAAATTAACCGCGATTTGGGCAAGGTTTTTTACGTGGGCTTCGATTGGTATTTTTCCAACAATTGCCAGTTGCTCTTGCAGGGTTTCAATGCCGATCGTTTGTTTTTCCCAAGCTTTTGCGGTTTCCCACAAGTGCTCATCCAATGACAAAGGCATGTCTTTAGACAAAATTAATGAAGAAACGGTACCGATCAGGACGAAAGGATGGGCGTTTTGAAAAGCATCTAAATGAATGCCCTGGGTTTTATAAAGGATACGCCGGAGTTTTGTCCAAGTCTTTTCAGGCAAAACTTCCCGCACCGATTTATCTCTGGAAAGATCCTTAAACCAGGAGCTGTCAAACGTATCGCTGTCATCCAAATCATATTCTGTGGCGAGCGCATCGCAGTTGCGGAGCACGGATTCAACCTGCCCGATAAGTCCGAAAGCTTTCCTGTCGTGGACGTGCATTGTCCCAAACAGGTAAGATATGCCGGGAAAATCTTCCCGGTGGAAACTCCAAAGCAGGGACGGTTTTTTGCGCATAGTTTTTTGCAGCAGGGAAGAAAAAACAAACAGCCGCTTTCCAAAAAAAATCAGAAAGCGGCTGTCCGGCAGGGAAAACCATAAAATCACTCATACCGATAGGGCAATACTTTGCTGTCTTTAACGGTAGAAAGCGTCATCAGGGTCTTAAGCCGCTCAATCTCTTCAATTTGAGACAAGGTTTTGAAAAGCAATTGTTCATAGGTCGGAATGTCCTTACATACAATTTTGATCAAAAAATCGGCTTCACCAGTGATGATGTAACATTCCGTGATCTCTTCAATTTCCTTGATTTTATCCAGAAAGTTGTTGAGGGCATTTTCCTTTTGCCAGGCAAGCGACACCAATACAAAGGTTTTGACATTCAATCCCATCGTTTGGGGATTGACCTTTGCGTGGTAACTTTCCACTACACCTGATTGCTCTAATTTCTTGACGCGTTCCAAAGTAGGAGCCGGGGAAAGTCCTATTTTTTTCGACAGGTCGAGGTTCGTGATCTTACTGTTGTCCTGAAGGATTCTCAGTATTTTAAGGTCAATTTTATCCAATTTATCTGACATAGGTTTGTCATTTACACTTTGAGGAAATAAAAAACGCTGGAAAGATATTACATTGAAAAATAAAAATCAAGAATCAAGGCAGAAAAGTAATATAAAATTCTTCTCAGCGAATTTAAGCCACCATTTTAAGACGATTTTGAAGAACACCTGAGGCGACACCGAAGCAATCCTTTTGCCCCGGTGTCGCGTTGTAAAATGTTATTCTGTGCCATTACGGGAAGATACCCATATTTTGGTAGTCGTTGCTGATTTTGCTGATTGCGCTCACAAAGGCAGCGGTGCGAAGGTCTTCGATTTCTTTTTTTTGCATTTTAACTTCGCGGATTTGCTGATAAGAACTTACCATCGTTTCTTCCAGTCCGGAACGCACAAGGTCTACTTCTTCTGCGCCTCTGGCAATCAGGCGGCGTTGCTCTTCCGAAACTTCCCGCCCCGTATATTGGACAACAAGGTCAACTAAGTTGTTGTAATTCTGCTGATTAAAACGCTTGTCCATACGTCCGAAACGCATGTGAGAAAGGTTTTTCAACCACTCGAAGTAGGAAACGGTTACCCCGCCTGCGTTTAGATAGACATCCGGAATGACCAATTTTCCGGCTTTGTTGAGGATAGCTTCCGCTTCAAAAGTTGTCGGGCCGTTGGCGGCTTCTGCAATTATTTTAGCTTTGATCCGTCCTGCATTTTCGCTGGTGATCTGGCTTTCCAAAGCGGCTGGGATCAGAATGTCGCATTCGAATTCTAATACGCTGCGGCGGTCTTTTTTGTCATAAAACTGTGCGCCGGGGAAGCCCTGGATTGAGCCGGTTTCTTTGCGGTACTTCAGTAATTCGTGTACATCAATGCCATCGGATTTGTAGATAGCGCCTTCCACTTCGGAAACACCCACCAGAATTGCGCCGCCTTCATCTTGCGCAATGCGGGCAGAGTGGGCGCCTACGTTGCCAAGTCCCTGAACCACCATCGTTTTTCCGGCAATTCCACGGGTTAACCCCAGCTTTTTCATGTCTTCGGCGATGTCGCAAGCTTCCCGAAGGCCGTAAAATACGCCGCGTCCGGTTGCTTCATCCCGGCCGCGGATCCCGTTTTGGTTAACCGGCTTACCAGTCACGCAACCTGCGGAGTCAATCTCATCGCCTTTGAACGTACGGTAAGTATCGTAAATCCAGGCCATTTCACGGGCACCTGTTCCATAGTCAGGGGCGGGCACGTCAATGGATGGGCCTATGAAATTGCGGCGGATCAATTCCGTTGTATAACGGCGGGTGATGCGCTCCAATTCCTCCTCCTCGAATTCCCAGGGGTTAATTTTCACACCGCCTTTTGCACCACCAAAAGGAACATCCACAATGGCGCATTTGTAGCTCATGAGCGTAGCGAGTGCCATCACTTCTTCCTGATTAACGTGGTTGCTGTAGCGGATCCCGCCTTTGGTGGGTGTGCGGTGGTGGCTGTGCTGAACCCTGTAGGCCTCAATTACACGCACTTCGCCTTTAATTTTTACCGGAAAATTAATTTGGTAAACCGCATTACAAACTTTGATCTGCTGAAGTAAACCGGCTGGCAGATCTAAGTGCCGGGCAGCTTTATCAAAGTAGTCAGAGACGCTCTGATAAAAACTAGGAACTACTTGTGTCATGATCTTTAATTTGGTCCTCTAACCTGGTTAGTTTCCTGTCAAGGTAGATTAGAAAAAAAATAATCCCGATGAACACCATCGCGATCACCGCAACAACTACGTAAATTTTGCCAATACTGCGCATAAAATCAGTACTTCCCGCTGACTGGGCGAAGAGGGGAAAAGCAAAAATAAACGTCGCTAATGCAGTGAGTACAACTCGATTCATTGGCCGATTATTGACGTGCCAAAAGTCGTTTATATTTTTCATTTAACGAAATATTATTTGGTAAATTTTATTAATATTGACCACTGTTAGAATTATTCGTCGTCATCCAGACGTGCCTGCAATCTTTCTATTCGATAAGCAATTTTTGAGATCCATATTCCGATGATCGTCCAGCCGATGATGGCCGGATAAAAAACTAAGCGCATCGTGTTGTCTAAATCTTCGCCGCCCAAAGCCGGGTTGCCCGAAGCGCCGGGGTGCAGGCTCACCTGCGCCATCCGCGGGATTACATAAATCAAAGGAATCAGCGCGGCAAAGGCAAACAGGTTGTAAACTGCGGCAAGGCGCGCTTTTTTCTCAGGTTCTTCAAAAGAAGCCCGGAGTACAAAATAGGCGCCGTAGATGAGCAGGGCAATTGCGGTCATGGTTTGTTTGATGTCCCAACTCCAGTAATTGCCCCAGGTGTATTTCGCCCAAAGCGCACCGGTGGCCAGTCCAAGCATCCCGTAGAGCATGCCTACACTGGTAAAAGCATTGGCTTTCCGGTCGAGATGCGCCTGCGGTCGGATCAGGTAGCGCGCGCTGTACACAACAGAATAAATGAACAAAAAAGCCATAGCAAACCAAAGAGAAACGTGGAAATACGTGTTTCGGATGGTCTCGTACAGCAGACTCCGAAACGGGAAATCGAACCGATAATCGGCGTGTAAGTATTTTTTCAGATCATCCCGAAGCCAGGATTTTAGACCCGCCTGGAGATTGACGGAATCCTGGGTAATGCGAATGGCGCTGGGTTGCAGGGCAGCGCCGTCCTTAGGGCTGTCGGCAATTAATGTAAATCCGGCAATTCGCGCATTAGTTGGCAAAAACGGCGGTATCTCAAAGGTTGCGCTTAATGCCGTATCGCTGTATACTTGGGTGATGAGACCGGGTATCCACAAACTGGAATCGGTTTTTCCATAGCTCCCTGTGCTGTCCGGTTTCAGCCAGACGCTGAGTTCCCCCGAAGCTGCCTCAAAATGGGTGTTGTAACCATTGATGCGCACCTCTAATTTAGCGCCGCTTTGTGCTTTG
Organism: Chitinophagales bacterium; assembly: GCA_038323375.1. Taxonomy (GTDB): domain Bacteria; phylum Bacteroidota; class Bacteroidia; order Chitinophagales; family Saprospiraceae; genus JABWAJ01. The sequence continues at coordinate 113,787 of JBBQGV010000003.1, forward strand.
CGCGGATGCACGCCTATGATTCCGGGATGCAGGGGCGTCAACATCCCCACGGTTAAGACGTACAACAAAATAAGAACGCCAAGCGCCTTCCACCAGTGTTTTTTCATATTCAAGCACAGTTATTTAAAACCTGATCAATCATAGAAATTAGTGTCTGTCCATTTAATCGAGTGTCTGCTCTTTAGCGTTCGAGAGCAAGGTACGCAAAAGCCCGATGAAGACGCGAAGCCTCCGAGGGTGCCTCTGCGGGCTTCCTTGTATGTCACGGAGCCTCGCGGAGTAAAGGGAGTCTCACAGAGGGGCTTAACTTCGCGAGCCTCCGTGGTACCTGCTCATGTGGGACGGCTTACAGCCACTTATTCTGGCCGAGTATAACGCAGCTATCGGACTGTAAAGACAGACACTAATCCCGCCACAAACTTGGGTATAATAAAATTGCCATACCTGCCAAAACCAAATCTATCGCAATCAAAATATTGATGTCTCTTTGGATCCCTATGCCCCCGGTGTTTTCCAGCGCATTTGCGGAAAGCCGGACTAAAGTCAGCAAAATCGGAATGGCAACGGGAAAGCCCAATATGGCCGTTAGCGTCGCATTGTTGTCCGCTTTCGCCGAAATGGCTGAAATAAACGTAAACGTGATGGACAAGCCGGTGCTGCCAAGGAACAATGCAAGGAAGAATAAGCCGTTGTTCTGAACCGGGCTCCCGGCCATAAAAGCTAATGCGCCCCAGGTTAAGAGGTTGAGCGCAAACAACAAGCCGGAATTGTAGACGATTTTTGCCACCAACAAAGCAATGGGACTGGCCAGCTGGTAATAGTACAGTTGGCGGCTACCATTTTCCTGGACAAAACTTTTGACGATGGCATTGATGGAGGCAAACAGCACGATGCTCCAGAACAGGGCATTCCACGTTGTAGGCTCTACTTCTGCAAATGCGGCATAGATGATGAAAACAGCAGACAAGACGTACAATAGGATGCCGCTGATGGCATATTTCATCCTCCATTCGAGCAGGAGCTCCTTTTTCAGCAAGACCACAATTTCCCGAACTACCTGCATAGGCAAACAATAGCTTAAGTTGCCCGAAGATAGATAAAAAAGCAGGTTGGAACGAAGCCCGTGGCCGAAAAATGACAATTTTAATGAGAACACAAAACCCTTGTCGCGACCTGCGACAAGGGTTTTATCAAATGATCATTGAGTGCAGTCGAAATGAACGCAGCTATCTGCCCATTTAGTCGGTGTCTGTTCTTTAGCGTTCGAGAGCAAGGCATGCGAAGACCCCAAAAACGGGATTTTACTCGCGTAAATGACCGATTTTGGGGTCGAGCATAACGCAGTTATCGGACTATAAAGACAGACACTACACTACTTATAGGTGCGCTTCAATTTTTTGTGTAAGCACTTGCTTGGTGGTGAGGCCAACCTGCTTTTCCACAACCTCTCCATTTTTCAGGATCAGCACCGTGGGAATGCTTCGGATACCGTATTTCATGGAAATCTCAGGATTTTCGTCTACATTCACCTTGCCAATCAAAGCTTTTCCATCGTATTCGGTGGATAATTCTTCGATGATGGGCCCGATTACACGGCAAGGGCCGCACCATTCTGCCCAGAAATCTATGACTTTGACGCCCTCGGTATCAAGGGCAGTTTCTTTGAAGTTTGAATCAGTGAACTGAAATGCCATTGTTTGTTATTTTTACGAGTAAAAGAATTTGAATACTGTAACAGCAGCGGAGTCGTTTTGGTTGAACTTCGCCTGATTTTTACTGTCAGCAACGGAACAAAGATAAGCACAAGCTTATTCCTCCTTTATCCGCTGGCGGACATATTGCAAACAGACTGATCACAACAGACGCGCCACATGTTTCAACGTCACAAAAAACAACTCATCTGGATTGCTCTCGGAGCTTTTGCTATTGCATTGCGCCAGATAGCGGGCATGCACCCGGAATGGATAGAACGATATTACAGCCGGGGCGTTTTTTTAGGTGTGCGTGGCCTGATTGACTACGGATTAGCCTGGATGCCTTTTCCGCTCCTCTACCTGTTTGTTCCCCTGATCCTGATCTGGCTTTATATAAGGATGCGTCGGTTTTTCATGCAGCGGTCTTCATTAAAAGACAAATTGGTTCGGGGCAGCCTGTCTGTGCTGGCTTTTGCCGGGGGAGTTGTCTTTTTTTTTATGGTACTCTGGGGCTTCAACTATGGGCGGGTACCCGTCGAGGAGATCATGCAATTGGATTCGCATCCACTCGATGTGGCCGCTTTGGAAAAAGAACTTCAGATAGAAACGCAGAAAATTATCGAACTGCGCCAGGCCATCCCCGGGGCACCGGATACGAGCGCATTGACGGGGCAGGCTTTTCCGGCCGATATGGAGCAACAACTCCGCGAAGCTGTCGAAAGCCAGTTGGCTTTCTATCAATACCCCACTTTTGGCCGGGTACGCGGTCTCCTTTTGTATCCGAAAGGCATCTTTCTCCGGTTCAGTTCAGCCGGGTTGTATTTTCCTCTTACCGGAGAAGGCCACGCTGATGCGGGCTTGCATCCCCTTCAGTTGCCTTACGTGCTTGCGCATGAAATGGCGCATGGCTATGGTTTTGGCGATGAAGGAACCTGCAATTTTTGGGCTTATCTGGCTTGCGAAAACATCAAAACACCTGTGCTATCCTACTGCGGCCACCTGACGCACTGGCGCACCCTGGCGGTTCATTTTCGAAGCTACAAACCGGAAGAATACAAGCGTTTGCGGGAAAGCCTCCCCGTCGGTATTTTAGCCGATATCCGGGCGATTAATCAAAATATTATGGAATATCCCGATATCATGCCCCGGTTTAGAGAAGCAGCTTACGAAGCTTACCTCAAATCGCAGGGCATCAGCGAGGGCATTCAGAATTATGACCGAGTTGTGATGTTGGTGAAGGCCTGGCGGGAGGGGAGGAGGGAGTAGGCAAATATGCATGTTGGCAAATTTGCAAAAGGCAAGTCTGCAAATTTGCCCGTCACTATCCTCCTGATTTTTTCGTTTTCGAATACCCTTCTTTCAGCAGCAAATCCATGATCTTGTCGCGCATATTGCCCTGGATCAGGATGAGGCCGTCTTTTACCGAACCGCCGGTTCCGCATTTGGTTTTCAGCATTTTCCCCAAAACTTCGAGCGTTTCGTCGCTTCCGACAAAGCCGGAAATAACAGTAACTTCTTTGCCGCCGCGCTGCTTGCGATCAATGGCTACCCGAAGGTTTTGTTTCCCCGGTTCGATGTCCGCAGGGGCTTCTGCTTCTTCTCCGCCATTCCAGTCAAAATCAGGGTCGGTTGAGAAGATCAACCCATCCTTTCGGTTGTTTTTTTTGCTCATATCAAGTGTCTATCTTCTGCCTAATTAGTGTCTGTCCATTTAGTCCCGTGTCTGTTCTTTAGCGTTCGAGAGCAAGGCGTGTTTTGCCCTAAAAACGGGAGTTTACTCGCGTAAATGACCGATTTTGGGGTTGAGCACAACGCAGCTATCGGACTTTAAAGACAGACTAATCGCAAAAAAAAGGCCGCACACGTTACATGTACGGCTACTAGCAATGATTATAATTCCACGAATATAAAACTTGTAATGGTTTTCTTTCGGTCTTTCAAAGGGTTAACGATTTCGCTTTCGGGTATAGTATGCTGGGTACAGGTTATTGGTTACTGGTTATTTGGCGGGAGCCAGTAACCAGTAACCGATAACTAATAACCATTATCGAAGTACTTCAATTTTTTTCGTCACAATGCCATTGTTGCTGCGAATGGTCAGGAAATAAAGGCCATTTTCCAAAGCGTTCACATCTATCATCGTGCGTTTGCCCGACAAGTTGGCGTGGAAAAGTTGCTGGCCCGTGATGTTGGATAAGGTCAGTTCTTCCATTTCATAACCGCCGTTCAGGTATACATTCAGGAAGTTAGAAGCCGGGTTAGGATACACTTTAACCTGATCTGCTGTGATGGCAACCGGTGTTTCTTCTTTCGGACGTGGCACAATGTGCAGCGTAAAGTCGCGAACAGGAATGCCGTAAGTTTGTCCAGAGCCGCTCATGCCGGTGGCGAGGCCGCCGGTAAAGTTGACGGTGATGCCGTTGCCGTCTTCTCGGAAGCCTTGAATGTCATCAGATACAATCAGTCTTAATTTTCCAATTTCCCCGTGCCCACTTGCTGAAAGGCCGCTGGTACGCGTGTAACCGGCTTCAAGCAATCCGGCTTGATTGTTTCGTGTCATGTGTAATACCGGAGAATTATAGGTCAGCCAACTGTTTGACCTAAACTCGATGCCAACGCTTTCCGGTACAAAAATGAGCGGGTTGTATACAAACGGGAACGTGAAGCCGTATACATTGTGCGCCGGATTACCGGAGTTGCCCAGCACCATATCCAATTCGATCAGGTCACCAGGGGAAGCGAAAATATTGCCCTGTAAGATGATCTCGTTTTCGTAATAAGGAACCCGTGCCGGGGTTAAGGAGTGCGTCCGGCTATAATACATGCTGATGGCGGTGGTGTCTAATGCCGTAACTAAGCTGTCACCATCGGTATCTAAGTGTTTTAAATCTATGGCAGTCGGGTCGAAAATATTCACCCAGTTGTCGGCGTACTGTCCATACCAAGTGGTCAGCGTTGCATTGGCGCGCGGTTTGCCAACTTCGCCCATGCTGAGACCCAGCGGAAGGATGTCTTCCATATTTACTACGCCGTCAAAGTTGGTGTCGCCCGGCCAAACGCAATCTCCGAAGCACATCGGCCCGTCACCGGCACCAATGTTCAGGATGTCCATTTCTACTTTTACCGACTTCTGATAGGTGCAATCGCCGTCTGCATTGGTCACACAATAACGGACTTCAAATTCATCCAAGCCTTCTTCCACATCTTCATAGGGAATGTAGAGAATCAGGTTGTAGCCGCTGATTTGCTGGCCATAAATCACCGTATCTACCTGGCCTTCAAGGAAAACGGCCTCACCAAGATCCCCCTGGTCGGTGATCTGGAACAGAAACTCAGAGATCGGGACGCTATAGCCAATGATAAGCGGTGTGCGCTTGGGGGTTGACATTTCAAATCTGGTGCGTGCAGGCTCAAAATTGCTGACAAAGACACGCACGGTGGCAATTTCTGCCGAGCCATTGCAACTTATCGGCCTGCTCGAATAAGTGAACACGTCAACGCCGGTAAATCCGGGCGGAGGAGAATAAATGACATTGCCATTGCCCGTGTGCTGAAGCGAGCCAAATTGAGGCGTTCCAACGGAGACGCAGCCAGCACCTGTGCCGTAAAGATCGTTTTCAAGGACATTAAATTCTATGGTGTTGTAAGACGTCGTATTGGCTACATCGTCGAAAGCAAAGGTGTTATCCGATAGATTCAATACATTGACCTGAACCGTTTTAGGTTGTCCGGCGTAATCGTAATTGAGGTAGTCAAGCCCAATGTAATTCTGTGCTGGCGTGTATGTCGGAATACCGTCAACTACGGTATACGTACCCTGCTGAGGGCCGGTGGTTAAAGCGTAAGAAGTAGGCACCAAAATGCTCTGTGCCTTATTCTTCGTGGTAAAAACCTTAAGGGTATCCGGAAGGCCGGGGCCAATAACGCTGATGCTGACGGTACCATTATCGCAAGTGCCCGCGCCGTCGCAAACGATGTAATTGAAGTGCGCCAACCCCACAAAATCGGCAGCCGGTACAAAAGTGACCGAAGCGCCGTTCCTGGAGGCAAGGCCATTATTGGCCAATGGAATTTCGGTGAGATTAAATGTGCCATTGCTGCTGAAGTCATTTGCAAGTACGTCAATATTAACTGGAACGCCAACCGTAGTCGTTGCAAAATCAGGATTAGCTGTTACATTGGCAGGCAAAACCGAAATGTGAAATTCCAGAAAACCATAAGTAGAGGAAGCTGGCGGATTGGGCGTCCAGTAGGATATCCGGATCAAGTCCGTTCCAATATAATCTTCCTGGGGGGTATACGTCAACGTGTAATTGAACGCCGGAGATTGAACCAATTGCCGGGTGCCGCGCTGTGGTTCGATCACAACATGCGGGGCGTTGGGAGAAGACACAAACCCATACTGAATTGGGATATTTTGATAAGTCGTCAGGTTGACGATCTGTGCTCCGAGGGCAAAAGGTGCCCAGGCCAGCAAGAGGAGTAAATAAAGTCGGTTTTGTAACAATACATTCATGGATCGTGGATTTAATCATTGCCTTTTGAAATGGTCTTTGCCTTTGCTACAGACAAAATTTATACGTGGAATACAGATCTTGGTTACCTAATCTGTCGCTGATGCCTGAACAACAACGGCGTTTTAGCAGGGGTTTGTGGTGTGTGGTATCTGCTTGATCGAATCTTATGTGCCTGACTAAAAAGCATTTCTACAAAAAGAGTTGTATGATTTGTGAAAAATCATACCTTTGTGTTGGCCATACTTATAGTCGAAATGACATGCAATATTACCAAGATAGCGTCAATCTTGCAAGTGATTCCGTCGAAAACATTTGATAATTTTTTCAGAAATGACATCCGGGCACACCATTCGGGCGTTTATTCTCCGTGGAATGGGGGAGAGCCGGGTGGCAGTAAACCTTATTTCCTGACTACATATTGTTGTTTTCTGATGCTAAAATGAGTTTTTATCTTTCCACCTGACAGAAACCTGCATTTGTTAACAACATCCTGAGCTGAAATCTAACGGCTGAACGATATGCACAACAGCAAACTGTATTCCATATTACAGAATTTCAACAAGCACGAACAAAATCGCTGCCGGAAGTACCTTCAGTCGGCCTTCTTCAATGTCAGCCAAACCTTGGTGGATCTTTACGACTTACTGATAAAAGACATCAACAAACCGGGATCTGAAGCCAACCTGGGAAAAGAAAATATCTGGAAAAAATTATCGCTAAATCCACCTTATGAGGATATCCGGTTTCGCAAATTTTGCTCAGACTTGTTGAAGCTCGTGGAAGATTATCTGGCACTGGGGGTTTACCAGGAAAACACCTTGCTACAAACAACGCTCTTAATTGAGGCAGTTGGAGAAAAAAAGTTGGAAAAACTTTATAACTCCGTTATGAAAGACGCCAGAAGAGTATCGGAACAAACAAAGCTAAAAGATGCAGATTTTTACTTAGCTCAATATCAGATTGAAAAAAATTATTATAACCTTACAAAATACGAAACCAAAAGAACCTCTAAATCCAATGTTGAAGATATTGCAAAAAATATAGATTTATTTTATTTTAGTGAAAAATTGAGAATTGTTTGTGAGGTATTGAGTCGCCAAAATCTTGCGTCTTACGATTATAAAATTTCATTGATTGATGAAATTGTTAATTATGTACATTCACCTGATTTTGAAGCAGTTCCTCCAGTACTTGTGTATTATCAAATCTATCTTTTATATACTGAACCTGAAAATGAAGAGCATTATCATAAATTAATGACGCTTTTGGATGAATATTCTGTTTTTTTTCCAGAGGAAATCGTTAAGGATGAATTATATATGTCTGCTCAAAATTATTGTATAAAGAAAATCAATCAGGGAAATCAAAAGTTTTTGAAGGAGTTATTCTTTTTGTATCAAACCTTGTTAAAAAAAGAAATTATTATAGCCAATGGCGAAATTTCTCCTTGGTATTTCAGGAATATTGTAGTGGTGGCACTTCGCCTCGGAGAGTACTTATGGACGGAAGATTTTATTATTAAATACCAGGATTTTTTGGAAGAGGATTTCAGGCTCAACACTGTTACGTATAACCTTGCGCAGCTTTATTTTTATCAAAAGAAATACGAAAAAGTAATTGAACAACTTCAAAATGTTGAATATGATGACATTACGTATAGTTTGAATTCAAAAACAATGTTGATGGCCACTTTTTATGAATTGGATGACATTGACCCCTTGTTTTCGTTGATGGAAAGTTTCAGGACCTACCTGAACCGGCAAAAGAGTTTACCGCCCAGCAAAGTACGCGACTACCTCAATCTGATTCGCTTTACCAAAAGGTTGGTTCGCCTGATCCCTAAAGACCGTGAAGCCATTCACAAACTGAAAGAGGACGTATTAAAGGAAAAAGGGGCAGTGAATGCCAACTGGCTCCTTGAAAAAATAGCAGAACTGGAGTGAACCTACGAATCCAAAGGTGCGAAATTTGGCGAACTTCCACCTGTCACGTGCTCCCAAGCACGCGCAGCCCTCTTCTTCTTCTGATTCATCTTGGGCCGAAAATGGCTCATTTTCATCTCTATGCTGACCCGTCGCAAGAAGTCTAATAGAAATCTGGAAGCTGCCGGAATCGAAGACCTGCTTTGGGAACGCCTGGGGCACGAAAAAATACCGGTAGAGCGCCAGATTGACCTGATGGCTGGCGGCAAATCTTGGGTGCTCGATTTTGTCGTATTCTGCAACAACCAACCTTTGGGCATTGAGTGCGACGGCGATCAAGGGCATACCACGGTCAGCCACGTAAAATACGACAAACATAGAGACAATATTATCCTTTCAACCGGCTGGAACTTGTTGCGTTACACCACAGACGACCTGACCGAAAATATGAACTGCACCATTTTTCAGATTAGAGACAATATTGAACGGCTGGGTGGATTGAAACGCTGAATAGTCTTGCTCCGATGGCTATCTTTGCAGCGCATAACATCAAAAAATGGCGCTCCTTCCCGTATTGGTCATCAAATTTGGCACAGCCTCCATCACCCACAGCAATGGGGAACCGGATGAAACGGTTATTGCTTTCATCGCCGGGCAAGTGGCGGCCTTGCAGCAACACCACCGCATCGTGCTGGTGTCTTCCGGGGCTGTTGGCGCGGGGAAAGGTGCCATTCGAAACTACAAAGGTGCCCTGACCGAGCGAAAAGCGGCAGCGGCCGTCGGCAATCCACTTTTATTGGGCATTTACTCCCGGTTTTTTAGCGAATACGGCATCCCCATTGCACAAAGCCTTTGCGAACGCCAGCATTTCGCCAACCGGCGGCAGTTTTTGCAATTGAAAGAAACCTACCGGGAACTTTGGGACAATGGCATCATCCCCATCGCCAACGAAAACGATGTGGTTAGCAACTTAGAGCTGAAATTTTCGGATAACGATGAATTGGCTACCCTCATCGCTGCCGGGTTTGATGCAGAAAGCCTGCTCATCAGCACCTCTGTAGGTGGGCTGCTCAATGCTCAGGGCGAGATTATCCCGGTGGTTCAAAACCTTGATCCCGAAGTCTTTGGATTGATTCGCTACGATAAATCTTCGCTGGGCCTCGGGGGTATGTTGTCAAAACTCACGTATACCCGGCTGGCGACCCGTATGGGCATTCGGGTCGTGTTTTTTAATATTCGCACTCCGGACGGGATTGCCAAAGCATTGTCGGGAGAAACCGGCACAGTTTTTCTATCGCAATCTGCGACTTTGAACGCCCGGCAAAAATGGTTGGCCAGCGGCAGCCTCGTTTCAGGCCGGCTGACTTTGGATGCCGGGGCGGTGCAAGCCGTAAAAGACCGAAAGAGCTTGCTGGCAGTCGGGGTACGCCGGATTAAAGGCGAATTCGGAAAACAGGAAGTCATCGAATTGCTAAATGGCCAGAATGAAACGATCGCGATCGCGCGCGTGAAACACGACGCGGCTACCATCTCAGCAAACCTGAACACTCAAAATTTTGAAATCGCTCATGCAGACGATATTGTCCTCCTCTGAGGCGATGATGGCTCAATTGGAAGCCACACACCTCGCCTCAGCGCAGATTCGGAGCCTCGATAATGCCAGAAAGGAACGTTTACTGCTTCGCTTAGCCACTGCTGTGGAAAACGAAACGGAAGCCATATTGGCCGCCAACCGCCTTGACTTGTCGCGCATGGATCCCACCGATCCCAAATACGACCGTTTGCTGCTGGATACCTCACGCCTCAAAGCCCTGTCCCAAAGCATCCGGGACGTGGCAGCTTTGCCGGATCCGTCTGGCGCAACCTTATTGGAACGAACCTTACCGAATGGCTTGCACCTCCGAAAAATTAGCGTGCCGCTGGGAGTCGTCGGCATTATTTACGAATCGCGACCCAATGTTACCCTCGATGTGACGGCACTCTGCTTGCGTTCGGGCAATGCTGCGGTGCTCCGGGGCGGAACGGATGCTTTTGACACCAATTCCGTCCTCGTGAACCTCATCCGGGACGTGTTGGCGCAGGAAGGGCTCTCCCGGGACTGCGTGGCGCTGTTGCCGACCGACCGCGATTTGGTGAAAACCATGCTGACAGCCACCCGCTACATAGACATCATCATACCGCGGGGTTCAGAATCGCTCATCCGTTTTGTACGGGAACATTCGCGCGTACCGGTCATCGAAACCGGAGCCGGGGTTTGTCACACTTATGTGCATACCGAAGCCAATCTGGAAAAAGCGCGGGATATTGTGGTGAACGCTAAAGTGTCGAGGCCTTCGGTATGCAACGCCTTGGATACCATCGTGGTAGATGCAGCGGTGGCACCGGTGTTTTTGCCCATGTTGTGCGCGGAATTTGAGCGATGGAAGGTAGAGGTATTTGCCGATGCAGCAAGTTTTTTGATCCTGCAACAAGCTGGTTTTTCCCGATTGCAACAAGCGGCACCGGAGGATTTTGGCCGGGAGTTTTTGGATTTCAAGTGCTCGGTGAAAACTGTTGAAGGCTTGGAGGAAGCGATTGCCCATATCGGAAGGTATTCCTCCCGGCATTCCGAAGCCATTGTGTCTGAAAACAAAGCAGTGTGCCGTCTTTTCCTTGAAACGATAGACGCCGCCGCCGTTTATGCCAACGCCTCCACCCGGTTCACTGATGGGGGAACTTTTGGACTTGGCGCTGAAATTGGCATTTCTACCCAAAAACTTCATGCCCGAGGGCCTTTTGCCTTGGAGAAATTAGTGACCGAAAAATGGGTGGTGGAAGGGGATGGGCAGGTGAGGTGAGAGGGGGAGAGGGGGAGAG
>JBBQGV010000004.1:0-120387 GCA_038323375.1 Chitinophagales bacterium
GGGAGAGAGGGGGAGGGTGTGAAACGATTACTTACTAAACAAATTCATCATGGAACGGATTGCAAGACACAACGACCTGGAAGTTTATAAAATGGCTTTTGACGTGGCGATGCGGATTTTTGAATTATCAAAGGCTTTTCCAAAAGATGAATGTTATTCACTGATAGACCAAATTAGAAGATCCTCGCGGTCGGTCTGTGCCAATATAGCGGAAGGGTTTAGAAAAAGAAAATACCCTGCTGCGTTTGTCGCAAAATTAAGCGACGCAGAGGCAGAAGCGGCAGAAACGCAGGTTTGGCTGGAGTTTTCCCTTAAGTGCCAGTACCTCGAGGAAGCATTGTATTGCGAACTTTTTAAAGAATATGACTACGTTTTGGGCAAATTAGTCAATATGATGCGCCATCCCGAAAAATGGAAAGTGTAGCCCCCCCTCTCTCCCCCTCTCTCCCTCACCCCCTCTCTCCCTCACCCCCTCACCCCCTCACCCCCTCACCCCCTCTCACCCTCACCCCCTCTCACCCTCACCCTCTCACTCCCTCTCAAAATGATCCCCTACTCCCGCCCCCTCATAGACGCTGACGTCATCGCTGAAGTCAACGACTGCCTGACGAATACCGGTTGGCTGACCACAGGGCCGAAAGTACGGTTGCTGGAAGCTGAAATCAGCAAAATGACCGGAACGCCCGTATTGTGCGTCAACTCCTGGACTTCGGGTGCCATGCTGATGCTGCGGTGGTTTGACATTGGTCCGGGCGATGAGGTAATCATTCCGGCCTATACGTACAGTGCAACGGCGTTGTGTGCCATGAACATCGGCGCGAAGGTTGTGATGGTGGACGTTGGGCCTGATTTTAATATTGCGGCAGATAAAATCCGTGCAGCGATTACTCCGCAAACCAAGGCGATTCTTCCGGTGGATATAGGCGGGTGGCCCTGCGATTACGATGCGATCCGGGCGGCATTGGAAGCGCCGGAAGTCAAAGCGCAGTTTCGGCCCGCTTCAAAGCGGCAAGAACAGTTGGGCCGGATGTTGGTGGTGTCGGATGCAGCGCATTCCATCGGGGCGGTGTACAAGGGACAACCAAATGGCCGGCAGGCGGATGCGACCGTTTTTTCATTGCATTCCGTAAAAAATATTACCACTGGCGAGGGCGGGGCGATCTGTCTGAATTTGCCGGAACCGTTTGATAATGAAGCAGAATATTTGTTTTTAAGGGCTTTTGCGCTCAATGGGCAAACGAAAAGCGCTTTTGAAAAAAACCAGCCGGGTGCCTGGCGCTACGACATCATTGACCAGGGCTTGAAGATCAATATGCCGGATATTTGCGCGGCCATCGGATTGGCGCAAATGCGGAAATACGCTACGGAATTGTTGCCCGACCGCAAGCGCATTTTTGAACAATACCAAGCTGCATTTGCCCAATTCGAATGGGCTTTGTTGCCGCCTTACCGCGATGAAACCCGGGAATCGTCCTGCCACCTCTACCTGTTGCGCATCGCCGGGGTAGACGAACAGCAGCGCGATGCCATCATCCAGGCGATTGCAGACCGGGGCGTGGGCGTCAACGTCCATTACATTCCGATGCCCATGCTGACTTTGTTCAAATCGAGGGGCTACCGGATGGCTGATTATCCGCAAACCTATTCCTTGTACGCCAATGAAATTACCCTGCCGCTTTATAATGGATTGACGGAGGAACAGGTGGATTATGTGATTCGGGTGGTTTGTGAGTCGGTGGGGTGAGTGTTTGTGAGAGGGGGAGAGATAAATTGTGGTTTATTTTTTTTTACAAAATTTTTGTTATTATTGCCGAAAATAAATCTACTTACGCATGGAAAAACCTCGGCATCCGCACGATTACTTTTCCGGCAAAGTTTTGGTTTATTGAAAGTTGCGTTGGATTATCTGCGTAATTTTTTACCTGTGTGAAAGCGCTGCTGAGGTACCATAGAACGCTGTTCCGGGTGAGCAGAATAATGTTGAAAGCTTTGCGCAAGGCGTTCGATTACAGAAGGCAAAACCTTGTGCCAGGAAAGCTAAATTAGAAAGATGTTTTGCATACTAATTGGACATTTTTATTTCGGAGCTTCAGACCTTGCAGGTTTTAAAAACCTGTAAGGTCTCATTACGCGAAAATGTCCAGTAGTCTGGATGTTTTGTCTCTGAACGATAATTTAAACAGAAATTTTAGATGGAAAATAAATTACAAATAGTCGGAGAAGATTTTTTTACAATAAAAGATCTGAAAGAAAAATGGAAAGTTGACGAATACGTAGCGTTTTGCCACACGGGAAATCCCTTGAAATTGGTAAAGTATACCGATGAAATCGAGAAGTATCAGCCATTTGTGCTGGCCTTTTTCTTTGCGTATAAAGAGCAATTAAACCTGGCTCAAATGTCCAAATTTCTGAGAGTGATGTTGGTCATGTGGTTGCATTTTAGGAAAAAGCCAAACGTAAAACAAAAAGAGATAAAGCAACAGCAATTTAAGGATACGCTCTTAGCCAATCTTGAATTTTTAGAAACGCTGCAGAAGGAATCCTCTCAGGAAGTATGCGTGTTGCTGATAATAGAAAACCTTTCTAATTTTCGATCAAAGGGGCTACTATCCGTTCTTTTTGACATGATCCTAAACGAAAAATACCTGAGCCGATTAGATAAGTCACTCTCAACTTCCATTTTGTTGAGTATAAAGAGTATGATCATGTGCTTCGAGGAAATTTCAAGACCAAGGCAGGGTTCCAGCGAATAGGAGTCCCGCTGGCTCGACGGCTCCGCCTCGTGCCGTCTATTTGCCGGGTTCTGCCCGGCGACCACTTGCATCACTAAAAATTTGTTCGAAAATTTATAGTCGAACAAATTTTAAATTTCCCTTTTAGGGGTAAAGCCTTGACTTTTTTTCAACTAGATCAATTCATCAGCCGCCACGTAACCGGGCGGGCAGAAAGCTTGTTTCAGCGCGATCTGGAGCAACACGAAGCTGCGTTGGAGCAGGCCATAAGCGGCAAATCCGTTTTAGTCATTGGCGGCGCAGGCACCATTGGCAGCTCGTTCATCAAAGCGCTCCTGCCATTCCAGCCGGGCAGGTTGTACGTGATGGACCTCAACGAAAATGGCCTGACAGAATTAACCCGCGACTTGCGCAGTACAGACGGGCTTTTTGTGCCGGAAGACTACAAAACCTACCCGATCAACTTCGCAGATCCGGTCTTTGAAAAAATATGGCGGCAGGAAGGCCCGTTTCACATCGTGGCCAATTTTGCAGCACACAAGCACGTCCGGAGCGAAAAAGACCAATATTCCATCGAAGCCATGATTGGGAACAACGCCATCCGGGCACAACATTTGCTGGAATTGATCTCCACGCGCCCGCCGGAGCATTTTTTCTGCGTTTCGACTGATAAGGCTGCCAATCCGGTCAATGTGATGGGGGCCAGCAAAAAACTGATGGAAGAAGTCATCCTGAGTTATGCGGCGAGCATGAAAGTAACGACTGCCCGGTTTGCCAATGTGGCGTTTTCCAACGGCAGCCTGCCAGACGGTTTTCTGACGCGCCTGCTGAAAAAACAGCCGCTTTCCAGTCCGACAGACGTGAAACGCTATTTTGTCAGTCCGCAGGAATCGGGACAACTTTGCCTCCTGGCTTGTATCCTCGGCCAATCGGGTGAAATCTTTTTCCCGAAGCTGTCGAGCGGAGAAATGAAAACCTTCAGCGATATTGCTACGATATTGCTGCTGGAGTTGGGGTTGGAACCGGAACGATGCGCCAGCGAAGCAGAAGCCAAACGCAGAGCAGTTGATTTCGACCCGGCAAAGTCCCGTCGCTACCCGGTATACTTTTTTGAATCAGATACCTCAGGGGAAAAAGCTTTTGAAGAGTTTTATACCGAAACTGAAGCGGTAGATTGGGCACGATTTGAAGCGTTGGGCGTCATCACGGGCAAAACGGGGATGCCCCTGCCGGAGATTGCGGAAGTCTTTGGCCGTTTAGCGCAGGTATTTGAGGGCGCAGAGAATGGGAAGGCAGACATCATCCGGGTTTTGACAGAAGCCCTGCCTGGGTTCCATCATTTGGAAACAGGCAAAGGGCTGGATCAGAAAATGTGAAGATTTCGGGCAGGAGCCCGAAGAATAGTACACGCGAGGCGGAGCCATCGCGCGAGCAGGGTTATTAGATTGTGATCATTATGTATCTATCCATCAAGCGATTTTTCGACTTTGTTTTTTCGGCATTTGGGTTACTCATCCTCTCGCCGGTTCTGCTGCCCATCATGCTTGGGTTGCGACTCACCGGAGAAGGTGTCGTTTTTTACAAACAAAACCGGATCGGTTACTGCAACGGCGTTTTTGGCATCTGGAAATTTGCCACTATGCTCAAAAATAGCCCCAATATGGGCACGGGCAGCCTCACCTTGCGCAACGACCCCCGCGTGACGCCCCTTGGAAAATACCTGCGAAAAACCAAAATCAATGAACTGCCCCAATTAATCAATGTGCTGGTCGGCGACATGAGTTTCGTTGGCCCGCGCCCCCAAATGAAAGTAGATTTTGATTTATATCCCGACGCCATCCGCGTCGTCATTTACAATGCCCGCCCGGGCATTACCGGCATTGGTTCCATTGTTTTTCGCGACGAAGAGCGCCTGCTCTCGCAGCCTGGAATTGATCCGAAAGTGTTTTATGCCGACCACATTGCGCCGTACAAAGGCGCGTTGGAATTGTGGTATCTGCAACACCAGTCTTTTGCCACTGACCTGAAATTGTTATTGCTCACCGCCTGGGTCGTGGTATTTCCTAATGCTGAATTGGTTTATCGAGTGTTTCCCGGGTTGCCGGAGAAACCGGAGGAGTTGATGCTTGGTAACCGCTGACTTTACATATTTCAAAAAAGCCAGGTGACATCAGTATGCTTGCAATTCAGGAGGCAGACATCTCCTCTTTGGTAAATTTATTTTCAGAAGAAGCTTCTGCGGAAGAACTTTGTAGTTACTTGATTTAGGAGCGTGTCGTAAATAACTTACCGGTTTGTGCGGTGACTTTTTCCATCAGGCTGCGTTGATCGTCGGTCGCGTAGCTTAGGCTATGCTCCCTTCTCGCGCCTTGCCTGATGAAAAAATCCTCTCACCCAAATCCCATAACTTATGTACGACACGCTCCTAAGTAAGCTATGCAATATCTATGGGATACAAATATATTAATCAACTCAATGACATTTGGCTGGCTGCTACGGCTGATGTTTTCGACCTCACATTCATTACAACAGATTCAGACTTCGAGCATTTGAATGGGGTTTACTTGTCACTCATCCGGGTATAAAAATCAAATAAAACATCGGTGGCTGGAAAGTAGAAAAAGCCTAAATATGCTATATTTGCCGTCTTTTAGGATGGGATTTTCTTGTCCATCTACTTTCTACTTTCTACCATCTACTTACAAGCATGAAAGCAATCATCAAAGTTTTCAAATTTGGCGGCGCTTCTTTGAAAAATGCCGATTCCATCAAAAACGTGGCCAGCATTTTACAGCGCTTCAAAGACGAGCGCCTGCTCATTGTGGTTTCAGCGATTGGCAAAACCACCGATGCTTTGGAGAAGGTCGTGGAAGCGCATAAAAACAAAACCGGTGAGGCGTTTCAATTGCTGGAGCTGGTAAAAAAGAGCCATTACGAAATTGCCGACCAGTTGTTTGAACCCGGCGATCCCCTTTACGACGCGGTCAACGATACGTTTGTGGAAATCGAGTGGGTGCTGGAAGAAGCGCCGCACGAAAACTACGATTTTATGTACGACCAGATTGTGTCAGTCGGCGAACTGGTGTCTTCTAAACTCGTACAGGCGTATTTGGTCAAAGCCGGACTGCCGACCCAATGGCTCGATGCGCGCGACGTCATCCTGACTGATGATATTTACCGGGAAGGCTGGGTGCAATGGGACGAAACGGAGGCGCGTTGCGAACGCGTTGCTCGGCCCATGCTTGAAAAAGGCGGTTTTGTACTGACCCAGGGCTTCATCGGCAGTACCAAAGAAAATTTTACCACCACGCTGGGCCGCGAAGGCTCCGATTATACGGCGGCTATTTTTTCCTATTGCTTAGACGCGGAAAGCATGACCATCTGGAAAGACGTGCCGGGCGTGCTCACCGGCGACCCCCGCATTTTTGACAACGTAGTTAAACTCGACCGGCTGTCGTACAAAGAAGCCATCGAAATGACGTATTACGGAGCCAAAGTGATCCACCCGAAAACGATCAAACCGTTACAAAATAAAAGCATTCCGCTGTATGTAAAGTCGTTCCTCAACCCCGATGGAGACGGCACGTTTATTTCCAGCGAAGTAGAAGATACCTATCCGCCGATGGTGGCCATCGAGCAAAACCAGGCGCTGCTGCACATTTCCACCCGCGATTTTTCTTTCGTCGCCGAACACCACATCAGCTACCTGTTCAACCTGATTGCCGATTTTCGCCTACAGGTGAATATGATGCAAAATACCGCCATCAGCTTTGTCGTCTGTTTCAACGACGTGGACGATAAAGTAGATCGCTTTATTGAAAAAATAGAAGGGCGGTTTAAAGTCCTCCTCGACCGCAACCTGGAGCTTATCACCGTGCGCCATTACCGCCAGGACATCCTCGAAAGCCTACAGGAAGACAAAATTGTGCTGCTGGAAGAACGCGTCCGAAATACCTTGCAAATGGTGGTGAAAAGTGTGCCGATGATGCGGCGGAAAGAAGCGGGTGTTTAAGAAAAAATCACAAGAGGCAAGTTTTGTAAGTTGGCAAGGGGCAAATTTGCAAGTAGGCAAATACGAGCACCGCTTGCCTGCTTGCAAATTTGCCCTTTGTCAATTTCCCTCCACCGCTTCCACAGCGCCGCTCGTGGTTGGCAGGTTGATGTCTCCCCGCAACGACCGGCTCGTTCGTGTGCCCGATCCGCTGTTTTTTAAGTGCAAATTGAAAGAAAAGTCGAGGGTCGCCATATTCGCGTCGTCAATTTTATCTAAAGGGAAGGTCTCCGCTGTTTCAAAAGTGAGGTAGAAACAGCGCTTTTGGGCGTCTCCCCGAACGTCAGTCAGGCGCATGGACACTTCCTGGTTGCGCCGGCGCGCCACGATATTGTCCACATAAGGCTGCGTGCCATAATCCACCGGATTTTCCTTGTCTTCCACATTCACCACGCATTTCCATTGCAGGGCGAAGCGGCGGTCTTCTTTTTTACTCAGATCGAACGCGCCCCCGCTCAGGTTCACGATGGGGTGGGCGCTGGTTTGAATCGCTTCGTTGACGTAAAAACTGAGGTATTCGCCGCCGACTGGTTTTTTGCTGCGGATCTGATATGCCACACTCAGGCTGACTGGCCTGCCCGAAAGCGGTCCCTGGAAATACTTGGGCGCAGCTTTGCCGGTCACGGTAAAATTGCAGCCGAAGGACTGGTCATCGGCATTGAAATAATATTCAGCGTTCAGCGACGGCAATCCTTCGTACGCTTCGGTATTGATGGGTTTGATTTCCCAAAATCCCTCTGTCATGAATTCCGGGATGCCGGGAATGGTAAGTTCGTGGTGGTGTACAGCGCCTTCGGTCATCAATTGGGTTCCCTCAGCGGCAGCAGCCATTTGCAGGCGGTCGAAATAGCTGCGGATGTCGGCAGGGGAGGGGAGTGGATCAAACAGGCCTTCTTTGGT
Organism: Chitinophagales bacterium; assembly: GCA_038323375.1. Classification (GTDB taxonomy): domain Bacteria; phylum Bacteroidota; class Bacteroidia; order Chitinophagales; family Saprospiraceae; genus JABWAJ01. Next base: position 7,684 of record JBBQGV010000004.1, read on the forward strand.
ATAATAATTATCGAAATCGGCAAAAACGATGGTTTCCCAATCCGTGCCGGTAAAAGAGGTCGTAGAAGTTTTGCCACGCCCAAAGGTAGCGGTGATGCGCGAAGACAAAGGCCCACTGAAATTGACGCCCAGTTCCGCTTCAACTTTTGCATTTTCTTCGGCGGTGGCGATGTGTTTCAGCAACACGCCTTCAAATTCGCGCAGGTAGTAGGCATTGTTGACAAAAGAAGGGTTGTCGGTATAGAATTTCCACAACAAAAGCATTGCTTCCGTGGTGCGGGCGTCGTTGGCCTGAAAAATAACGCGCAGGGGCGAAATGAAAGAGCCGCAAAGCCCCACGACCGTTGATTGACGGCGTTCGTCGCGGTCAAGCGCCGTTTTGAATGCGGCATACGGCGGTTCAATGCCGGCATCGAGGGCTGCTTTGAGGTAGCCGCTGCAGTTTTTGGTCATGAGGAAAGCGTCGAAGTTTTTATCGGGATCTAAGGCAAATTCTTCGCTCAAACTTCCTGCGCGCAGCAGGTGAGAAGGCGAAAATTTTACATCCTGAAACAAACGCTGGCGCTCGTCGCCTTTAAAAATGTAGTAAAACAGGCCGCCACCCCGGATGTCGGCGGTTTCCACTTTGGTGCGCAGGGTGCGTTTGCCAATGAAGCGGGTGATGTCTTGCGGCACATAATCCCGTTTCCCGTCCCCGAGGTTGAACCCGCAGTATTGGGTATGGAGTTTGAATTTTTCCTGCAATGCGTAGCCCAGCGAGAAGCGGGTATGGGTGCGCAGGGGCGGCCAGGTTTCCAGCCGGTCTTTGTCCGCTTTGTCTTTGGGTTGCGCTTGTGCGGAAGCGAAGCTGCACAGGGGCAGCGACAACAGCAAAATCAGTTTACGCATTTTTCGATGTTCTTTGCTTTAGCGTTTGTTGGAGAAAACCCAAGAAACTCTAACCGGGTTCACAGGAATGATAGAAATAAAAGGTGACCGGAATGGCAACGCTGTTTCGGGCGATTGTAATATCTTATCCACTAAAAAAAAATAAAATCAACGATGTTTGATTAACGCAGAAAGTTGGTTTGCGTTACATTGGATAGGAGGAAAATGCGGGCGTGATCATTTATTATGCAGATTCGCGGGCCCATTGGGCAACGGAATCAGATGGTATATCCAAGATCGAAGAAACATCTTCTATGGAGAAGCCTCTGGATAGCATACGCTTGACATGTGCCTTGAGGGTTTCCTAGATGACTTCCTCCCGGACTTCCTGAATGACTTCCTCCCGGACTTCTACTTTGATGTCCTCTATCATGGCTTGACGGATGAGTTCTTCGATGCCCATTTTTTTCCTGATTTGTTTTAACACTACTGAAATAACTCTTTCAGTTTCTCTGCCAATGCCGGCCCGCGAAGCCCTCTGGCGATGATGCGGCCTTCGCGATCCACCAACACCGTGTGGGGAATGGAAGAAACGCCATATCTTTTTGCGACGTCATTCTGCCAGCCTTTCAGGTCGCTGACGTGGTTCCAGACCAAACCATCTTGCTGGATCGCCTGGAGCCACCGTTCTTTGTCGCGGTCGAGGCTGACACCCAGAATATCAAATCCTTTGTCTTTATACGTTTCATAGAGCTTCACCACCTCAGGGTTATCGCGACGGCAGGGGCCGCACCAGCTTGCCCAAAAATCAACTAAAACAATTTTGCCACGCAGGCTGCTCAGGCTTTTGGTTTTTTCGTCGGGCGTGGGCTGCGTGAAATCAGGCGCTACGGCACCGACCACAAAAGCTCTTTTGCGATCCAGTTCCTGGGTCATGTTGGCCACGGCGCCGGGGTCTTTGGTTTTGAACGCGGCGATAAAACCTTCTCCGAAGTAGATAAACTCCGGATTTTCGGTTTGCTGCAGGATGTTGATGACGCCGCTCAGTGCCATTTTATGGGCATCGGATCCTTTGGGAATCGTTTCCATAGATTTTTCTACGTAAGCCCGCAGTTGTGCAGGGGGTACTTGAACGGCTACCAGGGTACTGGTGTAACTTTTGAACGCCTCGTATACCCAGGGCAGTTTGTTGTAACCGGCATCTTTGAAATCGGCATGTCGGAAGTATTCGCCTGCGAAATAAGCGATTTCGTCGGGATAAGCTTTGCCGTGATGCGGATAGCTGAGGTAGGTGTTCAGCGCCATCACCCGGCCCAAAAATGGATTGGCTTTTTTTAGCGAGTCTAACAGGAACAGCTTCCGCTCATCCAGCGTTTTCAGCTTTCCGGAGTATTCTTTTTCTTCGGCTGAATTGGCTTCCGCGTTTTGAAGTTGCTGGTTAAAAAAATTGGTGCGATCCCTGAGTTGGTTGATTTCGCTTTTAAGAAGCTCGTAGCCGGAATTCACTTTCGATCCTTCCACCTTTGCACTGCGCATGGCGGCGCAATTGCCACTGATCGAAATGCTGTTTTCAGTGCCCAAAATGATTGGGAGCAACTGGTTTGGGTCGTTGCCGATGTAGTAGAATTTTTGCTCCGATTTCGGAATTTTAAACTCGTAAGTATCAGGAATTTCGGCAACTACGGATTGTATTTCTTTGAACATGACCCCGTCAAACTGGTACACGCGCAAGATATTGCCGCAGTTCTGAACCTTGCAGGTGATGGTGACGGTTTCGTTTTTTTGTGGAGAAAACGCAAAAAGCAGACCGATTAAGCTTAACCCAAAAACTTTCATAGCACAATTTTTTTTGCAAAAATAGCGCGAATCATTGGGATATGCAAAGATTCTGTTTTGGAGCTTTGAAGTGATGCTTGACGAATGAAATTGGATGATCGTCTATTAAAGCCATAAAGGTGCCGCGCTTTCTGTTAATTTTGGGTCTAAATTAAATTACTACGACAATGGGTTACCGACAAGAAAAGAATGGCGACAACACCACCAGATCCATTACGGGCATCGTGGTGATGATCGTCTTTATTATAGGTCTTTTCATCATCGCACGGTTTGTGCTCAAATTATTGTATTGGTTGTCGCCGCTGTTGTTCATCGGGGCACTCATCCTCGACTACAAAACGGTGGTAGGCTACGGCCAATGGTTAGTCAATTTGGTCAAACGCAATACCCTGACCGGGGTGTTGGCAATCATCGCCTCGCTCATCTTTTTCCCTTTCGTAAGCGCCTATTTGCTTGGAAAAGCTTATTTGTCTAAAAAATCCAAAGACATCCAGAATGAACAGCGTCGCAAACGGGAAGGGGATCTGATTGATTTTGAAGAGATGGACAGCCGACCGCTGAAGTTGCCGGAAATGGAACGCCGCCGCCGTTCAGACGAAGATGATCTGATCGTTTGAGTGCTGATGCGATAATTCCGGGCTTGGGCATGCTGAGCTGGATCTACTTTGCGGGATTGTCTTTAGCGGTAGCTTATGTGCTGGAAATTGCCCGCACCCTCCGTCATTGGAAACGGTTGCCCGAGTGTATCGTTCCCTCCGGATTCAAAGCGACAACCCGAATAACGGTTGTCATTCCTGCCCGGAATGAGGCTGCTAACATGGACGCCTGCTTGCAATCTCTCTTGCAACAGGATTACCCGCCGGAGTTGATGGAAGTGGTCGTGGTGGATGATTTTTCTTCCGACGGTACTCCGGCCTTAGTTTGCCAGATGGCTGACCAACGCGTGCGGTTGCTCGAACTCCGGAATTTTGTGCCGCCTGCCGGACTCAATGCTTATAAAAAAAAGGCTCTTGAAACGGGAATCGCCGGAGCTTCCGGGGCATTGATTGCCACTACGGATGCAGACTGCGTGCTCCCTCCGCTTTGGTTGAAAACCTTAGCTTTTTTGTATCAGGAAAAACAAGCGGCTTTTGTTGCCGGGCCAGTCAGTTTTTTTGAAGAAAAAACCCTGCTGGAGCGGTTTCAATCGCTGGATTACCTCGGTATGATGGTGCTCACCGGCGCTGCCATTCAGCGTGGACAGCCCCATTTGGCCAACGGTGCCAACCTGGCTTACCCAAAAACCGTCTTTGACGCAGTCGGCGGATTCTCTGGAACCGACCACCTTGCTTCCGGCGACGACATGCTGTTGTTGCAGAAAATCGCAAAGCAACACGCTCAAAACATACATTTTGCGAAAAGCGGCAAAGCGCTGGTGTTGACCCGTGCTAAAGCAACCCTGCCTGAATTCTTAAGCCAACGGTTGCGCTGGGCATCCAAATCTGCTGCTTTCCGCAATCCCGGGTTGCTGTGGACGCTCGGCGTGGTGTTTGCGCTGTGCTGGGTCATCCTCCTTAGCGCGCTGATTGCGCCGTTTGCAGGACTCAAAATGCTGCTGCTTTTCGGATTACTTTTTTTGATCAAATCTGCTGCTGATTATGCATTGTTGTCAACCGCCTGCCTGTATTTTGGGCGTCCGGATTTGCTCCGGTTTTTTTGGCCTGCCCAGGTTTTGCATATTGCTTATATTGCCTTCATTGGCCTGGCATCCGTGTTCCGGAAGCGCTATGTCTGGAAAGGCCGCCCGGTGCAGTAGCGCCGAACTCCGATTCGGCGCAGTACCGGGATAGCCGGCCGGAGACCGGCGAATAGTACACGCGAGGCGGAGCCATCGCGCGAGCGAGTGTTGTCTAATAAATCGCTGCACTGCGTTCGGCGCTACAAGAAACGTTCAACTGAAAATACAAAATTGGAATGTCCATCCGAAAATACCTTCAATTTTCAACTGAAGTTGCCGAAGCCCTTGCAGCGCAGCAACCGGTCGTTGCCATGGAATCTACTATCATTGCACACGGAATGCCCTATCCACAGAATCTGGAAACGGCGCAACGCATGGAAAATGCCGTTCGGGAATTTGGTGCAACGCCAGCGACCATTGCCATTCTGAATGGAAAGATCACGGTTGGTTTAGACGCAGGCGATCTGGAATATTTGGCAAAGACCGGCCACAAAATTCCCAAAGCCAGCCGCCGCGATCTGCCTTTTCTGTTGTCGCAAGGCGCAGATGGCGCTACCACCGTGGCTTCTACCATGATTGCTGCCGACCTGGCCGGTATTCGGATTTTTGCCACCGGGGGCATCGGAGGTGTTCACCGGGGCGCGGCGCAAAGCATGGACATTTCTGCTGATTTACAGGAACTGGCCCGAACGAATGTGGCGGTTGTTTGCGCCGGCGCTAAGTCCATCCTCGACATTGGGCTTACGTTGGAATACTTAGAAACGCAGGGCGTGCCAGTCTTGGGTTATCAAACCGATGAATTCCCCGCTTTTTATACCCGAAGCAGCGGTTTTGGGGTAGACTACCGGGTGGACACACCGGAAATACTGGCCGAAATGCTGCAAGCGAAGTGGGCAATCGGCTTGCAGGGCGGCGTGGTCATCGCTAACCCGATTCCCGAACAGTTGGAAGCTGACGGTCTGGAAATAGAACGAGCCACGGCTCAGGCTTTACGGGAAGCGGACGAGCAGGGGATTCGCGGAAAGGCCATTACGCCGTTTTTGCTGGCTCGTATTGCGGCGCTCACTGCCGGCAAAAGCTTAAACGCTAATATCGAACTGGCGCTGAATAATGCCCGGCTGGCGGCAGAATTGGCCACCAGTTGGGGCAGAAAATTTTCCACCCCTGAAAATTTTCCACCCCTGAAAATTTTCTGCCCCCGGGGAACTAACCGTACCTTTGCCGGGTAGAAAATTTTCTGCCAGCTACGAAAAAGACAACGATGCCAATTTCATACGATAACATTCAATCGCCGGCTTATGTACTGGAAATGAAGCTATTGCGCCGGAACCTGGAGCTGATCCGGCACGTACAGGAAGCAGCCAGTGTCAACATCATTCTGGCTTTGAAAGGGTTTGCCATGTGGCGCGTTTTTCCGATGGTTGGCCAATACCTGAAAGGCGCCACGGCCAGTTCTCTGAACGAAGCACGCCTGGTTTTTGAAGAAATGGGCGTAAAGGCGCATACCTATTCGCCGGCCTACCTGCCCGATGAATTTGAAGAAACGATGCGTTACAGCAGCCACATCACCTTCAATTCGATCGCCCAATACCTGCTTTACCGGGATGCATTGAAAACCGCCCCGGAACCTATTTCTGCCGGATTGCGCGTCAATCCTGAATATTCGGAAGTGGAAGTGGATTTGTACAACCCCGCTGCGCTCGGTTCGCGGCTCGGGGAGATGGTGGACGCTTTTGGCAACGGTTTGCCGGAAGGCATCGAAGGATTGCATTTTCACACCCTGTGCGAATCGTCTTCTTTTGCATTAGAAAAGGCGCTGGAGGCATTCGAAGCCCGGTTTGCCAAATTTTTTCCACAGCTAAAATGGGTCAACTTCGGTGGCGGCCACCTCATGACGCGCAAGGATTATGACGTCAACCACCTCATAGGGTTGTTGCGCCGCTTTCGCGAACGCTATAATTTAGAAGTGATCCTTGAGCCTGGAAGCGCCATCGCTTGGGAAACAGGCGTGCTGGTGTCAACCGTTTTAGACATCATCGAAAGCAGGGGCATCCGAACCGCCATCGTGGATGTGTCGTTTACGGCTCACATGCCGGATACGCTGGAAATGCCTTACCGCCCGCGGATTATAGGGGCGAGTGTGGAACCGGTAGCCGGAAAGCCGACCTACCGCATTGGCGGGGTGAGTTGCCTTGCCGGCGATTATATGCCCGCTTATTCCTTCGATCAGGAATTGAAACCGGGCGACCGCATCGTTTTTGAAGACATGATCCACTACACGATGGTAAAAACCTCTATGTTTAACGGAGTTAGGCACCCCGACATCTGCGTCTGGCACGAAAACGACGAACTGGAAGTAGTCCGGCGGTTTACTTACGAAGATTACAAAAGGCGGCTGTCGTGAACCTGTTTGTTTATGGCACCCTGATGTATGGTATGCCTTTTTCATCTCACCGCAACTCAGCATTGATCTCTTCCAGCGCTTTCAACCCCGGACACAAAACCTTTTGCTCAAGGGTGTTCAAAGGTTCGGAGGCGGTATTCAGCACCTCGTGTAAATTTTGCAAACTTTCGTCAATATAGATCAGTCCGGTCAGGATTTCTCCTTTGGTTCGGGCGTGGTGGAGGGCATTCATGGCCGAATTCCGATCCTGCGGATCCCAGTCTGCGGCTACTTTGTGCAGGCGGATCATGGACTCGTCATGCAGGGCAATTTCTTTGGTGCTGCCGGCTTCGTATTGGGTTGTAATTTCGGATTTGATGGGTACAAAATCCACAGTTGCCGTCGCTTCGATGTGTTCCCGCACGTAATCGTAGGATTTGGTCGAGCCTGGGTTGTTGTTGAAGGTGACGCATGGAGAAATGACGTCAATAAACGCAAATCCCGGATGCGCGAGCGCCGCTTTGAGCAAAGGCACCAACTGCGTTTTGTCGCCCGAAAAACTGCGCGCCACAAAACTGGCACCCAATTCAAGCGCCAATCCGGGCAGGTCTATCGCCTGAAAAGGATTGGTATGGCCGGATTTGCTTTTTGAGCCGGCGTCGGCGGTAGCAGAATCCTGGCCTTTAGTGAGGCCGTAGCAGCCATTGTTCATCACTACGTACACCATGTTCAGGTTGCGTCGGATGGCGTGCACGAACTGGCCCATGCCGATGGAGGCCGTGTCGCCGTCGCCGGAAACGCCGAAATAGACTAAGTCCCGATTGGCCAAATAAGCGCCCGTCGCCACCGAGGGCATGCGCCCATGTACCGAGTTGAAGCCGTGTGAGTTACTTAAAAAATACGCTGGCGTTTTGGACGAACAGCCAATACCCGACATCTTCGCTACGCGGTGCGGCTCAATGGACAATTCGTAACAAGCCTGGACGATGGCACCGCTGATGGAGTCGTGCCCACAGCCTGCGCAAAGCGTCGAGAGTGCGCCATCGTAATCTTTCTGAGTATATCCGATTTTGTTGACCGGTAAGTGTGGGTTCCGAAACCGGGGTCTTGTATAAGTCATACCGTGGCGAAATTTTTGGTGATCTGTTTAATAATCGTGTCAGCTGTGATGGGCGTTCCATCGTAGTTGAGCACCGGAATCATTTTTTGAGGCGCAACGCCCAATTCATTGATGAGCAGCGAGCGCATCTGAGCGTCGCGGTTTTGCTCGATGACAAAAATTAGCTCGTGGTCGGCGATGAACTGCTCGACGGATTCAGGGAAAGGAAAGGACCGGAGGCGCAGGCTGTCTAAATGGAGGTCTTGTGCAGCCAGCAAATCCATCGCTTCCTCAGAAGAATAAATGGAAGTTCCGAAAAAGATCATACCGCATTCGTTGGCCTTGGGAGCTTGCCGTACTTCTGGCGCAGGAACGATGCTTTTGGCGGTTTCCCACTTTTTTAGCAAACGGTCCATGTTGCGCGTATAAGTACCGGAATCTTCGGTATAACCAGCGTATTCGTCGTGCGAAGTGCCCCGCGTGACATAAGCGCCTTTGGAGGCATGCGTGCCGGGGTAGGTGCGGTACGTAATGCCGTCGCCGTCCACCTCTAAGTAACGACCAAATTTTGTAATATTTTCAAGATCCGCAGCGTGCAGTACCTTGCCGCGGTCGTAAGTGCGGGTGTCGTCCCACTCGAACGGCGCGGTCAGGTGGTCGTTCATCCCCAGATCGAGGTCGGTCATCACAATGACGGGCGTTTGCAGCCTTTCGGCCAGATCAAAGGCAACAACCACATCGTCGAAGCATTCTTTCGGGGTGCTTGGAAACAGCAATACATGCCGCGTATCGCCGTGGGAAGCATAAGCGGCAGCGATGATGTCGGCCTGTTGGGTACGGGTAGGCATCCCGGTAGAAGGGCCAGCGCGTTGCACATCAATGAGTACGGTGGGGATTTCCGCAAAATAAGCCAAGCCTAAGAATTCGGCCATGAGCGAAACGCCGGGACCGCTGGTGGCTGTAAAAGACCGCGCGCCATTCCAGTTGGCGCCGATTACCATGCCAATGGCGGCAAGTTCGTCTTCAGCTTGTACGATAGCAAAATTCTTTTTTCCCGTTTCCGGATCGGTTCTGAATTGTTCGGCGTATTCGCTAAACGCTTCTACCACTGAAGTAGAAGGCGTGATGGGATACCAGGCGGCCACTGTAGCGCCAGCGTAAACCGCGCCCAGACCGCACGCAGAATTCCCATCCACCAGGATGCGGTTGCCAACGAGGTCGCGGCGCTCCAACCGAATATTGAGCGGGTATTCGAAGTTTTCGTGGATGTATTGGATGCCCAATTGCAGGGCTTTTACGTTGGGTGCGATCAGCTTTTCTTTACCCCGGAACAATTCTGCCAACAGGGTTTCCAGCACCGGAAATTCAATTTCCAACAATGCTGATAAAGCGCCGACATAAATGATGTTTTTAAACAATTGCCGCTGCCTGGGATCGGTGTATTCACGCAGGCAGATCGTCATCAGCGGAATTCCGAGGTAGTGAATGTCCTCGCGGATGAATTCCCGGTGCAGGGTTTTGGTGCTGTCGTACAGGAAATAACCACCCGGTTTCACCGAAGCAATGTCCTTAGGCATGCTTTGCGGATTCATACACACCATAAAATCAATGCCTTCGCGGCGTCCGAGGTACCCTTTTTCACTAACGCGCACCTCGTACCACGTCGGTAAGCCCTGGATATTGGACGGGAAAATGTTTTTGGGCGTAACCGGAATGCCCATCCGGAAAATCGCTTTGGCAAAAAGCGCATTGGCGCTGGCTGATCCGGTACCGTTCACATTGGCAAACCGGATAACAAAATCATTGATCGCGGAGAGATGTTGCATGGGTATTGTGTTCAATACGTTTTTTGTCAGTGAATTGTGGTTTAAATTAAGGCTCCCGGGAGTTTGCACGTTTTCGTGACGGAATATAAATACTGCTGCATATCCCAAGCGGCCGTGGGGCAGCGCTCGGCGCATAAGCCACAGTGCAGGCAAACATCTTCATCTTTGACCATAACCCTTCCGGTTTGTAACACATCCGAAACGTACAAATCCTGCGTCGTATTAGGCGCTGGTGCGATCAGGCGCGTGCGCAAGTCTTCCTCCGGGCCATTGGTCGTAAACGTAATGCAGGAGGTTGGGCAAATGTCCATGCAAGCGTCGCATTCGATGCAGCGGCTGGTATTGAAAACCGTCTGTACATCGCAGTTCAGGCAACGTTGCGCTTCCTTAAAACCGACGCTCAGGTTGAAACCCAATTCTACTTCCACTTTACGGTTGGTCAGCGTCATGCGTTTGTCGGCCTGTGGCACTACATAACGGAGGTCGGTGACCACTTCACTATCATAGCTCCATTCGTGGATACCCATTTTTTGGCTGACTAAATTGGTCATCGGATCCGGGCGCTTTTGTAAAGATTCTCCCCGGCAATATAAATCTATAGACACTGCTGCATGATGGCCATGTGCAACAGCCGTAATCACGTTTTTCGGGCCAAAAGCCGAATCGCCGCCAAAGAATACTTTTTTATTTGTGGACTGGAAGGTTACCGGGTCTACTGCGGGCATTTCCCATTTGTCAAATTCGAGGCCCAGGTCGCGTTCGATCCAGGGAAAACTATTTTCCTGACCAATGGCCATCAGTACTTCATCGGCTTCGATGAAAACATCTTCTTCGCCGGTCGGTACCAGCGAACGTTTGCCTTTTTCATCGTAAACGGCGTGTACTTTTTCAAAAGTCATGCCTTTTAAAACCCCGTTTTCGGTTACAAAGGATTTGGGCACGTGGCAATCCAGGATTGGAATGTCTTCGTGCATGGCGTCTTCTTTTTCCCACGGCGAAGCTTTCATTTCTGAAAACGGACTCCGCACCACTACTTTTACCGCTTCTCCACCCAGGCGGCGCGAGGTTCGGCAGCAGTCCATCGCCGTATTGCCGCCACCCAGCACAATGACCTTTTTGTCGATTTTCGCCGTGTGCTCAAACGCCACGCTGGCCAGCCATTCGATGCCGATGTGGATGCTTTGCGGCGCTTCCCAACGTCCGGGCAAATCTGGCAAATCCCGGCCTCTTGGCGCACCAGTACCGACGAAGATGACGTCGTAGTCTTTTTCCAGCATTTCTTTCAAGCTGGAAACGTAGGTTTTTAAATGGGTATGGATGCCCATGTCGAGGATAAAGTTGACTTCTTCATTCAGCACCTCTGCGGGAAGCCGGAAGCTGGGAATCTGACTGCGCATCATGCCGCCGCCCAATTCCTGCTCATCATACAAGTGCAATTCATAACCTAAAGGTGCCAGATCCCGCGCAACAGTCAGCGAAGCGGGGCCGCCCCCGATCAGGGCGATGCGTTTGCCATTCTTTTGTTCAGCAGGCTTTGGCATCAGGTGTTTGACTTCGCCCTTGTTATCGGCAGCTACCCGCTTCAGGCGGCATATGGCTACAGGCTCATCCTCGACGCGCCCGCGCCTGCAGGCCGGTTCGCAGGGCCGGTCGCAGGTGCGGCCCAGCACGCCGGGAAACACATTCGATTCCCAGTTCACCATGTACGCCTCGGTGTAACGTTCTGCCGCAATGAGTCTTATATATTCCGGTACAGGCGTATGCGCAGGACAGGCATACTGGCAATCCACCACTTTGTGGAAGTACTCCGGATCTTTGATGTCGGTCGCCTTCAAGGTAATTTTTTTTAGTTTTCAAAAACGCCTGTTAATATACTTTGAGAAATCAATTTCAAAAAATTTATTTTTGAAAAGCAGGGTTGGATATCTAAACTTGCATAATTCCTTAACTGGCGCGGCTGTTTTTGTAAATTTAAGCCAGCGGAACAAATTTTTATTCCCACAGGTTATCAACTTTACCGGCCAAAGTTTACCTTTGCCCAGCTTTTGAAAAGGAGAGATGGCAGAGTGGTTTAATGCGGCGGTCTTGAAAACCGTTGACTGTAACAGGTCCCGGGGTTCGAATCCCTGTCTCTCCGCCAAAACAAAGCAAGAGGCTGTCGTTGAGACAGCCTTTTTTGTTTTCAACAAACCCCCTATTTTTGCGTTCTCGAACAGAGCTTGTTCATAAACAAGCTATTTTATACAATCCACCGCATACATGACCAACATCAGTCAACTCCGCGAACAACTCGCTCAACGCATATTGATTATTGACGGCGCTATGGGCACTATGATCCAGCGCTATCGCTTAGAAGAGCAAGATTATCGCGGCGAGCGCTTCGCCAACTGGCACAAAGACGTCAAAGGTAATAACGACCTGTTGTGCCTCACCCAGCCCCGCATTTTGGAGGACATCCACAAAGCTTACTTAGAAGCGGGCGCCGACCTCATCGAAACCAATACCTTCAGTTCCACCAGTGTGGCGCTGGCCGATTACGATATGCAGGCGCTGGCTTACGAAATGAACTTAGCTTCCGCGCAAATTGCCCGCCGCGCTGCCGACGAATACACCCAAAAAACGCCGGAAAAACCGCGCTACGTGGCCGGTGCACTGGGGCCAACCAACCGAACCGCCTCGCTTTCTCCGGATGTAAACAACCCGGGCTTTCGCGCCATTACTTTCGACGAATTGCGCGACGCTTATTACGATCAGGCTGCGGGCCTGATGGATGGCGGGGTAGACATCCTGCTGGTGGAAACGATTTTCGATACCTTGAACGCCAAAGCGGCGCTTTTTGCCATTGAAACCTTGTTCGACGAACGCGGCATTCACCTGCCGGTTATGATTTCCGGCACCATCACCGACGCGTCGGGAAGAACGCTGAGCGGCCAAACCGTGGAAGCGTTCTGGATTTCCGTGCAGCACGTGAAGCCGTTTTGCATCGGCCTCAACTGCGCACTTGGTGCCAGCGAAATGCGGCCTTATTTAGAGGCCTTATCGGAAATTGCGGACTGCTACGTACACGCCTACCCAAACGCCGGTTTGCCTAATGAAATGGGCGAATACGACGAAACGCCCCACCAGATGTGCGGTAAAATCGAAGAGTTTGCGCAAAGCGGTTTTCTCAACATTGTTGGCGGCTGCTGCGGCACCACGCCCGACCACATCCGCCACATTGCAACCCACGTGGAGCACATCGCACCGCGAAAAATACCCCAGGCATCGCCGTATACCATGCTTAGCGGACTGGAACCGCTCATCATCCGCCCGGAAACTAATTTTGTGAACGTCGGCGAACGCACCAACGTCACTGGTTCCAAACAGTTTGCGCGGCTCATCAAAAATGGAGATTACGCAGCTGCATTGGTTGTTGCCCAGCAGCAAGTGGAAGGCGGCGCGCAAATTCTGGATGTGAACATGGACGAAGGTCTGCTGGATTCGGAAGAAGCCATGGAGACCTTTCTGCACATGGTGATGTCGGAACCGGAAATCGCCAAACTGCCGATTATGATTGACTCCTCCAAGTTTACGGTCATCGAGCGGGGGTTAAAATGCGTCCAGGGCAAATGCATCGTGAATTCCATTTCAATGAAAGAAGGCGAAGCGGAATTTATCCGGCAGGCAAAACTCATCCGCCGCTACGGTGCCGCTGCGGTGGTAATGGCCTTCGATGAACAAGGGCAGGCAGATACCAAAAAACGCAAAGTGGAAATTTGCAGCCGAGCCTACCGCATTCTGACGCAGCAAGTTGGCTTTCCGCCCCAGGACATCATTTTCGACCCCAATATTTTTGCGGTCGCCACCGGCCTGGAAGAACACAATGGCTACGCAGTAGATTTTATTGAAGCGACGCGGGAGATCAAAGCGAACTGTCCCGGCGTCAAAATCAGCGGCGGCGTCAGCAATATTTCCTTTTCATTTCGGGGCAACGACGCCGTGCGCGAAGCCATGCACTCGGCGTTCCTGTACCACGCCATCCATGCCGGCATGGACATGGGCATTGTGAACGCGGGCATGATTGAAGTGTACGAAAACATCCCGAAAGAGCTGCTGGATCTGGTAGAAGACGTGCTGCTCAATCGCCGCGAAGACGCCACCGAACGCCTGACCGAATTTGCCGAACGGGTGAAACAAGACGGCGGAAGGCAGGTGCAACGCGATCTCTCCTGGCGAGAAGCGCCGGTAGCCAAGCGCTTAGAATACGCCTTAGTGCGCGGCATCACTGATTTCGTGGAAGTAGACACCGAAGAAGCCCGGCAGCTTTTCCCGCGCCCGTTGCACGTCATAGAAGGCCCATTGATGGACGGGATGAATGTGGTCGGCGACCTGTTCGGTGCGGGGAAAATGTTTTTGCCGCAGGTGGTCAAAAGCGCCCGCGTGATGAAAAAAGCAGTGGCTTATCTGACTCCGTTTATTGAAGCTGAAAAGCAAGCCGGAGAAAAAAGCTCCAAAGGAAGAATCCTGCTGGCTACCGTCAAAGGCGACGTGCACGACATTGGAAAAAACATCGTGGGGGTGGTGCTGGCTTGTAACAACTACGACATTACGGATTTGGGCGTGATGGTGCCTGCCGACAAAATTCTGAAAGCGGCTAGAGAAATCGGCGCAGATGTCATCGGCCTAAGTGGCCTGATTACGCCTTCGTTAGACGAAATGGTCCATGTTGCCAAAGAAATGCAGCGCGAGGGATTTTCGATTCCGCTGTTGATTGGCGGCGCTACGACTTCCAAAACCCATACGGCGGTGAAAATTGAACCGCATTATTCCGCAGGCCCGGTGGTGCATGTGCTCGACGCTTCCCGAAGCGTGGCGGTGGTGAGCGCCCTCATCGGCAGCGATGACCAGGTTCGGGCTGCGTATATCGCGGCTACGAAAAACGAATATGTCCGCGTCCGGGAGGCTCGCGCCAACCGGCAGTCTTCCAAACAATTCCTGACCATAGACCAGGCCAGAACGAACAAATTTCGCATCAACTGGAACGAGTATACGCCCCCCGTACCCGTCAAAACCGGTGTGATGGTTTTCAACGATTATTCCTTAGAAGAACTGGCGCAATACATTGACTGGACACCTTTCTTTTCGAGTTGGCAATTGGCGGGTAAGTTTCCGGCGATTTTGCAGGATGAAATTGTGGGCACCGAAGCACAAAAACTTTACAATGACGCCCGCAGTCTTTTGCGCCGCATCATAGACGAAAAATGGCTTTTTGCGCGCGCTGTGGTGGGGCTGTTTCCCGCCAACAGCGTGAGCGACGACGACATCGAGGTGTATGCAGACGAAGATCGGAAGACCGTACTTGCTACGTTGCGCCATTTGCGGCAGCAGGTACAAAAAGCGGCGGGTCAACCCAATAATTGCTTAGCCGATTTCATTGCACCGGCGCATACGGGACGCCATGACTACATCGGCGCTTTTGCGGTTTCGGCGGGTTTTGGCATTGAGCAGTGGGTGGAAAAATTTGAAAAAGACCACGATGACTACAACGCCATCATGGTGAAGGCGCTTGCGGATCGGTTGGCAGAGGCTTTCGCCGAACGCCTGCACGAACGGGTGCGCAAGGAATTCTGGGGCTATTTAGCAACGGAAACCCTGAGCACTGAGGCGCTGATCGAAGAAAACTATCAGGGCATCCGTCCGGCGCCCGGCTATCCGGCCTGCCCTGAGCACACGGAAAAACAGACGATCTGGCAACTGTTAGACGTAGAAGATAAAACGAAAATTCACCTCACCGAAAGCTTCGCGATGTACCCGGCTGCCAGTGTGAGCGGCTGGTATTTTTCGCACCCGGATTCCAAATATTTTGGCTTGGGCCAAATCAGCAAAGACCAGGTGGAAGATTATGCGCGCAGAAAAGGAATGACGGTGGCGGAAGCGGAAAGGTGGTTGATGCCGGTGTTGAATTATGGGGGGTAAAAAGAAGGAGCAACCGCCGAGGGGCGGCCACTCCTCACACTATGAAACACTATATTTATCCGAAGTCTGTTGCCGGAACGTCTGAACAGCGTCAGGTAAGCCGACAACATAAACTGTTGCGAAATTAGCAATAAAAGTGTTTGAATGTTCAGAGGACTATCAGACTTTGTTTGTTTGGGTACTTGACCCGAAAACCTAAATTTCGTGGCAGGGGTTGCGGAATTTGTTGTGAAGTAGCAAACGAAACCCGGTGATTCATCCGGTGCGCGGTAAAAATAGAAAGTAATTTTTAGTTTTCACAAATAAATCTTTTTAAAGATTTGTTTTTGGCTGTTCTGTCAGGAAAATTTTTCCATTCCACCAGTTGGTCTCGATGATCGCCTGCTGTCGGCGGTAAAAATTAAGGGCGGGTTCGTTCCAATCCAACACCTGCCATTTGACCAACCGGCAGCCGCGTTGCCGGGCTTCTGCCACATAAGCGTCGAAGAGCAGTTGCCCTGCGCCCGACCTACGGTGGGCTGCTTTTACCACAAAATCTTCCAGCCACAGCATCGAGCCTTTCCAAGTGGAATAGGTTTCGTAAAAAAAAGCCATGCCGATTACCCCGTCATCCGGTGTTTCAGCAACCAGGACTTCAAATCGCCCGGCCTCAAAGTCGCGGGTATAATCCTCAAGCGTTGCCGTAAATGCCGCTTCGGATGCTTCGTAAATGGCCAACTCCCGCACTAAGTCGTGAACGATGGGGATATCGGCGAGGGTTGCTTTGCGGATGTTCATTTTATTCATGGAGTAAAAATAGCCAAACCCTGTTATTTTTGCACCCTCATCATCAGAATACGCAGTTCATGAAAAAGCCTTTGATTTTAGTGACCAACGACGATGGCATCACCGCGCAGGGTATTCGCGCGTTAGTGGAAGTGGCCAGTAGCTTAGGCGACGTGGTGGTTGTGGCGCCCGATTCCCCACAATCTGCCATGGGGCACGCCATCACCATTGACCGTCCGATCCGGCTTCGGCCTTCGACTGTTTTTGACAACATTGAAGCTTACGAATGTTCCGGCACGCCGGTAGATTGCGTCAAGTTAGCCAAAAATGTCATCTTTAAAGACCGGACGATTGACCTTTGCGTTTCCGGGATCAACCACGGTTCCAATGCGTCCATCAACATTATTTATTCCGGCACGATGTCTGCGGCGATGGAAGCTTCTTTGGAAAGTATTCCTTCGATTGGGTTTTCGCTGCTCGATTATTCGTTTTCTGCCAATTTTGAAGCCGGAAAACCTTTTGTCCGGCGCATTATGGACTACGTGATGGCGCATGGCATGGAACACGGTAGCCTTCTGAGCGTAAATATTCCCAATTTGCCCGAAGCGGAAATCAAAGGCATCCGGGTCTGCCGTCAGGCTGATGCCCGCTGGATCGAGGAGTATACAGAGGCTATTGACCCACGCGGGCAACGCTACTACTGGTTGACCGGCAAGTTTGTCAACGGTGACCAGGGAAAGGATACTGATATTTGGGCACTCGACAATGGGTATATTTCCGTGGTTCCTTCGCACCATGACCTGACGAACTACCGCGCTGTTTCCTTAATGAAAGACCTGGAATTTCAGCGTGGTTAGTGAAGGTGTCACTTAAAGTGGAATGTCGTCAACTTAGCGAAAATTGAGGCGACATCCCGCCGCCCTAAAGCGGCAGGGGTCGTCTCAATTTTCGCGATTCGGGAACCGGTTTTTTGAGATGTCACCTGCTTCGTACACAGACACTGACTAAGGGTCGCTGAAATAATAACTGTCCACTTTTCCAGGAGGCCTTTTGCTCCTACTCTGCGGAACCCCCGCCTTGATTAGAATCAAAATGCCTTGCCCGGAGAAAGCGACACTTATTAATTCAGCGACCCTAAAGAGACGGAAACAGTATCCTTTTTAGAAAACTGCATTCTATAACATCCGGGTTTTGCATAAAATAAAATGACCATGTTCTCATTACTGAATCGAAATGCCCTTTGGGTTGGCGTAATCGTCGGGTTGCTAGTTCCTTTTATTGGATACGCCGTTTTGCTGATGCTTTACGAACAAATAGAAGCGTTGGGCTGGATAAAGCCGGGCGGCTTTTCAATGGATTTCCGGCAGCGAACCACCGCTATTGTTGCCATCTGCCTCAACCTTTGGCCCCTCAATGTTTACCAGAAAAAGCGGTTCACCGATTCCATGCGGGGCATCGTCTTTCCAACAGGGCTGTATGTGATGGTTTGGGTCATTTATTTTTTTAGCCATATTTTCGGGGGCTAAAACCAGCTACGATAAACAACAAAAAACATGAAAATTAAAGTATGCGGCATGAAAGAGCCGGAGAACATCACGCAACTGCTTGAGTTGCCGGTTGATTTTATCGGGTTCATTTTTTATGAGCGTTCGCCGCGCTACGCCGATAACCCGAAATTTGAAAGCTGGGTGAATGAAAACCGACCCCTTTTTGAAAAAGTCAAAAAGGTTGGCGTTTTTGTCAATGCCGAAATTGAGCGGATTCTGAACGCCGTTCACGATTACGAACTGGATTTTGTGCAATTGCACGGCAACGAAAGCCCTGAATATTGCCGCGAATTGAAGCAGTATTGGGACATCAGCACGTTGCACCACGCTAAAATCATCAAGGCTTTTGCCGTAGATGATCAATTTGATTTTAGGGAAACACAGGCTTTCCAAGGCTGGTGCGCCTATTTTTTATTCGATACCAAAAGTTTACTGCATGGCGGCTCCGGGGTTGCTTTCGACTGGTCGCTGTTGCAACAATACACGGGCATTACGCCGTTTTTTCTGAGTGGCGGTATCGGCGAAGATGACCTGGACGTGATCCGCCAGCTCAAAGTACCGGCTTTATATGGAGTGGATTTGAACAGCCGCTTCGAAACGGAGCCGGGGGTGAAAGATGTTGAGAAATTGAAAAATTTTATGGAGCAATCTGCCTAAGTAGTGTCTGTCCATTTAGTCCCGTGTCTGCTCTTTAGAGTTCGAGAACAAGGCGTGTTTTGCCCCAAAAATAGGAGTTTATTCGCGTAAATGACCAGTTTTGGGGCAAAATACAACGCAGGTATCGGACTATAAAGACAGACACTAAGTAAGTTGCCTGGCTCAAATTCTCAAAACTTGTCCCGCCCAACCTGTCCCGTATAGCGGGAGCGGGATCCTCAAAAAATCGAATCCTCACCCTTCAATACCCCAAAATCTTCAGCATATCCTCGGCCGTTTGCTCCGGGTTGTAAAGCCGGTCTACTAAGTTTCCTTTGCTGTCTTTGTCAATCAGAATGTGCTTGGGCGAAGGGATAAGGCAATGTTTGATCCCGCCGTAGCCGCTGATGGAATCCTGATAAGCGCCAGTATGAAAAAAGCCGATGTAGAGGGGTTCTTCCTCGTTGCCGTTGATTGCGGGCAGGTAAACCTGGCCTTCGTGTACCTCGGCGTTGTAATAATCAGAGTTGTCGCAACTCAGTCCCCCGATGTTCACCCGGCGGTAGTCGTTGTTCCACTTGTTGATGGGCAACAGGATGAAGCGCTCACTGATGCCCCAGGTATCTGGCAGGGTGGTCATCAGCGAATTGTCAATCATGTACCACATCTCGGCATCGTTTTGCTGCTTTTGCGCCAGCACCGAAAAAATGGTGGCGCCGCTTTCACCGACGGTATATTTGCCAAATTCGGTGAAAATATCCGGCTCGCGTACTCCTTCTTCCTCGCAGGCATTGAGGATGAGGTTGACGATTTCCTTCACCATGTACTTGTAATCGAATTCAAAGCCGAGCGAATTGCGAATGGGCATGCCTCCGCCGATGTTGATGGAAGAAAGGTCTTTGGCCTGCGGTTTTAATTCGCAATAAAGCTTGATGGCTTTTTTTAATTCGCCCCAGTAATAAAGCGTATCCTTGATGCCCGTGTCCACAAAAAAGTGGAGCATTTTGAGCTGAAACTTGGGGTTGTCGGCGATTTTTTCCGTGTAGAAACGAACCACATCGGCGTTGCGGATACCGAGGCGGGAGGTATAAAACTCAAAATTGGGTTCTTCTTCCGTGGCGACGCGGATGCCGATTTTGCATACCCCTTTCACGTGTTCGTTGTAATAATCTATCTCTTTGACGTTGTCGCAAACCGGAATGACATTGACGAACCCGTCGTTGATCAGGGCTACAATTTTCTGGAGGTAGTTCTCCGGTTTAAAACCATTGCAAACGATGATGATCTCTTTGGTGAGTTTGCCCTGCTCGTGCAGGCGCTGGATCAGGTCTATGTCGAATGCCGAAGAGGTTTCTAACTGCACGTCGTGTTGCAGCGCCTCGTCGAGCACATAACTGAAATGGCAACTTTTGGTGCAATAGCAATAGTAATATTTGCCATTGTAGCCCAGCGAGTTCATGGCTCGCGTAAACATGTTGCGGGCTTTTTTGATCTGCGAACCGATTTTGGGTAAATACGTAAGTTTGAGCGGTGTGCCGTATTTCCGAATCAAATGGATGAGCGGTATCTCGTTGAATACCAAATACCCCTCTTCAATATCAAACCCTTCCTGAGGAAAATAAAAGGTCTGATCAATGAGGTCAAAGTACTTGTTGGTCACTATTGGCTATACTTTAAAAATGAAAAAATCAGAACCCGCATGTTCATGCGCGATGCAAAAGTAGAGTAATAATTTTAGAATCTGATTAACTTTATTGCCGGGAACAGTAAACTAAACAATTTCGGGATATGGCAAAGACAATACATTGGTTTTTAGACAAGTATGGCGAAAGCCACCAGAATGCCACCAACAAACTCATCCACTGGGTTTGCGTGCCGGCCATCATGTTCAGCCTTTTTGGCATGCTGTATGCCATTCCTTTCTTCACGGAGCGGAGCTTGTTTTTCAACTGGGCCGCGGTGCTCCTGCTGGCTGCGCTGGGCTATTATCTGCGGTTGTCCCTGCCCATGTTCGTCGGGTTCATTGTGGTAGGAGGCGCCATGTTGTGGGGCAACAACGCCATTTTTGAAATGACGGGTCGCGATGCCGGCCAAATGGCACTCGTCTCTCTCGGTATCTTTGTCGTTGCCTGGATCGGGCAATTCATTGGCCACAAAATTGAAGGCAAAAAGCCGTCGTTTTTGGAGGATGTGCAGTTTTTATTGATTGGGCCGGCGTGGTTGCTGCACTTTATATATAAGAAGGTGGGGATTGGGTATTAATCCAGCAACTGATACAACACATCCAGCTTCGGCGTCAAAATAATCTCCGTGCGGCGGTTCTGCGCTTTGCCCGCGCTGTTCTCATTGCCTGCCACCGGAAAGTGCTCGCCCCGGCCGGCTGCGATGATGCGCCGGGGATCCACATTGTTTTTGGTCAGTTCTTTCACCACTGAAGTGGCGCGACCCACGCTCAAATCCCAGTTCAGGGCGTCGTCGCCGTCGCTGTCGGTATGCCCTTCCACCGTGATGTTGATTTCCGGATTGGTGTTCAGCACCTGCGACAAACTGGCCAGCGCGTCTCTTCCTGCGGTATTGATGGTTTTGCTGCCTGACGGGAAAAGCAAGTCCTGGCTCAGCGACACGTAGACTTTGCCTTTTTCTTCGCGCACGGTCAGGTCGGTATTTGAAAAACTCCGCAAGGCTTGGGTGACTTTGTTCCGGAGGTCGGCAATTTTGTTTTCTTTATCTTTGATGGCCGCTTCCAGTTCCCTCACGCGCTGCTCGCGGGAGCTCAGGTCGCGCTCCAATTGCATGGTGCGGCGTTCGCGGTCGTTCAGTTCTTTTTCTTTGGCGCTCAATTGTCCGCGCAGGTCTTGTTTTTCGCTTGTGGTGGCGTTTAACAGCATTTCATTTTGCGCCATCAGGCGATCATAACGCGTCAGCAGGTCTTTGTTGGTTTTGTCTAATTGGTCGTAGCGTTCGCGGGACAAAGTCAGGTCGCTGCGCAGGTTGCCTGCGTCTTTTTGAGCTTTGTCCATGGCTGTTTTTAGCACGGTATTTTCTTCTGCGTAGTTGGCTGCTTTTTTGCGGGCGTCGTCGTAGTCGGATTGCAATTTCCGCCGGGCCAGTTCAGAATCTTCAAATTTTCGGCTGGAAACGCAGCCGGATAAAGCAATCAACAGCAATAGGAATACAGGGATGATGGATCTCATAGTATTTAGATGTTTGATTTTAGACAGTTAATGGAAATCCCAATTTAGTCAAAAATAATGGTCTTATTGCCATAAGGCAAGACTTTGTGTTGTAATTCCAGCCAAATCGCTTTTCTTCACTCCGGCAATTCTTCATCGGCAGGCCAATCGGCACCCGTTGTCGCTATGGCGTTGGCGACCACCTCAGAGTCTCTGGTGATGACCCCCAGGATGCCCCCCGGCGTATAATTGTCGAATCCTACGAAATAAAGCCCCTGAAACTCGCCTTCCCCGATCACGCAGCGGGGCAAGCCGTTGGCATCCAGCAAGCCGTTGGTATATTCTATAAAATCTTGCAACTGAGATTGATATCCGGTTCCCAAAACGACCGCGTCGAAAGGGAGTTGCATGCCATCGGCGAAAACGACGCCTTCTGCAGTGAAATTTTGAATAGCGGGTTGTACTTTAATGACCCCCGATTTTATTTTTGCAACGGTACCGATGTCAATAACGGGCGTTTTACCGAGCAGCCGCAGTTGTTTGGACGGGGGCAGGGTAGGGGTGGTGATGCCATAGCGCGACAGGTTGCCGATCGTCAGCCTGCGCAACAAAACGCCAATTTGATCCCCCAGCCAATTGGGGAGTTTTGCCACAAGCAAACCCGTTTTTTGAGTGGGATTCCCCAAAAAATCACGCGGTACGATGTTGACCGGGCCACGGATTGACAAATGTACTTCAACACCGTTTTCGCTCAGGTCGAGTGCAATTTCGGCACCTGAATTGCCCATGCCCACCACCAGTACTTTTTTGCCGACATAAGGCGTCGCGTTTTTATAGGCACTACTGTGCAGGAGTTGGCCGCCAAAAGCTTCCTGTCCAGGCCAATGCGGGAGGAAGGGGACGCGGTTGGTGCCGGTTGCGATCACGACATTGGCTGCCCGAAAATCCTGTTTCGGGGTGCGCACTAACCAATTTCCCTGTTTGCGGCGGAGGTGGACGACCTCCTGACCCAGTATCGGATGGATCTGGTAATGTTGGATATACGCTTCATAATAGTCGAGCAACAGCTTGCGCGGAACGTATTGCGGGTAATTTTCCGGAAAAGGAAGGCCGGGCAGGTGCGATAAGTCCTTGATGGTGTGCAGGCAAAGCCGGTCGTAGTGTTGATGCCAGGCGTCGGCGATGTGGTCGCTTTTTTCGAGGAGTTCAAAAGGAATTCCCAATTGCCTCAGGCGCCCGGCAACAGCCAGTCCGGCGGGGCCTGCCCCAATGATCAGGTTTTGGACTAAAGTAGCGGAAGTTGTCTGAGAAGCTGCCATATCATCGTAGTTTTACGTCTATGGGGCGTTGAATTAATAAGTGTCGCTTTTGCCAGGCAAGGCATTTTGTGGCTAACCGAGGCGGGGGTTCCCGACCTTAGCCAAAGCTAAGAAAGGCGGTTCCCCAACGAAGGGTAGGCGCAAAATGCCTCTTGGAAAAAGTGGACAGTTATTATTTCAGCGACCCTTTTGTGAAAGCGACTGTGAAAAATACACATTTTTTGTGGAGCGCAACTATATTTGCCAAAGCCGGGGGAAAAATGTAACAAAAGTGCCATTGTTGCAGTATAGGTAAGAGCTTGTTCGGGATTCTCTGATTGACTACGTCGAATCTTCGATTTGAGCGAGGGTGAGGAAATTTTGTTTTAGACGAGGCGGATTTTGCAGACATAGCCGGCGGCTATGGCGAAAAAATCCAACGAAGTATAAAATAAAATTTGCCAACCGCAGCCGATTGAGAGAGTCCCGAGCAAGCTCTAAGGCACAACCGATTACACGACCCCAGCGGGGTATAAAATTCGTCCACAAATGTCAATTGTTTCTCTGATCGAACAACGCGTTACTTCGCTACTGACCGAAAAATTGAGTGAAGGGCATACTTATCACAACCTGCCGCATACCCTCGCCGTGCGCAAGGCCGTGCTGGAGCTTGGGCGCAGCTCAAAATTGACCGATGAAGAACTGGAAATTCTGGAAATCTCGGCCCTCCTGCACGACACGGGCTTCACTGAAAAATATACCGGGCACGAGGCGGTAAGCATTCGCATCGCCCAGGAGTTGCTGGAAGCACAAGGCTGTCCATTGGAAAAAGTGAACCATGTTTTGGCCTGTATAGCGGTAACTGCAGTAGACCGCACGCCGCACAATCGCTTAGAAGAAATCATGAAAGACGCCGATCTGAGCAACCTCGGCAGCGACCACTATCTGGAAATCTTGCATGGCTTGCGCCAAGAGTGGGCACGGATGCTGGGACAACACTATTCGGACACAGAATGGTTTGAACTAAATTACCGATTTTTCAAACAACACCTTTATTATACTAAAGCAGCGCAGGATTTGTACAGCACGCAGTTTGACCTGAACAAACGCCGCTTGAAAAAATTGGCCAACCCGGAAAAGAAAAAGAAAGAGATGGTGCCGATTTCGGAGAATAAAAGCGCCCAGATGATGTTCAAAACTGCTTTGCGCAACCACCTCGATTTGAGCAGCTTAGCCGACAACAAGGCAAACATCATGCTCAGTATCAATGCACTGATCCTGACCATTACCATGCCGATGGCCGCTTCCTACATTAAAGAAAATATTTTTCTGCTCGCCCCCATGATCCTGATTATGGCTACTTGCCTGTTTTCCATCATTTTTGCTACGTTGGCTACGCGGCCCATCCGCATGATTGGGTCTACGGACATCAGCAAAATCAAAGAGCGCGGTGCCAACCTGTTCTTCTTCGGCAATTTTTATGAAATGGAACTGCCTGAATACAAAGAAGGGATGCGCATCACGGTTGAAAACGAAGAGATTTTGAACGACGCCATCATGCGAGATCTCTTTTTTTTAGGCAAATCTTTGGGTGCCAAATACCGGCACCTTCGCATCTGTTACACCATTTTCCTAACGGGTATTGTGACAACGGTACTTGTGTTTGGAGTATGTTATCTAATGTACTTAGCTGATTAACAAACTGATTTCTGTCTTTATAGTCTTTTAGTTTCTTATCTGATCTTTGAGCTACAAGGCAAGGTAACATAGTGTGACACGGAGTTTCATGGATGGATTATCACTCCGTGAGACTCCGCGCTCCTCCGCGAAACTCTGCGTAACAAAGAGACACGGAGTTTCATAAAGTAAATACGGGGTTTCACGGAGCGCCATACTCCGCCAGACTCGCATGAGTCTGTGCAACTAAAGACGCTTAGGACAAAAATCATTTCCGGCCAAAATCCGCCGGAATCTCGCCCCAGGATTCCGTTTCCCATTTGAGTACAGGATTGGAATAGGTGTTTTTTTTCAACCAGGTTTCAGCGCGGTTAATCAATTCAAACAAATAGGCCGTTTTTGGCGTATGATCCAGCTTGGTGCGGGCTTTTTTGTCGCTCACCCACTTCATGGCCGTCCTTGAGTCGGTGTAGATCGGGATGTTGCGCCCTTCTTTTTTCAGCATGGCCAAGCCGTGGACGATGCCCAAAAACTCGCCGATGTTGTTGGTGCCGAGGTCAAACTTTTGATGAAACAACTGCTCACTGCCTTTCGTCGTCACGCCCTGGTATTCCATCACGCCCGGATTGCCGCTACAGGCGGCATCTACGGATATGCTTTCCCAGATGATGGCAGACCGGGAAATCATGGTTTTGATGGGTTTTTTCACCCCGCCTGATTTGCCGGGTGCGGAAGGCCCCTGCTTCAGCGCTGCCTCGGCTGCTGCTTTGGTCTCGAACGACTTGTGCCGCGCTCCCGGATACCCGTCTATTTGCGCCTGACAAGCTGGCCAGGAGGTGTAGATGCCTGGTTTGTAGCCCTGCCAGACGACGTAGAATTTTTGTTTTGCGGACATGGTTGGCAGATTCTTTTTGTAAACGCGGCAAAGGTAAGCGCCCGAATGACATTGTCGTATGTATTGCTGACTTGAAGAACAGTTGTTTTTTAATTTGTTTTTTGAGTATATTTAGAGTAGCTTTAACCCGTATAGATTCCTCAGTGGTAATGGGGAGCCTGATATATTCTTTATAGTGGTTTAGGGATAAAAAAAACACTCAACAGACACACCTGCCTTTCTGTCTGTTCAGATATAGCGAAAATTTTAATTTTTAACAATCAAAAAGATACATCATGAAAAAATTAAAAGTATTACTGTTTCTACCTCTTTTAGTTACGCCCCCCCCTGTTTGGGTAATACACCTCATGGCAATGCGGCTGAACTGAATCCTCACCGGGGAGTGAATCTTCTTTGAATTCCCTCGCCTGCACAAACAGTTCTATCTGGACTGCGTCACCTGCCTATCGCCCTTTTAACCACAACATTACGCCACTGACCCATCAAAGTGAACTTTGTTTTTTGGTTAAACGAAACCACCTTACCGGATGGAACCAAAGGAAACTTTGAGGAAACAAACGCGAATCACATGCTATTTATTGACCTCATTATAGAAGAAATGAATCGCCATATCTCTCATTTAGTTAATCCAAATAATAGTAATTGCTATAACTCGGCAGATAATGGCAATAATTATCTCGTTGATGCCCGGATAAGGTACGATGTGAAAAAATATTTCATACCGAGCAGTTACCATTGGAATATCCAGAATGCAACGGATGTTTTATCGTATTGCCCAGGTTCATGGAACAATACTTATAATACTTCTGCCCTCACATTACTTCAACAACACGGCGTTCGGGAAGGAATCAACGTGTTTTTTGCCAATGAAGGAAATGCTTATTACGATCTTTTGATTGACCAGACAACGACCAATTATAATGCAGCGGCTTCAACTACGGATTGTTCTGAATCCCCTCTACTACTAATTTGGGGCTTTTGTCGAGGGTAACCATGACGAATGAATTTCTGGAATACCGCTTTGCCAATGTCATTACAAACAATTTTACTTTAGACAACAAGTTGCAAGTAGCCAAGATACTTTTGCATGAATTGGGGCACTCTTTAAACCTTTTCCACTCTAATTTATCTTGCCCTGAAAACATTTTGTTTGGAGGGTTTTCTTCACAGCTTAATTATCTAAACCCCAGCCAAATGGGTATTATGCACCGCTCCCTGCACTTAAGCAGCGTGCGAAAATATGTTTGTTGTGAACTACCCGGAGCAGTCCCGCGCGTTTTAACAAGGGAATCGCCCGAAGGCAATTAGAAGACGAAATTCACGGGGCTGTTTTGCGAAAGCAGGAGGCTTTGTTTCACCTGAGTTCCCAAAAAATATTAGCAGGTGATTTCACAACGGCCGAAGCGCTGTTGACATCCGATGGTTCTTTGGCAGCGCTTCGGGCGTTGGTTTTTGTCAAGTTGCGTGCCGGAAACTTAACCGGAGCAACTTCTGCGCTAAACCAACTACCTGGTTCTACCCTGGAAGATGAGCATTTCGAACTTGTCGCGGATGCCGCCATCCAATTAGCAGCTTCCGACACAGCGACGTTAAGTTCAGGTGTGATAGGAGAATTGATTGCTATGGCTAAAAGCCATTCTCCTTTAGCAGGGCGCGCTCAGGCTTTATTGTACAGCACTAATGGGATGATTTTTTTGCCAGAGTTGCCTGATGAAGGAAACAATCTACAATCTGAACTTAATGAAGAAATAAGTATCTCAAATTATCCTACGAAAATAGCAGGCGATCAATCCCTTTCTTTTTCTATATCTACATATCCTGTGCCTGCACAAGATAAATTATGGATCAGAGCATCGAAAAATGATCTCCCAATTAGTTTGGTAGTTTTCGACATTCATGGTAGAAAATTACGTGAGTTAATCGTAATGCCGGAAGGTACATTGCTGGTTCCGCTAGATGAGTGGCCCACTGGTATATACCTTCTTCGGTGGTCTGAGTCCGGTGAGATGAGGACGACCAAAGTTATTGTGCAACATTAACTCACAAATAGCAGGGTGTTTAGTTTTTTTAGGCACCCTGCTATTTTCAACTATGAATAACTTGAAAAATCTGACAGGTTACTTAATATGTGTATTATTTGCCAGCAGTTCCCATTTATCAGCTCAATCTTTTTCTAAAAACTATGATTGGAGATATTGGGATGGCGCTGATAGCGGATCTTCTGTTGTTGGCGTGGCCGATGGCATTCTGATTACAATAGGATCATTCTGCCATAGCACGTTGGACAAATGTGTAAGGGTGATTAAAACGGACAACAATGGGGTAATCAAATGGTCATATGAGCGAGATGGTACACCTCAGAGTACATGGTCTCCAATTGGATCTAAAATAATAAAATCTCCAGATGAGAATACAAATGATGTACTGCTGGTAGATGAGACGAATGAACCCGTTTACAGATCCTTTATTGCAAAATTTGATACGGTCGGAACTACGTTGGCTGAATACCATTTTAATAATTATGAATCGGACTACGCATTGATGTGGCAAAAAACTTCAGAAGGTATCCTTTCCTGGCACCAGGTTAAAATAAACGGTCTATACCGAATCGTTGCAAAGAATATTAGTTTTGACGGCCAGATTCTAAGAGAAATCGTACACGAAAACGGTTTTCCATCAGAAGGGGCCGGGAGTATTGCGCCCTTGCCCGATAACAGCTACGCTTATACGAATCTATACAATGATAACGGTGCGGGACAAGCAATTCTGGGGCGTAGAAATTCTGAAGGAGAAATTTTGTGGCAACATGTATTTCCACCAGAAGGTTTTGAAGGCGTTAACCGAGTCATTGCCTCATTCAATGGGCAAAAGTTGTATTTTTCTACTCGCAGATATGACCCGTTATTTACCCAGGGAGATGGTGACTACTTAGTAGAATGTTATGATGTGGCAGGCAATTTCGAGTGGCGGTATGTCTTTACTTATGGACTACCCAAGTATATTAACAACATTCAATTGGCAGCCAACGGCGATATCATTGGCTGTGGCGCTGCTGTTGTCCATGATTGGCAAGGAGAGGCAGGGAACACTGTTTATGCAGCTACCATATTTCGCCTGAATTCACAAGGAGTACTACTTTGGGAGCGGTATTTCAAGCCTGCTAATTTTTTAGTTGTTGATAGTGAATTTCGGGATTTGGCTGAACTTCCGGACGGACGGTTAGCCGCAGTAGGAATTTCATTTGATACTTTGCCGGGAGGTTTTCCAAACCGGGATGCTTGGCTCGTCTTAACCGATTCCACCGGCTGCTTGATGCCAGGATGCGGAGAGCAGATCGTAGTGGCTAATGAAGAAGCCACTGACGGCTTTGTCAGGGCGACACGTGAAGTCGTTTTTCGGGTTTCGCCCAATCCTGCAACGGAGGCTGTTCGGGTCGAATGGCTGCGCGTTCCGGGCCGATATGCCCAGTTGGCGCTCCACGATGCAACCGGGCGGTTGGTGCAACAGGTTTTTTCTGTCGGGAATGAACCTCCAGAAACAGTCCAACTCCGGGACTTGCCTTCGGGTTTGTATTTCCTGACCTTGTGGGAGAACGGCTATGTCCGGCAGACGGAGCGATTAATCAAAAACTGATTTTGATCTTGAGCGCATGTCGGAGAAATCCCCAACATACGCTCAAGATCAATTGTTTCGGTGCGCGGCACCTAAGGAGCGTGTCGTTTCGGAGGTACAAATATTTAGGGTGCGCTGCACCACCCACATCACTCATCTGATCACCATCCCTCCCATCTTCAAATCTTCAAATCTTCAAATCTTCAAATTTCCCCCTCCTTCGCCCGCCAAAACCATTCCAATTATAATCTATACCTTTGTGCAAATAGTTGTACACACATGATGTTGGTTGATACGCACGCGCATCTTTACTTAGAACAATTTGACGAGGACCGGGACGCCATGATGCAGCGGGCATCTGACGCCGGGGTTGGGCGCGTCTACTTGCCCAATATTGATAGCCGGACCGTGGAAGCGATGCTGGCTGTTGAAGCGGCGTATCCGGAACGGTGCTTTCCCATGATGGGCATGCACCCTTGTTCGGTTAAAGAAGATTACGAAGCGGAGCTAAGCGTCGTTCGGCATTGGTTGGAGCAGCGTCCCTTTTGCGCAGTCGGTGAAATAGGCATTGACTTGTACTGGGACAAAACGTTCTTTGAGGCACAGCAAAAGGTTTTTACGACTCAGGTGGAATGGGCTTTGGAATTCGATTTGCCCATTGTGATCCACTTGAGGGATTCGTTCGATGAAGTGGTGGAATTGTTGAAACCCATCCGGGACAGTCGGCTTCGGGGCATTTTTCATTGCTTTGGTGGATCGGTGGAGCAAGCAGAGACCGTCATCTCGCTGGGATTCCTGCTGGGAATCGGCGGCGTTTTGACGTATAAGAAGTCTGGATTGGACGAAACGCTGAAGCACATCGGGCTTGAACACTTAGTTTTGGAGACAGATTCTCCTTACCTGAGCCCGGTTCCTTACCGTGGCAAGCGAAACGAGAGCGCTTATGTCCGCGTCGTTGCAGAAAGATTATCAGAAGTGAAACAGGAGAATATGGAGGTCATAGCGGAATACACCACGCGTAATGCCCTGAGAATCTTTGAACAAGAAAAGCTGGTTTTTTCAAAATGATTCCTTGTTCCCTTGCGGCGACGCCAAAAAAAAGTCTGATTTTTAAAAAATTTTGAATTGTTACATCTTTTTTTCCATTTTTGCAGCGCTTGAAGTTGTTAAGCAATTCTTAATGTCTATTTTTGCCGGGTAGGGAACTAACAATACCTATCCCAAGATCCGGAGAGATGCTCGAGCGGTTGAAGAGGCACGCCTGGAAAGTGTGTATACCCCAAAAGGGTATCATGGGTTCGAATCCCATTCTCTCCGCCGGATTTTTAAATGGAAAATCAATTTTTTTCACTCTTCATTAAGAACAATCGTAAAACCTTATTGACTATGCGAAAGTTAGTGACTCTTTTGCTTGTACTCGTGATTTCTGTGTACAACGGCATTGCTGTTTATGCTCAGGACGCTGCTGCTGATACCGCCGCTGACGGCCCGGGAGGCTATCAGTTGATTAAAAAGTACTTCATAGATGGAGACCCCGTCTGGATGGCACCCGTTTTGCTCTGTTTGATCCTTGGTCTGGCTTTTTGTATTGAGCGCATCATTACGCTTAACATTGCCTCTGCCAATACGGACAAACTATTGGAACGCATCAACGATGAGTTGAAAACAGGCAACTTAGATAGCGCAATGGAAGTTTGCAAATCTACTCAGGGACCTGCTGCAAGTACCTTGTATGAAGGGCTGAAAAATGCAAAGGACGGCCCGGAAGCAGTTGAAAAAGCCATCGTTTCTTACGGCAGCGTTCAAATGGGCCTGTTGGAAAAAGGGCTGGTTTGGATTTCTTTGTTCATTGCTTTGGCACCGATGCTCGGGTTCTTGGGAACGGTAATCGGTATGATCCAGGCCTTTGACAAGATTGAAGCGGTAGGCGATATTTCTCCTACGGTTGTTGCCGGGGGTATCAAGGTAGCCCTTTTGACAACGGTATTCGGTCTTATTTCGGCCATCATTCTACAGTTGTTCTACAACTACATCATCAGCAAAATTGACAGCATTACCGGCAGTATGGAAGACGCTTCCATCGGGATCATGGACATTTTGGCTGCAAACAATATTTTTAAGAAATAAGAACCTGAACTGCTATGTATAAATTTCTTTCAAGTAATGGGCAAGTTCTGGCTTTTGGATTGGGTGCATTGTTATCTGTACTTTTTCTGGTAAGCTGGCTTGGCGGGCAGGAGTCTTTGAATGCCCTTCCTGACGATGAAAAATTCAAAACCGGCATCTTCGACGCAGGGATACTTGGCGCAACCGCGCTCGTAATTATTGCAGCATTGATGCTTGTCGGTTTTGGACTATACCAAACTGCAACGGATTTCAAAAAGTCGCTGAAAAGCATCATTGGCGTTGTTGCCCTGATCCTTGTTTTTATTATTGCATATTCGACTTCCACGCCTGACAAAACAGGGATGGTAGGAGATGCAGCTATAAAAATGGGCGTGTCGGATAATACGCAAAAACTGATCGGCGGCGGCTTGACAACCATGTACATCATGATGGGGCTTTCGCTGCTGGCGCTTGCTGCTTCTGAAATCAGAAACATCTTTAAATAACTTCGGATTATGGCAAAAGGATCTAAGTCTCGCAGCTTGATGAAGAACGAAATCAATGCCAGCTCCATGGCTGACATTGCCTTCCTGCTGCTTATCTTCTTTCTGGTTACAACGACCATAGTAGAAGACAAGGGGATTACAGTAAAACTACCGCCATGGTCGGAGGAGCCGCCAGAGGAGCTCAAGCTGAAAGGCCGCAACGTTTACCTGGTGCTCGTGAACGCTCAAAACCAGTTGCTGGTGCGCGGGGAACCGATGGAAATCAGGTCGTTGCGCGACAATGCCAAAGAGTTTATCTCAAATCCGGGTGGACGGGAAGATTATGCGGAGTCTCCGAAAAACGCCATCATTTCGTTGAAAAACGACCGGGGCACCAATTACGAGACTTACCTCGCGGTGTATAACGAACTCAAGGCTGCTTACAACGAACTCTGGAACGACATGTGCCAGCGCAAATTTGGTAAGCCTTACAGCGAAGATCTGCCTACGTCAATCCGGAAAACCATCAAAGACGAAATTCCTTTCGTGCTTTCCGAGGCTGAGCCGACTTCCTTTGGTGATGAAAAGTAGATATT
This sequence comes from Chitinophagales bacterium, assembly GCA_038323375.1. GTDB lineage: Bacteria > Bacteroidota > Bacteroidia > Chitinophagales > Saprospiraceae > JABWAJ01. The sequence goes on from JBBQGV010000004.1 coordinate 40,157, forward strand.
GTCCGGTTCACGAACCCTGTTGACGGATGCTTTTGTTTCGCTTTCTGGCGTTCTGAAAGTACTGGTTTTCAGGAATTTAAATGATTAAAGGCTATGGTAAAAAAGTTTCAAAAGAAGAGGGCGAACGTAGGGGCGGCTGGAATATCCACGGCCTCTCTTCCCGATATCATTTTCATCCTGTTGTTCTTCTTCATGGTAGTCACCCAGATGAGGGACTCGGAATTGAAGGTCACGGTGAAAACGCCTTATGCAACGGAGTTAAACAAACTGGAAGAAAAATCTTTGGTCAACTACATCTACGTCGGTCGTCCAAACGACCGCTTCAAAGATGTATATGGCACAAAACCACGCATTCAGTTGGGGGATAAGTTTGCTGAAGTGAATGAAATCCCGCTCTTTTTGGAAAGGCACAAAACGAAAGTGCCGGAATCGCGTCACGGACAGATTACGTCTTCCCTGCGTGTGGACGGTCAGGTAACGATGGGTATTGTGCAGGACGTAAAAACGCAATTGCGCAAATACGGCCAGCTCAAAGTGAACTACTCTGCTAAAAAGCGCCCGGATGAGGACAAAGGCTAATCGCCTGCCGATTCGTCCGCTTTTTGAATAAAGTTTCAATACCTGAAATAGCATGAGTCACTCCAATTTTTTGGGGTGACTCATGTCATTTCAGGCAATTCTGTCAGGATTACCGCAACCGATCCATAGACCGAACCAACGTTTCGTCCTTCCGGATGTAGAAACGGGCAAGCAAAGCCAGAATGACTATCGCAGCCGGTAGCGCAACCCAGGGATTCCACGCCGTTGCAAGCGCTCCGGTTTTCCAAAACAGCCAACCACCAAATCCCACAGCTGCAAGGGTTGCAAGGGCTGAAAATGCTGCCAACCTACTTTGAACCTTTCTGTTTTTATAAAGAAAAATAGCCGCTAAGGTCAATGCGCCCGCCACCGCAAAGCAAATGATCAGACCCAGGTGGTCGTTGGCCATATAAACGCCGTCTGAAAACAGCCCACCCCCTGTTCCGGAAGCAAAAGGGACAGCAAGCGCGCCGAAAGCTGCACCAGAAGCAAAGAGCAAAAAAAGAGTTTGAATCCGTTGAATCATATTTTTTACTTTTATGGTGTTTGCCGGCAAATATAGCCGATTCGACGCAAAACATGGTTTACTAAAGTTTGGCGTCCTATACTTCAACCCGTTATAGGAATTTTCTAATTCAACTTTACTACATGAGTGCACCTGCTGAAAATCCCCGCCACTCTTGCCTGAATTGTTATCGTCCGTTGCCGGCTTTTGCCAGGCATTGTCCCCATTGTGGGCAAAAAGACTCGGATGGCAGGATTACATTATGGGTATGGGTGAAAGAATTGATGGATACCGTTTTTAACATTGATTCCAGGTTTTTTAGAACAATAGGGGGCTTGTTCAATCCGGGTAAACTCACAGAAGCCTATTTTGAAGGCAAACACGAGCGCTATGTGCGCCCGCTGCGCCTGTTTTTTATCACGGCGGTAATTCATTTTGCCGTCATCAGCACCGTGCTTACTTCCCTGTTTGAAGGAACTGCCGGAATGGTAGAAAGCAACCGCAAGCAGGCGCATGAATACTACTTTGAAGAAAGATTGAACAAGGAAAAAGATACAATACTGCTGCAACACCCCGGCAATGAAGCAGTGAGCCGCGCGATGGATTCTTTGCTGTTGGGGTTCCAACCGGAAGCGGACAGCATTGGTTTAGGTTATTTTGTACTCAATAAAGCAGGCAAATTTGATGTGCTTGACGTGTCGTTTGCGCTGAAGGATATGTTCAGCGGCAAAAAAGCAGAAGAGCTGATCGAAGAAGCAGGCATTACGGATGGGTGGGCAAAACTCCAGTTGGCGCAGTTGATAAAATTCAACAAGTCGGGCGAAAGCTTTCCGGCATTCATTATGGGAAAAATGATCTGGATGGTTTTACTTATGATGCCTGCTTTAGCCCTGATTTTGAAGTTATTGTATATTCGCCGCAAGCGTTATTTCGTGGAGCACCTCGTTTTTTCCTACCACTATCATGCGTTTGCCTTTTTGGCGATGTCTGTTGCCTTGCTGATCTACAATTGGGGGGAGGCACAATCCAACCTGGAAGATCGCGAAACCACGCTGACTGAAATTCTGATATTTCCGGTGATTCTGATCTATCTTTTTTGGGCCATGCGCCGGGTTTATAAACAAAGCATATTCCGTACATTTTTGAAATTCATGTTTTTGAACTTTGCTTATCTTATACTTTTTACAACGGCGTTGTCTCTGACCTTGTTGGCGGGTTTTCTGCTGTTCTAAGACAGGTACGCGCAGTTCGAGAAACATCAGAATTTGACCTGCTCCTGACTTTATTGTCGGGCATCCGGTGTAATTTTGTCCAAACTCATCGCTTCTTATGGTTGCAATAGACGAAAGAGGGTATTATGGCGAATTTGGGGGCGCCTACATCCCGGAAATGCTCCACCCCAATGTGGAAGAGTTGCGCGAAAATTATCTGAACATCATGCATAGTGATGAATTTCAACAGGAATTTCACAGCCTTTTAAAGGATTATGTGGGGCGACCCTCTCCCCTTTATTTAGCCAAACGCTTGTCTGAACGCTACCAGACCCGGGTATTTCTCAAACGGGAAGATCTGGTTCACACCGGAGCACACAAGATCAACAATACCATCGGGCAAATTCTGTTGGCCAAGCGGCTTAATAAGAAACGCATCATCGCGGAAACCGGTGCAGGGCAACACGGCGTTGCAACGGCGACCGTTTGCGCTTTGATGGGGTTGGAGTGCATCGTGTACATGGGACGGGTAGATATGGAGCGCCAGGCACCCAACGTTTCCCGGATGCGCATGCTTGGCGCAGAAGTCAGACCGGCACTCAGCGGCAGCCAAACACTGAAAGACGCGACCAATGAAGCCATCCGCGATTGGATCAACAATCCGGTCAATACCTACTACATCATCGGATCGGTGGTAGGCCCCCATCCGTATCCCGACTTAGTGGCGCGGTTTCAGTCGGTCATCAGCGAAGAGATGAAAAAACAATTGCTGGAGCAAACCGGCAGCGAAAATCCAGCTGCTATTGTCGCCTGTGTAGGCGGTGGCAGCAATGCAGCAGGCGCATTTTACCATTACCTCAATGAGCCCGACGTGCGCCTCATTGCGGTGGAAGCTGCCGGGAAAGGAGTATACAGTGGCCATTCGGCAGCCACCAGCGTATTGGGCACCAAGGGAATCATTCACGGCAGCCGCACCTTGCTCATGCAAACCGAAGACGGCCAGATTGTTGAGCCTTATTCCATCTCCGCCGGATTGGATTACCCCGGTATCGGGCCGTTGCATGCCCACCTCATCGCCACAGGCAGGGCGGAAGCAGTAAGCATTACAGACGAGGAAGCGCTTTCGGCAGCCTTTTTGCTGGCGCGTATTGAGGGCATCATTCCCGCTTTGGAAACGGCTCACGCACTGGCTGCATTGGAGACCCTCCGGTTTCAGGAAAGCGATGTAGTGGTCGTCAACCTGTCGGGGCGCGGGGATAAAGACCTTGCCGCTTACGTAGAACATCTAAAATAATTGCGACATGGAAGTGCAGGATAAAGAACAGTTGATCACAGCGATCGGGCAACAATTTGACGCGTTTGCCGACTTAATCCGGCAATGGCCCGACGCCACTTTTGAAACGATGCCTGAAGGCAAATGGTCTGCCGGGCAGCAATTAGACCACCTGATCCGCTCCGTAAAACCGGTTAACCTGGCGCTTCGCCTGCCCGGTTGGCTGCTCCGAGTTCTATTCGGCAAACCCAATCGCGCTTCAAGAACCTACGCGGGGTTGGTTGAGAAATACCTGCAAAAGCTGAACGCTGGCGGTGTAGCATCTGGCCCGTTTGTGCCACCGGCGATTCCCTTAGCCCGGAAACAACCCTTGCTCGGCGTTTACAATCGGGAAGCACAACGGCTGATGAAAATTGTGAACCGTTGGCAGGACGCTGACCTGGATCACTGCCTTCTGCCACACCCCCTGCTGGGTAAACTTACCCTCCGGGAAATGCTGTTTTTTACAATATATCACATCGGGCATCACCAACGGTTGTTGGAACAAAGAGTGACGCCCGTGGTTTAAGTTTTCATTTGTAACACAAATCGTTCATGTCTTCCAAATCTGTACTTTACCTGCGCCTTGAATTGGTGTGGTGGCTGTTTACAGCCTTAACGACCATGCTCATCCTTTATCCGATTTACACCAAACTGACCGGGTTCCCGTTTTACTGGATGAATGGCATCTTTATTGTTAGTTCAATTACCCTGATCCGCTATATTTTCCTGTTGCCTTACACCTTTCTTGCCCGGCAGCAAATGCTCAAAGTAGCCATTGTATTTGTCACGGTTCCCTATGTTTTTTACCTCGTTGAAAGCGTGTACGTGTTCAATGAATACCTCGACTATGATCGGCTGGGGGCGATGGTGAGCGGCCTTCCGGTGGAAGAACAAAAGGGGATGCTGAATTACATAAGAAATGAGGTGCTGCTATTTGGCGTAGCCGCCGTTATCAGCGCCAGCGCTTTTCCATTTCGGATGATTATTTCTGTGTGGCGGCAGCGGAATAAGGTAGGCATCTAATTACGGCTTGTTCATTTCAACGGCACGAGATGCAATGAGGTATTGGGCTGTAATGTAGGTGATCATGATGAGTGGTCGGATGAATTCCGGAACCGCCTGGTCTCCGGGATAGAATTTGCTGATCGCAATCAGGCTGTCAGAAATAACGAACAATAAAACACCAATGAACAGCCCTGAAAACAGCCTGCCGTCTATTTTGGTGCGCAACTGAAAGCAGGCCATGCTCATGGTGATGATGACCGTGCTGTACCCGGCAACAGGAATCTTTAATCCTGCCGGAATACCCGGCCAGAGCCAAGTAAGAAAACCAGACAAAAAAATCAGAAAGGGCAGCGCAAGCAAGGGGCGCTGATGAAATGCGCCGCGCATGTTTTTTTCATAACCTAAGAACGCCAGGATATAGAACAGATGCGCGCACAAAAACGCGGCAAGCCCAAGGAGAAAAAAATATTCCCTGCCCGGTGCGTTGAACATGAGCAAGGTGTCGCCAGCTAATGAAAACGTCAAACCTGCCAGTATCCGGCGGCTAAAACCGTTTTTTAGTTGAGTTGTTGCAAAAAAATACCCACCCAGCAAGGTCATCAGCAAAGGCTTGGACATATAAATGCCCCATTGCCATTGAGTTATTTCAGACCACAGGTTAACCGCTGCGGCGCAACAAAAAAGAACAAGGAATAGCGGCGCTGCTGATTTCATTCATCTGTATTTCGAACCGGGCGTCGCTGTGGAGGCGTATAATCCGTATTGTTCTCATCTTCAATGTCGTAGACCTTGTCAGTTTCCTGTTGCTCAACGCTTGCACCTTTGTCCATACGGTCAATAAAATCAAGGGAATGATCCCAAAATTCTTCAAAAGTAGGTTGCAAACGCCTGCCTACATTGAGGATTTTTCCGGGAAACGGGATGAGCAGCTCATAAGTCAATGAATTCTGCTTCGTCTCTTCTGAGATCAGGCGGGAGCGATCGGCAAACAGAATCAGGACGCTGTACATGGCAATGAACAAGCTGGCCACAACGAAGCCCCCCAAAGCCTGGTTTAGGATGTTGATGTTGGCAGATTCGAGAATCTTTTCAAGGCTGCTGGCTAACAGCCGGATCAGGATCATCGTCAGTACGAAGGTAAGCAACGTACCAGCCAGGAACACCACGGCATAGTCAGAACTGAAAAGTGATTCCAGCATATTGGCCATGTCTGGCCCAAACTTGACTGCGGCAATAATGCCGATCAAGACAGATATGATGGTGAAAACGGTTCGTATGATTCCCTGAGAGAATCCTTTATAGAAACCGTAGATCGCCACAATGCCGAAAAAGATATCAATGATAGTCATAGCGATCCAAAGTTAGTGGATAATACGCTGTTTTCGACTGTGCTATTGGACAACAGTAACGGATTCTTCGATATAAAGTCAAAAAATGAGATCAAAGGGTTGCCATTTGAGTATAAATGTAAGTTAAGTTTAGCTAACGCGCGCAAAAAACTACAATTTGTACGGCTGCCCTACGTTACTATGCCGCACTTAGGAACAAGAAAAGCCGCTTCTGATGCCGTTTGCCTGTTTTTTACGACCACTGCCTAATCCAGGTGATTTGGGTAGCCTTTTTTGTGTAAATTTGTGCTGTTTTTACATTAGTCATCTTTATAAGTAAATTTTTCAATTATGAGAACAGTTGTTTCAGCATTTGTGATGGTCATCCTGTTTGGACTTCAGGCTGCGGCACAAGAGGCCATGCCCAAAGTTTTTCTGATGGGCAATAATGAAAAAGAATACGAGCAACTTACCCAGGATTATGCACAATCCCTGCTTGAAGTATGCGACAACGACATGGAAGCGGCTTTTGGACAATGGCTGGAGATGGTGGAAGAAATGGAACTATATGCACAAAAAATCAAGTTCGATTTGAAAGGCGTTAAGCTTCGGCTGCACGTTTTCTTTTCGCCTGATGGCAAAATAGACCATATCGGTTACCTGCTGCGCGCTGATTCCCGGAACATCAATACGGCAGAAATGAGCGCCTTCCTTTCCAGTTTCATCAATCGCTACAAGTTTAACAAAACCAGCGATAAGAAGTTTTCCCACTATACCGGCGCTACTTTCCCAACTTTCGTTGAAAAATTTTCGGAATAGAGCGACAGCAAATTTTGGAGTAAAATCGAATTTCGATTCATCTCACGCTTATTTAGGCAGGCGAGTGCAACTTTCCTGCCTAAATTTTTTTTTCTTTGCACTTTCATTTCGGGTTTATAAAAATAGCTGCAAATAATGATAAAGATACTTGCTAACGATGGCATTGATCAGGATGGCCTAACCCTCCTTGGGGAGGCTGGTTATGAAGTGATAACCGAACAAGTACCTCAGGAAGAGCTTGCCCATGTTTTGCCCCAATACGATGTCATCATCGTACGGAGCGCCACCCAGGTTCGCAAAGACCTGATTGATGTTTGCCCCAATTTGAAGATCATTGCCAGAGGGGGTGTGGGGATGGATAATATTGATGTAGAATACGCGGAAAGCAAAGGCATTGCGGTGATGAACACGCCAGCGGCCTCTTCACAGGCGGTGGCGGAACTTGTGTTCGCGCACATCTTCTCGCTGGCGCGCATGTTGCAGGTATCCAACCGGGAAATGCCGCTCAGGGGTGCTACTGATTTCAAAAAGTTGAAAAATCAAAGTTCGGAAGGCATCCAGGTGCGTGGGAAAACCTTGGGCATTATTGGTTTCGGTCGCATCGGACAGGAAGTGGCCCGCATCGGTCTGGGCATGAGCATGAATGTGCTGCCCGTAGATTTGGTGGTCAACGAAGCCGATATTGACATCAATTTGTACAACAGCCAGGACGTCCGGCTTTCGGTCAGTTTGCAAACTTCCGACTGGAAAACGGTTTTGCAGCAAAGCGATTTTTTGACCCTGCATGTGCCTTTTGGCGGAGGAAAGTCTCTCATTGGCAAGGAAGAAATTGCCATGATGAAAACCGGTGCCTTCATCATCAATACCTCCAGAGGGGGGGCAGTGGATGAAGATGCCCTCCTCGATGCACTCGATAGCGGTAAACTGGCAGGAGCCGGCCTCGATGTTTTTGTCGGAGAACCTACTCCGCGGGCCGAATTGATTAACCACCCGAAAATCTCTGTATCGCCGCATATCGGCGCTGCGACGTTGGAAGCACAGGCGAATATTGGTTTGGAACTGGCAGATAAAATTCTTGCTTTTTTCGGCGACGATAAGTAATGTCTGTCTTTAGAGTCCGATAACTGCGTTGTGTTTTCGCCCTAAAATCGGTCATTTACGCGAGTAAACTCGCGTTTTTGGGGTGAAACACGCCTTGTTCTCGAACTCTAAAGAGCAGACACCGGGCTTTAAAGAGTCCTATAAATGCGTTGTGATTTCGCCCTAAATTCGCTCATTTACGCGAGCAAACTCGCGTTATTGGGGAGACACACGCCTTGCTCTCGAACTCCAAAGAGCATACACCTGGCTTTAAAGAGTCCGATAACTGCGTTGTGTTTCGCCCCAAAATCGGTCATTTACGCGAGTAAACTCCCATTTTTGGGGTGAAACACGCCTTGTTCTCGAACTCTAAAGAGCAGACACCTGGCTTTAAAGAGTCCGATAACTGCGTTGTGTTTCGCCCCAAAATCGGTCATTTACGCGAGTAAACTCCCATTTTTGAGGCAAAACACGCCTTGTTCTCGAACTCTAAAGAACAGACACGGGACTAAATGGACAGACACTATATAGTCCGACTAAACAGAAAATCACTAAATAGTCAGATGACCCTTCAACAAGCACATTTCGAGTACCTTCTGCGGTTGGGTGACAATGCCCTGATTCTCGGTCAACGCCTTGGGGAGTGGTGTGGGCATGGCCCCGTATTGGAACAGGACATTGCCATTACCAATATTGCACTTGACCTCATCGGCCAGGCGCGCAGTTTGCTGGAACACGCCGGTAACCTGGAGGGAAAAGGCCGCAGCGAAGACGACCTTGCTTTTTTGCGGGATGCCTGGGATTTCCGGAATGTACTGTTGGTGGAGCAACCGAACCACGACTGGGCGTTCACCATCGTTCGCCAGTTTTTATTTGACGCTTTTCACTATCCGTTGCTTCAGCAATTGTCGGAGAGCAAAGACGAACATTTGGCAGCCATTGCTAAAAAGTCCATCAAAGAAGTCGCGTACCACCTGCGCTATAGCTCCGAGTGGATGATCCGGTTAGGCGACGGCACTGAGGTGAGCCACCAGAAAATGCAAGCGGCTTTGGATGAACGCTGGATGTTTTCCGGCGAATCTACCACCCCGGACGAAGTGGATCTGATGGTAGCTGAAGCCGGGATAGGTGCCAATCTGGAACTTGTTCAACAGGCTTATGCTGAAAAAGTGAACGCCGTGCTCCACGAAGCTACCTTGCAAAAACCTTCCGGCGACTGGATGCAGCGGGGCGGAAAAACTGGCACCCACAGTGAATACCTGGGCTTTATCCTGGCTGAAATGCAGTTTATGCAGCGCGCATATCCCGGCCAAAAATGGTAATTAGTGTCCGTCCATTTAGTCCGTGTCTGCTCTTTAGAGTCGGGTGTCTGTTCTTTAGAGTTCGAGAACAAGGCGTGTTTTGCCCCAAAAATGGGAGTTTACTCGCGTAAATGACCAGTTTTGGGGCAAAATATAACGCAGTTATCGGACTATAAAGACAGACACTAATTAGTGTGCAATCAATCTTCTGATTCCTGTCCAGCTTTCCCCACCTTCCGTAACGGTAATCCGGCAAAGCAGCATTTGTGCGGTGCCTGACTCATTAACAAAAGGAATCACGTAATAACCCGGCGAATGGCGTTCATTGCGTAGCGTGGCAACCTGCCTGCCAGTCATGTCGGACACCTCTATTTTTACGTGGCATTCCCGCGAGGTATGAAACCGGATATTGGTGGCGTCCACAAAAGGATTGGGTGCATTGTTTTCCAGTGTAAACCACTCAATTTTTTCCAAATCGGTACTTGAAGTCGGAGACAGACATGCTGCCGGAAGTCCGGGGCAATAAGCGCGGCGCGCCAGGGTGCAATCAAGCACGAAGGGGTTCGGTTTGCCATCCTGATAGCCTGCAATAGTCCAGGTTCGGTTCGCTTCGGTCAAATCGGCGGGATCGAGCAGGTGCCAGTTGCACAAAGTCAGGCGTTGCGATTCAAAGTAGCTGTTATCTGCCAGATCCGCTTCTGCTTTGTACATGGTGTAAAAATAAAACATAGCCCGGGCAACATTACCTTTGTGGTCTTCTCGGGGTTCAAATACATAGTCTTTGTACTCGCTGTAGCGCTCAATGTTACTGGTGGGAATATTGCTCTGTTTCTGGTTGAGGTAGAACCATTCTTCTGTTTGATTATCAGCAATTTCTGAGAAAGGTGCATCCCCTCTGGTTCCATTGGGTTCCACCCGGGTAGGGTAGAGGTGGTGCATGTCTGCACGGGGATTCCCGAATTCTGCACCTTTGGATTGCGGATAAGTGTGTTCTGTATTAATGCCATTGGTGCCACCGTCGCCAAATGCAGCGACGGTTGGATCCAGTGCAGGATTGAGGTAAATTTTCATTCCGGTATACACACAGGTCAGGCTGTCGTTGTGGCCATAAATGCGCGAGAACAAGGTGTCGCGCGCATCGTTAAAAGCAAGTACAGTTGTGGGTTTGTAATTCAAAGCCAGCGCATTCAGCAATTCAGTGCCGTTTAGCGCCGGAAAAATGCCCTGGCCTGTACTTTGAAATGCAAAAAAGAGGAAGACAGTTGCTGTAAAAATTCGCGTCATGGGAAAATCCGGTTTATCTTTCCTTCAAAGGTATGATTTCTATGGCTTACCCGTGCAAAAACAGGCAAAATCAAAAGCCAGCAACAAACTCTCGCCCTGGAACAACGTGCTGTCATTGATTCTGCTTGCCTGGAACTGCTGAATATGCGCTTGCTTGTTCAACAACCCCTGTAAGGTGCGCATGACTTTAAAATAGCGCTCTGGGTCGTTGTTTTGCGGGATGTCAGGACTGCCCAAGCGGATCATTAGTTCCCGAAAAACTCCATAGTGATAGGGGGCGTAACGGTCCGGATAACGGAAGGCGAGATATAGAGAAATCATTTGGTAGTCGTCGTTGTGGTAGTGGCTGTTTTCGGGACTTCTCGGATGCATTCGCCTGTAATCCTGGAGCAGTTCTTCGCAGTAGAAGAGGAAGCGATCCATACGTCCTGCAACGTCCCTGGTTTCATTGAATAAATCTCCGAAGAGCTGTCGGGGAAAGTCGGGTTGCAAGGCAATGAACAGCAACATCATCCGTTTGGGTTCGTAGTTTTCGCGGTTCCAGAGCCGTCGTGTCTGTTTATTTTGCAGGCTTTGATCGAACATTTTTGCAAAATCCATCGCTTCGATGTCCCAAGTTTCCTGGAAGATGCGTTGGGATTCCCAATAGTAAAGGCGTTCTTCGGAAGAAAGGCCGCTTTTCAAAAAAGTTTCGTAATCGGCCATTGCTTGCTGGATGCGCTGAAATTGCATAGGTGTGGCTTAAAACCGCAAAGTTAAATGGAAAAGTTAGTCGGAAGTTAGACTTCCCCTTGAGTATGCCGGCAAATTTTTGTTTATTTGAAGATATTAAGTAATCTTGCAAGCATGAAATACCTGATTTTACTCTCCAAACTGCTTGTACTTGGGATTTTGATTGCCGCAGCGTTGACGAGAAATGAATGGAAAGGCCGGCTAAGCGCTCCTTTGGCCAACTTTACCTTCGTGCTGCTTGATTTTCTGGTATTTGCATTTGCCGCCAACCTCCTCATTATTTTGTTGTCTGCCTTCTACCGGAGGCAAAAAAAAATACCTCGGGGGTCTGCAGATAACGTCATTCGCGGTCTGGAAAATATTTATTACATTTTATTTACGGGAGCCGTCATTATTGCGATTTTGGGGTTTTGGGGTATTGATTACATTCAACTTTTTACGTCGCTTAGTATCGTTGCTGCGGCTATTGCTATCATTGGCAAAGATTTTATTGCAGAAATCATCAGCGGTATTTTTATCAGTTTTTCCAAAGAAGTCAACATTGGCGACTACCTCAAAATCGGCGATTACAAAGGCAAAATCACCGACATCAACTTCACTAAAATTGCCCTGCTGAACGACGATGACGATGTCATTTTTATCCCGAACAGTACCGTGTTTTCCAGTGAAATCATCAACTATACGAAAAAAGGGATCCGCAGGGTGAACATTGAATTTGAAGTCAATATTCAACACCTCAAAACCATCGAAGCACTTGAAGCTGAGCTGATCGAAACTTTATCCGACTACCATAAGCACATCGAAAAAAATAGTTTTGTACTGAAAACGGCTAAAATCAAAAAGGATAGCTTAGACTTGAAGTTTCAATACGTCCTCTATCGGATTGACCGCGATCTGGAGCGCGAAATCCGGCGTAAGACGGTGCGTCGGATCGTCAATTACGTCAAATCCCATCTTGCTCCCCCTACACCGGAAGCGAACGAATAGGGGATCAAATATTTTCCATACCTGTAAAAGACGTTTTTTGCTTTTACTTCGTTTCAGCCTATACCTTGAGGGTCGCTGAAATAATAAGTGCCGCTTTCTCCGGGCAAGGCATTTTGATTCTAACCAAGGCGGGGGTTCCCCAAAGCAGGGGGGGAGCAAAAGGACTTCTGGAAAAGTAGACAGTTATTATTTCAGCGACCCTTAGGCAGGTGAGTCTTGTCATACCTTAAACTAAATTCCCGATTTCAGAAGAAAAAGTACCTTTCTACGGGGTAGGGCGTACTTTTTTAGGTCAATTCTTTCAAAAGCGCTATAAAAGCCTTACTTTTCCATTTAAAATAGATCGGTTTATGAAATGCAAGCTGACTTTTCTCTCTATCGCACTGTGCTGGATAGGCACACAGCAGGTTTCTTTTTCTCAAAATTGTGGCACATTCATCTCTGATGACCGTATTATTGGCGGCACCCACATGTTGCGCACCAATTCGGTTACCCTGGTTTTGCGGGGAAACTACAGCTACGGATTGGAATTGGTCAGTAGTGAAAAGGGAATCACGGCGCGGATGTTCTCTAAAGGAGGCGTGGAGTTCAATCAGGACGACGAACTGATTTTTATGGACAGCAACATGGTGCGCCGGAGCTACCGGTTTATTGAAATGGGGGAAATGGGCAATGATAAAGGGACGCCTTTGCACCACAACATCGTTCAGCTGGATGTTGCCGCAGTGCAGTGGTTTGCAGGATCTGATATCACCAACATTTACATCAAAAACAATACGAGCAACGAGATTCGCAAATTTGCCGTAAACGACAACCGCCGCATAGAATTCAAATTAGCGGCTACGTGTTTTAATGAACGTTTAGATAAAAATAAAATCGTGCAGGTAGAAGCTTCTGGCGGAGAAATAGCCCCGGCTACCGGGAATCGGCCCATCAGTTCCACTTCGGGGTCGTTACCCAAAAGCCAACCGGTTCAGAAAACAGGCCAGCCACAAAAAGTTTCGGATATCAGCCAGTTAAATGATGAAGAATTGGCTGCTTTGCGCAAAGAGGTGGTAGACATCAAAGCAAAATTGCGCAAAGAAATCGCTGACGAACGCACCAAAGCCGAACAGGCGAAACGCCAGATTCAGGATGAGGTAGCGCTTTCGCGCGAACAGGCGGCACAACAGAAAAAAGTCTACGCTGACGAAGTGCTGGAAGCACGGAAAAAATCGCAGGAAGAAATAGATCAGGCGCGCAAAGCAATGGCAGATGCCCTGGTGGAAGCAAAAACGAAATCGGGTGGCGAATTAGAAATTATCAATAAAAACGTGGTGGAAGCCCGCCAAAAAGCAGCGGAAGAAGTGCAAAATGCGCGGATGACTTCTGCACAGGAGATTGCCGCTTCCCGCGAACGTGCCGCTGCGGAATTAAAAGCTGCCAAAGAGAAATTAGACCTTGCCAAAATGGAATACGCGGACGAAGTCGCTTCGGCTCGGGAAAATTCAACGAACGAAATCAAACGGATTCGCGAAGAGTCGGTTGCTGCCATTCAAAAGGCACGCGAACAGGCAAAATTAGAGCAGAACAGAACGGTAGACGAAGTGGTAGGTGTGAAAAAAACAGCCGCAGAGCAAATTTTGCAAACACAGGAAACAACGGCACAGGAAGTTGCACGCATTCGCGAAAACGGCGCTTTGGAAAAAGAAAAAATGGCGGTTGACCTGGCTGAATCGCGCCGAAAAATTGCAGAAGAAAAAACGCGGCTGCTGGAATCTAACGCGGCTGAGGTGGCCCAGATCCGGGAAAATTTGGCCCGGGAGAAAGAAGCTGCCGCCACGGAAGTGGCCAACACCCGCAAACGTGCCTCCGAAGAAGTTAGCCAGACCCAACAACAGGTGGCTGCAGAAAAACAACGGGCAGCTCAGGAAACCGATGCCACCCGGCATCAATCTGCGGCAGAGGTGGCTGCAGCCCGTGAAAAAGCGGTGTTGACCATCCAGGAAATCAACAAACAGGAAGCGGATAAAGTCGCCGAAGCCCGCCAACGCGCTGAACAGGAAAAGCAGGTCATCGGGAAGGAAGTAGTGACCGCAAAAGAACTCGCTGCACAGGAAATTACCAGAATTCAAACGGAGCTGGTTGCCGCAATTGCTGCTGCCAAGGCCAAAGAGGCAGAAGTGCAGCAGGCTTCCGCTCAGGAAGTTGCCGCTGCCCGCACCCGCGCCCAGGAAGAAGTGAAAAAAGCCAGTGAAATGGCAGCTACACAAGTTGCCGAAGCCAATAAAAATGCCAGTACGGCTAAAGACCAGTACGTCACAGAAGTGGCAAGCACGCAAAAAACTGCGACAGACCGCATCAAACAAATCCAGGAAGAAGCTGCCAAGTCCATCCAGGATGCCAAAGCCAAAGAAAGCGAAATTAAAAACGCAACTGCTGGCGAAGTAGTCGCCGCACGGGAACGCGGTGCCCAGGAAATCACGACTGCCCGCGAAAATACGGCGCGCGAAATCGCCAAAACTAAAGAAGCGCTGGCCTTAGCCCAGCAGACTGCGGCTAACCAGGTTTCAGAAACGAAAAAACAATCGGCAGACATCATCAATCAAATCCAGACACAAGAAGCGGAAAGTGTGCGCTTAGCGCGCGAAAAAGGGGCCACTGAACGACAAACTGTGGCAAATGAGGTCGCCGCCGCCAAAGAACGCGCCGCCGCCGAAATTGGTGCGACCAACCAACAAGCGGCCAACGAAGTAAAAACGACGCGCGAAAATGCCGCCAAAGAAAAAGAAGCGCAGGCATTGGCGGTACTGAAAGCCCGGGAAGATGCAACTGCTGCCATTGCTAAAACCCGGGAAACGTCCGCTGCTGAGGTCGCCGCCGCTCAAAAAGCTGCTTCAGATGAAATTATCCGTGCCCGCACAGAAGCAGAAAGCAGGAAAGCTGTCTTTGCAAAAGAAGTGGCCGACTCGGATGCCTTAGCAAAAAAAGAAATCACCGATACCCGTGCCAAAGCGGCAGAAGAAGTCAAAGTTGCCCGCGAAGCCAGTGCTACCCAGAAAACGCAGTATGCCAAAGATGCGGAAGACGCCCGCAAATTGTCGCAGACGGAAATCACCGCCGCCCGCAAAGAAGCAGCTGACGCAGTCTACCAGGCGCGCCAGCAATCTACCCAGCAGATTACAAAAGTGAAAGAAGAAACCGCTACCCTCATCACGGAGGAGCGCGCCAAAGTAGATACGTCCAAAAAACAGTTCGGCGAAGAGGTGCTTCAGGCCCGTAAAGACGCCGACGCAAAAGTCGGGGAAGAGCAAAAACGCACCGAAACCGTGCGCCAGCAAGTAGCTGTTGAGAACAAAAAACTCACGGATCTACAAGCTCAGGTAAAAGCCGCCGAAGATAACCTTCGACGCCTGCAAGCGGAAGCGGAAAAGAAAAAAACGGGAAGTAATAATTAGTGTCTGTCTTTATAGTCCGATAACTGCGTTGTGTTTCGCCCCAAAACCGGTCATTTACGCGAGTAAACTCCCGTTTTTGGGGCGAAACACGCCTTGTTCTCGAACTCTAAAGAACAGACACGGGACCAAATAAACAGACAGTAATAAGCGGTTAGAGGTGGTGAGACCTTTGTTAAATGCGAATAACCATGAAAACTATCTTGCACTTCGTTATTCTCTTTTTTCTCCCTTTTCAACTACTTTCAAAAGATGGTTACAGCATCGGCGATACCTTATATGTTTGGTCTGATAATGGGCTGAAATTAAGGGAGGAACCCGGTTTAAAAGCCAGGGCTTTGGAGGTATTGTATGCCTGCGATCCGGTGGTTGTCAGTGAAATAACTGAAAATGAACAAGCTGTTAAAATGTTGGAGGTTGACCCGGAGTTAAAGGAGAAGCATCCTTATTTTCTGAAAGGGAACTGGGTAAAAGTAACCACTCTGGATGGAAGAACAGGATATGTATTGGATGTTTATTTGTTAGCGGTGACATGCCATAATGTGCAAGGTCTGTCATTGGTTCGGTGCTTGCAATCTATCCTGCCAGGGTTGAAAACCGATACCATTCATCTTGATCTGGAATTGGAAAGAGTTACAATTAAAAGTACGTTGAATGGCATGGAAATCATCAACGAAATTGGCTCCAATTGGTCGGGTATCACGGTCAGTTTGGAAGGTTGGACTATCGAAGAAGCTTTCGTTTTATTTAATTTTATTAAACGAATTTATCCTGAAAATAGCACTATACGCAAAAATTGGATTGGAGAACTTAATATTAGCAGAGATATTTGCGATATTTTGTTCAAAGATGAAAAGATAAAAATAGTTATTACTGAAACTTGTCATTGTTGAACCTTCGAAAAGGTGTCACCTCTGACATCACCACCATGAAAATTAATCCGGATCGCTTCGCTAAAATCCAAAACCTCGCTGCCCGTCGCCAGCCCGATCTCACCGTCGTGCTTGAAAACGTACACGATCCACATAATATCGGAGCGGTTTTGCGCACTTGCGATTCTGTGGGCATCAAAGAAATCTATGTGCTGTACACCGATCCGGATCTTGCGCGCCATTTTATTGCGGTTGGGAAACGCACCTCAGCCGGTTCGCGCAAATGGGTGGATGTGCATCTTTTTACCCACGCAGAAACCTGTTTTGACCTGGTGAAACAGCGCTACGGCAACCTCTGGGCGACTCACCTTGCGACAGATTCCTGTAGTCTTTACGACCTGACCCTTTCCGAATCTGCGGCCCTGCTTTTTGGCAACGAACAATACGGACTTTCCGAAATGGCTCTCTCATATTCCAGCGGCAATTTTGTCATCCCACAAATGGGCATGGCGCAAAGCCTGAATATTTCGGTGGCCTGCGCAGTTTCACTGTATGAGGCATATCGCCAGCGCCAGGTGAAAGGTTATTACGATCATCACCCCGGGATGCCGGAAACAGCCCGCGCTGCTTTGCTGGAGGACTACCTCGCCCGGCATGCCACGCAGGAGAGCATGCGGATTTTTAGGCATGAGGAGGTTCAAGGGGGCAAGTAGGCCTCGCGCGATTTATCCGCCAGGTTTCCCCCGGCATTTTAGGGTCTGCCAACCAAAGTTGGCGACCACATCACCGCATAAACTCCCAAGCCGTCTGGTAAGCGCCTTCGCTTTCGCAGTAGCGCAAAAAATCTTCGTAAAAAGCATGGCCGCCAATGGTGGCGCTGTCGCCAACCACAATAAGTTGCAAGCGGGCGCGCGTCATGGCCACGTTCATGCGGCGGTAATCGCTGAGAAATCCGATTTCGCCTTTCATATTCGAGCGCACGAGCGACAAATAAACGACATCGCGCTCTTGCCCCTGGAAGGCATCTATGGTGTTGATTTCTAAAGGAATATTTGCTAATCGCTCATCGAGGGCAACGTTTTGTTGCATCCAGTTGACCTGTTCCCGGTAAGGGGAAATGACGGCAATTTCCGGCAAGGGGTGGTCGCCGTGGGCTTCGACGAGTTGGTACAAGTGTTCGCAAAGGATCTGGAATTCTTCGGGGTTGAAGCGGCTCTGGTAAGCCGGGTGTAGTTGCTCCTCAAAGCCACAGCCTGCTGTATCCAAAAACACCAGGGGCGTATTGGCTTCGATGGGCAGTTGGCGTTCCGCGACGGAGGCATGGGCAACCAGGGCGTTGTTGTAAAATTTATGGTTGGAAAAACCCATAATCACTGCGTTCATGCGGTACTGCACACTGAGCAGGCTGGAGCGGTCTGCGCGGTACAGACATTTTTCGAGCATGGTCACGGCGAATCCCTGTCGCCTTGCAGTTTCTGATTTGACGGTGGGCGGCAACTGAAACGGGTCGCCAGTGAGCACCACTTTTGAAGCTTTGAGGATGGGAATCCAGGTGGCCGCTTCCAAGGCCTGTGCTGCTTCGTCAATGACCACCGTTCGGAATTTGCGTTTTTCCAGTACCTTATTGGCGGCGCCGACCAGCGTACAGGTAATCACATCTGCACCATCGAGAATCTGGTTCAGCAAACGCTCTTCCATTTGATTGGCCCAGGCCATCAGCTCGCCGGCTTCCTTAAAAAGTTGCTTGCGTTCATCGTGTTCTTCCCGGCCAAATTTGCGCCGGAAACGCTTCGCTTCGCGCCGCAGCGCATTGGCTTCCACCTTGACTTTTTTAATATGCTTGCTATCAGGATGTTGGGCCATTTGCACTTCCAGCGTATGCCGGACCATGTCTTCATCTACCCGCGAAATATTGCCGATGCGCACCACAGATAAGCCCTCGGCGGCAATGCGTTCAGTGAGCAGGTCAGCAGCTGCGTTGCTGGGTGCGGTTACCAGCACGGTATTTTCAGTTTTGCACAACAATTTAACCGCCTGAACGAGTGTGGTCGTTTTTCCGGTACCCGGCGGCCCGTGGATAAGTGCAATATCCTGAGCTGCAAGGACTTCCCGCACTGCTTCGCATTGAGAGCTGTTCAGGGAAGGAATTTCAAGCGCGGAATTGATTTCGGAAAACCGAGCCGTTTGCCTGCCTAAGATCACCTCGCGCAGATCCGCTAAGCGATCATTTTTGGCATTCATCACCATGCGCAAAGCACGCTCCATCTCAAGATAAGTGCGTTCGTCAAACAATAAATCTACGCCAACCTGACCCAGCGTGGCCCATTCCGGCACGTACTCTGCATTCAGGATGATGTGCATTTTATTTTTATCCACAAAATGGATGATGCCGCTAATTTCGGGCCTTTTGACCCCCGCCTGTTGGGTAAACAAGCTGACGGTTTTGCCAGCCCTGAACTGGTGCTCCTTAATTTTGTCGGGTTTTTCCACCACCACAAAAGCCCGGTCGCCCACGGAAAAGCCTGTGCGAACCACCGCCACCGGATACCAGCAATAGCCTTTTTCAACGCGCTCCGCTAAAGGCAAACTTTGCACAAACCGGCGGTGTTGTTCAAAATCTTCTTCTTTTTCGATTTTCAGCAGGGCGAGCAACTGCTCTAATTCACTCAAGGCTTCTAATGACATACACGCTAAACTATCAGTTGAATGGAATTGTATTTACGAAGGTACGGTAAAGTAGAAAGTAGAGGGTAGAAAGTAGAGGGTAGAAGGGGTAATTTTAACCTTGATGTACTTTAACCTTTAACCTTGATGTACTTTAACCTTTAGCCTTGAAAACCAGTAACCAATACACCAGCAATCACTTATGGCAATCGCTTTTAAAGATCAAGTATCCGCGCTCCGGCATTTGCCAGAATTTTTCAAACTTATCTGGAACACGCATCCGGGAATGGCCATTGGCAATATTGGCCTGCGCCTGCTGCAATCCGTCATCCCATTAGCCACGCTTTATGTCGCCAAAGAAATCATTGACGAAGTCATTCGCTTAGTTGAGGTCAAAGATGCACAGTTTACTTACCTCTGGACTTTGGTCGCCATAGAAGCTGCACTGGCCATCGTATCCGACCTGATCAGCCGGGGCATTAACCTGCTCGACAGCCTGCTTGGAGATTTGGTCTCCAACCGCACTTCGGTAGAACTCATGCGCCATGCCGCCACGCTCGATTTGTACCAGTTTGAAGACTCGGAGTTTTACGACAAATTAGAGCGAGCGCGCCGCCAAACCACAGGCCGCACCGTATTGATGTCGCAGTTGCTCTACCAATGCCAGGACATCATCACGCTGTTGTTTTTGGGTGCGGGCATCGTCTTGTTCAATCCCTGGCTCCTCCTGATTTTGATTGTAGCCGTGATTCCTTCCTTTCTCGGAGAGACGCATTTCAACCAGGAAAGCTATTCCCTGACCCGCGGCTGGACTCCCGAGCGGCGTGAATTGGACTACCTGCGATACATCGGTGCCAGCGACCAAACGGCAAAAGAAATCAAGTTGTTCAACTTGGCCGATTTTTTGACCAACCGGTTCCGGGAAGTCTCCGACCGGTATTACTTTGCCAACCGGAAATTAGCCATCCGTCGGGCAGGGTGGGGGAGTTTGTTGTCGGCATTCGGCACCTTGTCCTATTACGGCGCTTATGTTTTTATTTTGTTTCAGGCTGCCGGGGCGGTCATCACCATCGGAACGCTCACTTTTTTGTCGGGGTCGTTTAATCGCATGCACGGGCTGTTGCAAGGCGTGATGACCCGCTTTTCGCGCATCGCGGAAGGCGCTTTGTATTTGCAGGATTTGTTTGACTTTTTTGCCATCAAACCGGAAATCATTTCCCCGCCGGGTGGTTTGCCCTTTCCGGAAAAAGTGCAGCAGGGATTTACATTTGAAAACGTGAGTTTTAAATACCCGGGAAATGCGCGGTGGGCCATTCGCGATCTGTCTTTCCACCTCAACAAAGGAGAAAAACTGGCGCTTGTTGGCGAAAACGGTGCTGGCAAAACGACGCTGGTAAAACTCTTAGCCCGACTTTACGAACCCACAGAAGGCCGAATTTTGCTGGACGGGGTAGACATCCGGAATTACGACCTGGAGTCGCTTCAACGCAACATCGGGGTCATTTTTCAGGATTTTGTGCGGTTCCAGTTAAAAGCCGGCGAAAACATTGCCATTGGCGGGATTGAAGCGGTTGAAGACATGTCCCAGATTTACGATGCGGCTGAAAAAAGTTTAGCAAATACGGTCATTGACCAGCTCCCCGAGCGCTATGAGCAGTACTTGGGCAAGCGGTTTGCCAATGGCACCGAACTTTCCGGCGGGCAGTGGCAAAAAATCGCGCTTGCCCGGGCTTACATGCGCGATGCCCAGTTGCTCATCTTAGACGAGCCTACGGCCGCATTGGATGCCCGCGCTGAATACGAGGTGTTCCAACGCTTCTCCGAACTCATTGAGGGCAAATCTGCAGTCTTGATTTCCCATCGTTTTTCCACCGTACGAATGGCCGACCGCATTCTTTTTCTTGAAAATGGGCAATTGCTGGAAATTGGCAGCCACGAAGAATTATTGGAGCAGGGCGGGAAATACGCCGAGCTGTTCCGCTTACAGGCAAAAGGGTATTTATAAGTTTTTATCGGATGCCCTCAATAAATGCCGCAGTTGCCGCCGCCACATCATCCACATTTTCCAATGCGCGGATGAACGCGCTGCCAATGATAGCGCCATTGGCATAACGGCAGGCAATATCAAAGGTATTGCGGTCGGAAATACCAAAACCGATCAACCGTGGATGCGGCAGATTCAGGTTGTTGATGCGCTGAAAGTAGGCTATTTGCTGTTCCGAAAGCTCCTTGCTGCCACCAGTAATGGCGTTGTTGGAAACTATGTAAATAAAGCCCCGAGTCAGCCCGCTTGCTTTAAGGATGCGGGCCTCGCTTGTCTGGGGCGTAATGAGAAAAGAAATGCCTAGGTCTAAGGCTTCAAATTGCGCTTTATAATAATTTTCATATTCCTCTAAAGGCATATCCGGCAAAATGAGCGCATCAATTCCAGTTGCTTTGCAAGCTTGCAAAAACGCGCTTTCCCCGTATTGCATCATCTGATTGAAATACCCCATGAGCACTAATGGGATCTGGGTTTTTTCGCGGATGGCGCGGATTTGTTCAAACAAAATGCGCAGCGTCATGCCATTGGCCAGCGCAACCTGGCTGGATTGCTGGATGGTTGGACCATCTGCAAGCGGATCGGAATAGGGCATGCCTATTTCGATGAGGTCAACGCCGGCTTTTTCCAATGCAAAAACAATGGATTCAGTGTCGTTGAGCTTCGGAAAACCAGCGGTGAAGTATATATTGAGGATGCGCTCTTTTTTTTGAAAAAAGAGCTGTTGCAAACGTTTCATGGATAAAAAATTTAAGCGTAACTGGAAAAAAAACTGCGCCAGCGCATTTGCAAGACTCCGAGAATGGCTTCTCGTACAATACCTTTCGACATCTTGGAAACCCCTTCCGTTCGGTCTGTAAAAGTGATGGGAACCTCTGCGATGCGGAAACCGAGAGATCGCGCTGCGAATTTCATTTCAATCTGAAAAGCATAACCAACGAACCTGACTTTATTCAGGTCAATGGTTTCCAGTACTTTCCGTTTGTAGCAAATAAAGCCGGCAGTTGGGTCTTTCACCGGCATCCAGGTGATGAAGCGTACGTATAAAGAAGCGCCTAAAGAAAGGAAAATTCGGTCAGCCGGCCAATTGATGAGCTTGCCGCCGCGAACATACCGCGAGCCGATGGCTAAGTCGGCTTGTCCGCCGGCGCAGGCTTCCAAGAGGTGCAGCAGGTCGTCCGGATTATGAGAAAAATCAGCATCCATTTCAAAAAAGTATTCATATTCCCGATTCAGACCCCAGCGAAATCCGGCGATGTAAGCGGTTCCTAATCCCAGCTTTCCGGCCCGCTCCAGCAAAAAAAGTCGCCCCGGATACCGCAATTGTTGCGCTTTAACCAAAGCGCCGGTACCGTCCGGCGAGCCATCATCCACAATGAGCAGGTGGAAGGGGTGACCGAGCGAGAACACCTTTTCAATCATACGAACGATGTTCTCTTTTTCATTATACGTTGGGATGATGACTAAGCTGTCTGACAAAACATGCGGGTTAAGATGAATGAAGCCCCAAATATAAAGCAATTTTCTACAAAAGGAATAAGCACAGGTGTCTGTAACTAAACAGATTTTGCAATATTGTTCCAATGCTCCACGTATAGCTTGAGCTTTTTTACAGATATTCGCGATTAAATTCAAACCTATGAAAAGAGGCCTCACTGCTTTATTTTGCTGCTTTGTCGGCTTGCTTTTTGCTCAGGGGCCGGTCAGCGGTTTTTTGCCCGATGCAGGCAAAACCGACATTGCCGTCACCTATGCCTACGAGCATTTCAGCAAGTACTATTTCGGCGCTCAAAAACAGGAAATTGAGCAGATCATGCATACAGCCAGTATTTTTCTGGAACATGGCCTTTCTGCCAAAAGCAGCCTCGTCTTATCAGCCCCCTATCTCTGGATTGGTGAAACCCGTGGACTTCAGGACGGAGCCGTGTTTTTGAAGTTCAAATCCTATTATAAAGAAGACACAAACGGGAACCTGTCCGTGATTGGCGCACTGGGCGCAACTTTTCCGCTATCGCAGTATTCCACCGAAGTGAGCAACCCTATTGGCGCCCTTGCAACTTTGCTGCAAGGCAGGATTGTGGCGCAATACAACTCGGTTTTCGGGGCTTTTGCACATGTCCAGACAGGGCTTGATGTGCGGGTTTCTCCGGATAACCTCTACGCGCTGCCGATTGTATTCCGGTTAGGTTATGGCGGTTCCTGGTTCTACGCAGATGGCTGGTTAGAGTATTATCATACCTTAAATGCCGGTTCAGATGTTTCGGTTACCGGGGGCAGCGGTTCCACCTGGTTGCGGGTAGGCGGTACCCTGTATTATCCGGTAACAGATCGCTTTGGCGGATTTTTGGGCTTTGCGCAAATCTTAAGTGGGCGCAACATTGGGCTTTCTTCCCGCTGGAATCTTGGGTTGGTTTGGAAACTTTGACAGTGTCTGTCTTTTTAGTCCGATAGCTGCGTTATGCGAACAGGAGACCTCCCGAATTTTCATCAGGCCGATCCTGTAAAGACCAAATATCGGTAGACACGGAGCATTTCGGTTGGTTTTTCGTGCCGTAGGTACGCAATATAGCGTCAACTTTGCGTACCTACGGCACGAAACGGGACAATTCGATGCTTTTTCTACCGATATTTCGCCCCGATGGGGCGTGAAAATTCGGGATGATGCATGTTCATATGCCTTGCTCTCGAACGCTAAAGAACAGACACCGACTAAATGGACAGACACTAATTATGCTGTTAGGGTTTTTCAAAAACAAAATTATTCACATACCCGGGTGCTTCCCAGAAGCGTCCTTCGCTTTCTTGCTGATGGATTGCGGGGTCGAATGCTTCAACCCCGTGCAGTTTTCCATCCAAAATAAAATAGCCGCGATACCCCCATTCAAGCATCATTTGCAAAATATCCGATACGCTGCCTGTTTTGAGGTGGCGGGTTTCGCATTCCATTAAAATACGTGGATGGTATTGTTGGAGCAATTGTGATCCTCCTTTTAATACTTCAGCTTCGTGCCCTTCAACGTCAATTTTTAATAAATTGGGAACAATGCCGCGTTCAAAAAAATAGCCGTCTAAAGTAACGGTTTGAACTTCCTGTGTTTGAACTTCAGTCCCTTGCTGGTTCAATGCATTTAGCGATGCCCCGGGTGAGGCACCGCTGGCTGTTTTGGGAATGTAAAGAAGAAATGTCCCGGCATTTGAAGAAACACCTTCGTTTTCGAGGGTAATGTTTTGATAAGCAAATCGTTGCAGGATTGACTTCAAGTACTGATACAGCCGGGGTTGGGGTTCAAAAGCATAGCAATGACCTGTTTTGCCGACGCTTTTGCGCATCCAGTACAAGTATCCGCCCTTGTGACAACCAATGTCTACTGCGGTATCTCCAGGTTTCAAACTGCGGAGGATATAGGCAATTTCGACTGGATCAATCCGATAGCGATAGCGGTAGGCGCGGTACAGGTACTTGATGGCTTGGATCATGTTTCGTGGTTTTAGAACCCTTGCAAGCCGCAAAAGTAGGCCCGGGAAACCGCAAAACAAACCATCGCGTGAACAAATCCAAGATTTACTCCAAGCGGATCTCGTCAACTGCCGCGCCGGAGGGAACCATTGGGAATACGTTTTCTTCCTGCTCCACTTTGACGTGCAGCAGATAGGGGCCGTCATGATCCAGCATTTCTGCTATGGCGTCATCCAACTCGCCAACTTTTTCTATGGTGCGCCCGGGCATGCCAAATCCTTTTGCAATGGTCACGAAATCAGGATTTTGCAATTCAACGGAAGAATAGCGCCGTTCAAAAAACAGTTGCTGCCATTGACGAACCATACCCAGGAAATTGTTGTCGAGGATCACAATTTTGACGCCTACATGCCATTGCACGCAAGTGCCCAGCTCCTGAAGGGTCATCTGGAATCCGCCGTCGCCAATGAAGGCAACCACTTCCCGGTGTGGGTGGGCCATTTTGGCACCAAAAGCTGCGGGAAGCCCGTAGCCCATCGTGCCGGCACCTCCGGAGGATACCCATTGATCCTGACCTTTGTATTCGTAGTAGCGTGCAGCGGCCATTTGGTGCTGCCCGACGTCGGTGGCGACAATGGCCAGGCCTTTGGTATGATTTGAAATTGCGCGAACGACCTGCCCCATCCGCAACTTACCTTCGCTCGTTGATTTCAGGTCGCGGCTATGTACTTTTTCATCCTCAATGCGGTCACAGGCGTGGAAAGAAGCAATCCAATCCGGGTAAGTTTTTGTTTTGATCAAGGGCCAGAGCTGCTCAAGCGCATATTTGGCATCCGAATGAACGGCCACCTCGGTCTTTACGTTCTTATTGATTTCCGAACGGTCAATTTCGATGTGGATGACTTTAGCTTGTTTGGCATAACGGGCGAGGTTGCCGGTCACCCGGTCATCGAAGCGCATACCAATGGCAATCAGAACGTCGCATTCGTTTTGTTTCATATTTGGCCCATAATTGCCGTGCATACCCAGCATCCCCATGTGCAGCGGGTGATCGGACGGGATTGTAGACAAGCCGTGGATGGTGCAGGCCACCGGGATTCCTGATTTTTCCACGAAAGCGCGAAAAACTTCGTGCGCGTGGGCAATATGAATGCCGTGGCCAGCAAGAATGAGCGGTTTTTTTGCCTGGTTGATCAGTTCTGCGGCAGATTGAATCACATCAGGCGTTGGTTTGGGAAAAGGATGGTAACTCCGGATGGTCGGGCGTGGCCGGTAACTAAAATCCAGCGATTCTACCTGTGCATTTTTGGTGACATCAATAATAACAGGGCCGGGACGTCCGGAATTGGCGATGTAAAATGCTTTCGCAAATACTTCCGGAATCTCGGATGCTTTGGTGATTTGATAATTCCATTTCGTTACCGGAATCGTACAGTTAATAACGTCCGTTTCCTGGAAAGCATCTGACCCCAGCAAGTGGCTGAACACCTGGCCAGTAATGCAAACCAACGGGGTGGAATCAAGTATGGCGTCGGCCAAACCAGTCATGAGGTTCATCGCACCGGGGCCGGAAGTTGCCATGCAAACGCCCGTTTTACGAGTAACACGGGCATAGCCTTCTGCTGCATGAATGGCCCCCTGTTCGTGTCGGGGCAATATGTGCCGCAACCGATCCTGAAAATGGTACAACGCATCGTAAACCGGCATGATGGCGCCTCCGGGATAGCCGAAGATCGTGTTCACGCCCTCTTCGAGCAAGCAGGTGAGGATGGCTTCGGCACCACTCATGATGCGGCTTTGCGGTAATTCATCCAGAGCTGGAGCAGCCTGTTGATGCATGGTCATAATTTTATGATTTTGATGCTTCGATCGTATACAATTAGTACCTGTCCATTTAGTCCGGTGTCTGTTCTTTAGGGTTCGAGAGTAAGGCGTATTTTGCCCCAAAAATGGGAGTTTACTCGCGTAAATGACCAGTTTTGGGGCAAAATACAACGCAGTTATCGGACTATAAAGACAGACACTATTTAGCCGGTTATACAGCCTTCGCTTGCCGAACCAACCAACAGGGCATACTTATACAACCATCCGCTTTTCGCGCTGTTTTCGGGTGCCTGCCAAGTCGCTCGCCTTCGTTCTATTTCCGCTTCATCCAGATCGGCGTGCAGCAATTTTCGGGTCGCGTCAATTGTAATGCGGTCTCCGTCTTTCAGCAGGGCGATGAGCCCGCCGGTTTGTGCTTCCGGGGTAATGTGCCCCACCACAAAGCCGTGTGTGCCGCCCGAAAAACGCCCATCGGTGATGAGTGCCACTTTGTCACCTAAGCCTTCGCCCATGATGGCGGAAGTGGGTTTCAGCATTTCGGGCATGCCCGGGCCGCCTTTGGGGCCGCAATACCGAATAACTACGACATCGCCGGGTTGAATGATTTTTTGTTTAATGCCTTCGTTTGCAGCATTTTCACTGTCGAATACGCGTGCGCTGCCTATAAAAACTTCGCCTTCTTTTCCAGTAATTTTCGCAACAGAACCTTGCTCGGCTAAGTTGCCGTACAAAATCTGGATATGCCCGGTTGGTTTGATGGGATGATCAAAGGGGTGGATAATGTCTTGTCCCGGAGAAAGATCTGCTACGTCTTCCAGGTTTTGGGCTATCGTTTTTCCGGTTACGGTCAGGCAATCGCCTTTGAGGTACCCGGCTTTCAGCAGCATTTTCATTACGGCAGGCACCCCGCCAACCCGATAAAGGTCTTCCATCACGTACTTACCGCTGGGCTTTAAGTCGGCAAGAAAAGGTACGCGGTCGCTGATGCGCTGAAAATCGCTGAGATCGAGGGGAACCCCCACCGATTTAGCCATGGCGATCAGGTGCAGTACGGCATTGGTGGATCCACCGAGAACGGTCACAATAGTAATGGCATTCTCAAAGGCATCGCGTGTCATGATGTCGGACGGGCGAATATTGCGCTCCAGCAGGTTGCGAATGGCAGCGCCAACCCGCAGGCAGTCCTGTGTTTTTTCTTCTGTGATGGCAGGATACGAAGAATTATTCGGCAAGCTCATGCCCATTGCTTCAATCGCCGAAGCCATCGTATTGGCCGTATACATACCGCCACAGGCACCTGGACCGGGGCAGGCGTGTCGTACAATGCCCTGAAATTCTTCATCGTCTATTTTTCCGGCATTTTTTTGCCCCAGAGCCTCGAAGGCGGAAACAATGTCGAGTTTTTTCCCGGCATGGCAACCCGCACTGATGGTGCCGCCATAAACGAGAATAGCCGGGCGGTTCAGCCTGCCTATCGCCATCATGGCACCGGGCATGTTTTTGTCGCAGCCTACCACCGTAACTAACGCGTCGTACCACTGAGCGCTCATGACCGTTTCAATGGAATCGGCAATGATTTCCCGGGAAGGCAGCGAATACCGCATCCCGGAAGTGCCCATCGAAATGCCGTCGCTGACGCCGATGGTGTGAAAAATTAAGCCGACCAGGTCGCTTTCCCAAACGCCCTGTTTAACAAGGGTTGCCAGGTCGTTGAGGTGCATGTTGCAGGTGTTGCCTTCCCATCCGGTGCTGACAATTCCGACCTGTGCTTTTTTCAAATCTGCTTCCGTCAGGCCGATGCCGTGTAACATGGCTTGCGCTGCGGGGAGTGATTTGTCCTGCGTAATGTGCTTGCTGTATGTGTTAAGTTCCTGCATATTAGGTAGTTGAAATGCAGCAGATTCGCAGACTTTTGGATTGGGCAGAATTGCTTCTTTGATTCACGACGAAACTGCGTTTCCAAAGGTGGCGTAAAATTCAGTGTAGAATAAATGAGATTTTGGCACTCTTACGAGCTTTATAGGTAGGAGAAATCTTCTTTAGCGATTAATTATCAATGGTTTAACCGGCTTTGACTTACAAGCTATAACACGAAATTTGGGTGTTGGGAATTGTGCCTTCCGAATGAGGCTACCGCTGCGTATTTGGTGTGACCGCGAGGGTCGCGCCCCACGAATGGCCGAAATTACCATCAAACGTCCCTGAAATGGCATAATAAACCTGACATAGCCTGAAAAAATGTCATAAAACCCGTTTTGGCACGGCTTGTGATGAGGCATCGGTGTCATTGAATCAATCATTGTTTAACCAAAATATAGACACCTTAACTTATGAGGCCTATTAACGACAGAGTAGTTGTCAAGCCTGCACCTGCAGAGGAGAAAACGAAAGGCGGCATTATCATTCCCGATACGGCCAAAGAAAAGCCACAAAGGGGCGAAGTAGTTGCTGTTGGTCCTGGTAAAGAAGGAAACCTGATGACTGTTCAGGTTGGCGACATCGTCCTTTATGGCAAGTATGCCGGACAGGAATTGAACTATGAAGGAGAAGATTATCTCATCATGCGTGAGGACGACGTCCTTGTAATCCTGTAATGATCTGACATAACGGCAGTCTGGTCATTTTTTTTTTTCGTTTCAAAAAAGTATCAATCCAATATGGCTAAGGAAATCAGCTTTGATAGAGATGCGCGCGAGAGGTTGCGCATCGGCGTGGATGCGCTCGCCAACGCTGTAAAAGTAACATTAGGCCCAAAAGGCCGCCATGTCGTACTTCAGAAAAGCTTCGGCGCACCGCAGATCACCAAGGATGGTGTGACGGTTGCAAAAGAAGTGGAACTGGAAGACGCCGTGGAAAACATGGGCGCTCAAATGGTAAAAGAAGTCGCCTCAAAAACGGCTGACATTGCCGGCGATGGCACAACGACCGCAACGGTTTTGGCACAAGCCATGATCAATGCCGGTTTGAAAAACGTAACAGCCGGTGCCAACCCGATGGATCTCAAGCGTGGGATGGACAAGGCAGTTAAAGTGGTTGTCAATAACCTGAAACAACAATCAGAAACCATTGGCGACGATTTTAACAAAATTCGCCAGGTTGCTGCAATTTCTGCCAACAACGACGATGAAATCGGCAAACTGATCGCTGATGCGATGAAGCGCGTGACAAAAGACGGCGTCATTACAGTGGAAGAAGCGAAAGGTACCGACACTTATGTGGAAGAAGTACTGGGTATGCAGTTTGACCGGGGTTATCTCTCTCCTTATTTCGTAACGAATGCGGAGGAAATGATTACGGAATACGAACACCCGCTCATTCTGATCTACGACAAAAAAATCTCCAATATGCAGGAATTCCTGCCCATTCTTGAAAAAGTAGTGGGTACCGGACGTCCTTTTCTTATTATTGCAGAAGACATTGAAAGCCAGGCGCTTGGCGTATTGGTGGTGAACCGCCTGCGCGCAGGCCTGAAAGTGGTTTCGGTTAAAGCTCCGGGCTTTGGCGACCGCCGTAAAGCAATGCTGGAAGACATCGCAGTCCTCACGGGCGCTACGGTCATCAGCGAAGAAAAAGGATACAAGTTAGAAAATGCTGAAATCGCTCATTTGGGGCAGTGCGAAAAAATCACCATTGACAAAGACAATACCACGATAGTCAATGGCAAAGGTGATGCGGATCAAATCAAAGCGCGCATCAACCAGATCAAACAGCAGATCGAAAGTTCTACTTCCGATTACGACAAAGAAAAACTGCAGGAACGTCTGGCTAAATTGTCAGGCGGTGTTGCCGTTCTTTATGTTGGCGCGCCTACGGAAGTAGAAATGAAAGAGAAAAAAGACCGCGTGGATGACGCATTGCATGCTACCCGCGCTGCTATTGAAGAAGGCATCGTTGCCGGAGGCGGGGTGGCTTTAGTACGCGCAATCAGCTCATTGCGCAATCTGAAAGGCGAAAACGAAGACCAAACGATCGGGGTCAGCATTATTCGCAAGGCGCTCGAATCGCCCCTGCGGATCATTGTTGAAAATGCAGGTGTAGAAGGTTCCGTCGTCCTGCAAAGAGTACTAAACGGGAAAGACAGCTTCGGCTACAACGCCCGCACGGATAAATACGAAGACCTGAAAAAGGCTGGCGTCATTGACCCGACTAAAGTAACGCGCATCGCCCTTGAGAATGCCGTATCTATTGCAGGTATGGTGTTGACTACCGAGTGTGTGGTGAGCGAAAAAGTAGATAAAAATGCCGGGTCTCCTCCAATGCATGGCGGCGGCGGCATGGGCGGCATGATGTAATCATTCGCCAATCCGTTTAGAAAGCCTTCCCGCAAATTTGTGGGAAGGCTTTTGTTTTTTTAGCGAGGTATCTATTTCGGTTGTATTTTTAGCTGCTTCTTTCGGATAATGTACGCCTTGGCTATCGGTTCGATCTGCAGAATAATCGCTACCTTTCCGGCCTGCTGACCAAGACTTTTGCGTTGGTATAAAAGTAGAATGCAGAAGGAGCATTGCAAGATGTGGAATAAATAACGCAATCAATTACAATGACTTTTCTTATATATTTAATTTTTCGGAACAATTGCTTTTTGCCTTTTGCCCCTTGCTTTTTTTGTTTCCTTTTTTGCTCCCTTTCTGCTTGCACGAACCAGGAATCTGCTTTGGCACCAAAGCTGTTTCAGTCATTGAACCCTTCCACCACAAAAGTTGACTTCATCAACCAACTCAATGAAGACGAGTCGTTTAACATCATTCAATACCTCTATTACTACAACGGCGGCGGGGTAGCCGCAGGCGACCTCAACAATGACGGCCTGCCCGATTTGTATTTCACCGCCAACCAATTGCCGAACAAACTCTACCTGAACAAAGGCAACCTCCAATTTGAAGATACTACGGAAAAAGCCGGAGTGGCCGGCAAAGGCTTATGGAAAACCGGCGTAGCGATGGCCGATGTGAACGGCGACGGCTGGTTAGATATCTACGTTTGTCAGGTGGGCGATTACAAAAGCATCAAAGGGCGCAACGAACTATTCATCAACAACGGCGATTTAACTTTTACAGAAAGTGCAGCGGCTTACGGGATTGATTTTCAGGGATTTTCTACACAAGCTGCTTTTTTTGACTACGACGGCGACGGCGACCTCGACCTGTACCTGCTCAACCACTCCGTTCATGCGTCCGAAAATTATAGCGACTCCGGTATCCGTCAGCGCCGCGACCCGCTTTCCGGCGACCGGCTCTATCGAAACGAGGGCGGAAAATTCACCGATGTCAGCGAAAAGGCGGGCATTTACGGCAGCCGGATCGGATACGGCTTAGGGGTAGCCGTAGGCGACCTCAACGACGACGGATGCCCGGATCTCTACATTTCCAACGATTTTCACGACAATGATTACCTGTACTACAACAATTGCGACGGTACGTTCCGGGAAGCAATTACCGCGTCCATCGGGCACACCACCACCTTTTCGATGGGGAGCGACGTGGCGGATTTTAACAATGACGAGCGATTAGATTTGCTGACTTTAGACATGAAACCCGAAGATGCTTTTGTGCTGAAAAGTTCGGTTGGTGCCGATCCTTACAATATTTACAAGTTCAAACTGAGTTTTGGCTACCACTACCAGTACCCCCGCAACATGCTGCAGTTGAATCTCGGCAAGCCTAAGGGATACGAAACCCAATTCGCCGAGATCGGCCAGTTGGCTGGTGTAGATGCTACGGACTGGAGCTGGTCGGCGCTTTTTTGTGATTTAGACGGCGACGGCTGGAAAGATATTTTTATCGGCAATGGCATTCTGCGTCGGCCAAACGACTTAGACTACCTTAAATACACGGCCAACCGCCAGGTGCAGCAATCCAATGCCGACCTCGATATTGCCGCTAAA
Source organism: Chitinophagales bacterium (assembly GCA_038323375.1). Classification (GTDB taxonomy): domain Bacteria; phylum Bacteroidota; class Bacteroidia; order Chitinophagales; family Saprospiraceae; genus JABWAJ01. The sequence goes on from JBBQGV010000004.1 coordinate 72,479, forward strand.
ATGCCGAGCGGTTTGGTGCCCAACTATGCCTTTCGGAACAAAGGCGACCTGACCTTTGAGTCGGTTGCTGCATCCTGGGGGCTTGATCTTTCGGGGTCTTCAAACGGCGCAGCCTACGCCGACCTGGATGGCGACGGCGACCTCGATCTGGTGATGAATAACCTGAATGCACCCGCTGCTATTTTTGAAAATCGCTCGCGGGAGTTGCTGAAAAACAACTTCCTGCGCATTTCGCTCCGAGGCAAAGGCGGAAATCCGTTCGGTATTGGCGCCCGGGTGACGATCGAATCGGGCGGAGGCCGGCAAATGCAGGAGTTGCAAACCACACGGGGATTCCAGTCTTCGGTCGAGCCGGTGCTGACGTTTGGGTTGGGCACGGCTGCGGATGTTGACCAAATTACCATTCGATGGCCGGATGGCAAGGTGCAGCAATTATCAAAAGTGGCCGCAAATCAAACCCTGACGGTTGCCTACGAAAAGCGGCCTGACGCCCCAATACTTAACGGAGCAGCCACCAAAACGGTGTTTGAAGACATCACGGCGCAATCTGGTCTGCGCTTTCAGCACCTCGAAAATGATTACACCGATTTCGACCGGGAGCCGTTGATGCCCCATGCGCTGTCCACACAAGGACCCCGTCTGGCACAGGGCGACGTAAACGGGGATGGCTTAGACGACCTTTTTGTATGCGGTGCCAAAGGCCAGCCAGGGGCAATTTTTATCCAATCCGGTCAAACCGGGCAATTTAACCAACGCCGCCAGCTTGCGCTGGAAAATGACCGTTTGAAAGAAGATACCGACGCTGCGTTTTTTGATGCCGATGGAGACGGGGATCTGGACTTATACGTAGTCAGTGGCGGAGGGGAAGCCGCAGGGGAATCGGACGAGTTGCTCGATCGCTTGTACGTGAACGACGGACAGGGAAATTTTGCGCTTTCAGAAGGCGCGCTGCCGCTTGCCTACACGAACGGAAGTTGTGTGCTCCCGCTCGATTTTAATGGCGACGGAGCGCTTGATTTATTTGTTGGCGCGCGTTCAATACCAGGAAGTTATGGTGTTCCGCCAGCTTCGATGCTGTTGCAAAATGATGGCAAAGGCAAGTTTCTGGACCGAACGGCAGCCATTGCGCCCAACTTGTCAAAAGCCGGTATGGTGACGGACGCCGCATTGGCAAATATCGCCGGGAAAACCTGGCTCGTTGTGGTCGGTGAATGGATGCCGGTAACCGCGTTCAGTATTACCGAGCGCTGGAAAAAAGTAGAAACGCCAAACTCCGACGGCTGGTGGAATACCGTGTTGGCGCATGATTTTGATGGCGATGGGAACGACGAGTTGTTGCTGGGCAATCTGGGTCTGAATTCCGATTTGAGAGCCACGGAAAAAGAACCAGTTTCGCTGTACGTGCATGATTTTGATCACAACTTTTTTTCGGATCCGGTACTCAGGTATTACAAACAAAATCAACCTTACAGCTACGCATCTTTGGATGAATTGAGTAGTCAGATGCCCATGCTCCGGAAAAAGTTTTCGCAATACACCACTTTTGCGAAAAGCAACTTTAATCAGCTATTTGAAGAAAAAGAATTGGCTCGTGCCCAACGGTTAGATGCCTATACATTTGCTTCGGCTTATGGTGAAAATAAAGGAGATGGCACGTTTAACCTGCAAGCGTTGCCAGTTTCGGCGCAAGTCGCGCCAATTTTTGCTTTCGCGGTGCTTGACACCGACGGAGACGGGGAAAGTGAGGTGCTGGCAACCGGAAATTTCTACAACATTCACGCTTCTTTTGGTCGTTACGATGCCAGTTGGGGGCATTTTTTGGACTATAAATCCGACGGAAATTTTGAGGCAATCCGTTTCCCCGAAAGCGGTTTTGCCAGTAAAGGTGAGGGTAGGGGATTGGCGGTCGTCAAAACTTCCAATGGCCGCTTGCTCGTCATTGCAGCGAGAAATAATTTGCCCGTTCAGGTTTTTCAGGTGCATTGATTTACTCCATTGTCTGTATGTGAATGGCTTTTTCAAAAATAACAGGCAAGATAAATGAGGGTTGCAAAAAATCCATCGAAAAAATAAAACCACCGATAGCAATAGGATGTTACCTTTGTTGAATCATTCTAAATAAGAACAATGGAAAATATAGTTGCCAAGAGTGCGGTAATGCTCTATACTGAACAAACGCCCAATCCAGAGTCGCTCAAGTTCGTCACCAACCGGATGTTGTACCGGGGTACTGCCGATTTTAAAGAAGCAGAACTTGCGAAAGACTGGTCGCCGCTGGGCGCTGCGCTTTTTAGTTTGCCCTATGTGAAAGGCGTATACATCAGCAGTAATTTTGTGACGGTGACCAAAGAGTTCAACTACGAATGGGCAGACATCATGCTGAAGCTGAAGGAGTTTATCAAAAACTTCATCGAGGAAGGCGGCCAAATTCTGAAGGAAGGTTTTGCGGAAGAAATGGCTAAACTGGAAGCTGAACGCGGCTCGGAGGTAGTCTATTCAGAAGACGATGCCGTCTTAGTTCAGAAGATCAAAGACCTGATTGATACCTACGTGAAACCCGCCGTTGAAATGGATGGTGGAAATATTGAGTTCAAAGCTTTTGAAAAAGGAATAGTTACTGTAACTTTACAGGGCTCTTGCAGCGGGTGTCCTTCTTCCACGGTTACTTTAAAATCAGGAATCGAAGGCATGCTGAAACGCATGGTGCCCGAAGTGCAGGAAGTCGTAGCAGAAATGGGGTAAAAACATCGAAACAGACAAATCGTAAATCACATGTTCACCTAATTGAAACTACATCACATACAATCCGTTTCGATTAAGAATAGAACATATCACATATCAGGCGGGGTCGCAGTCTGCAAACTGTGCCCCGCCTTTGTTTTGTGATTAATGGTTCAGGCTTTCAAAACCTGCCCCCCTTTACCCTTGCCTGAAAGAAATCAGCCCCCTATTTTAAAACAATAAGTACTTAGCTTTGTTACATTTCCCAAACATCCAAACATGAAAATTTTCCTCCTGCTCTTTCTCGTGCTTGCAATCGTGGGTTTAACGGCCTGGTACAAACGAGGGGTAGCGCTTACAAAACCTGAAAATGCTATGGCCATTACCTCCTTTTACGATTTTAAAATGACTACCTTGGACGGAGGTGAAAAAATTGATTTTCAGCAATTTAAAGGTAAAAAGGTCGTCCTGATCAACGTGGCTTCCGAGTGTGGATATACCCCGCAATACGTAGATTGGGAGGCGTTTCATGAACAATACGGGGAAAAGGTTGTCGTGCTTGGTTTTCCGGCGAATAATTTTGGGAGCCAGGAACCCGGAACCAACGCGGAGATTGGCGCATTCTGCCAGAAGAACTACGGCGTTACCTTTCAATTGTTTGAAAAAATAAGCGTGAAAGGCAGCGACCAGCACCCGCTGTATCAATGGCTTTCCCAAAAAGATAAAAATGGCTGGAACGACCAGGCACCTACCTGGAATTTCTGCAAATACGTGGTGAATGAACAGGGCGAATTGACCAACTTTTTTCCTTCAGGCGTGAAACCGGGGGATGAAGCGTTCAAGAAGGCGGTGGGGATGTAATGATTGGGCTGTAGCCCGATAAATAGTAGACACGAGGCCGGAGCCTCGCGCCAGCATGGGTTTTAAGTTTGCAAATTTGCAAGCAGGCAAGAGGCAAGTAGGCGAATTTGCAAACTTGCCTATTTTTTCAAAAACTCCTCTACAAACGCTTTCAATTCAGCGCCGTGTAAATTTTTTGCCACCACTTTCCCATCTTCATCTAAGATAAAATTAGCTGGAATTGTCGCAATGCGCAAGGCATCCATAAATGGTGTTTCGTCGCCGGTCAGGTGCGAAGCGTGCGGCCATACGGCGCCATCTTTTGTAATGGCGTTGCGCCAGGCGCCTTCGCTGCTGTCAATGGAATAGCCGATGATTTGAATGCCGTTTTCGCGATAAGCAGTCCAAAGTGGTGCCAGCACTTGTTGATTTTCCCTGCGGCAGGGCACACACCAGGATGCCCAAATATCTAAGATCGTCAGTTTTTTACCCAACAGGGATTTTAAGGAGACGGTATCCCTGCTGCTCATGGGTAAGCGGAAATCCGGTATGATCGCGCCCACCAGCACTGGCAGGGCGCTGGCTTTTTCACAAAGCTGCATTACCAATAGATCACCCGCGTACAATTCAGACCATTTTTGACATTGGCCATGTAAAAACTCGGGCACGCGCTCGTAGTCGTTCTGTGGGCTGACCCAGCGCATGGCAACCATTGCGGCCAACATGGAGTTGGTCGAATCCGCAAACGCCATCAACGGTGCCTGAAACTGGCGAACCGCATTTTCCTGTTCCAGCAAGTGTTCCTCATTGGGGGCAGCGGTCAGTTGATCTTTCCATTGGCTGAAAGCGGCGTGTCGGATGTCACGAAGGGTTATTAAGGCAGCGATATCCGGGCTGGAGCCTGGGGGATAGGAGGCACGAGGCGGAGCTGTCGCGCCAGCGGGGTATATGTTGAAGCTCGCCTGAAACCTGTCCGATTCAGCGGTAAACGAGATGGGAAGACCCGGCGTGACTACGATCGGCATGTAATTAGACAACAGCGGATTATCGTCGAGTAACTGGTTGGCATAACGGCTGTCAGCAGGTTGCATAACCAATTGATACAGAATAGATTGTTCGCTCGTAGGCAGGTTTTTAAAAACAAACCGGCCATCGGCGTTGATTAGAGCAGAATCTACCGCCAGACCGTTGTAGTTGGCAGCAATTTCTGAAAAACTCCGGGGCATGATCAGGTAAACCACAGGATTCCAGCCTTTTTTCACCATGATGTTTCCGGAAAGTAGTGGTTGCGTGCTGCAATTGGAGCAGGTAAATAGCATTCCTGTGAGGAGGAATGCGGTGATGAAGTGGTTGAGGCGCATAGCTGAATGTATCTGACCGACAAAGATAGGATAAGAAAAGGAGATAAATCATGGATGGAAATCAATCAAAATTTTTGCCAGATTGTTGTTTTGATCTGCTCCATAAACAATCACACTCCGAAAAACACCTTCGCCTGTTCCACACCCGCCGCATCCGCCAGCACGTCGCCAGGCCGGTTGCCATAGCCGGCAAGCGTACCTTCCCAATGCATTTTCATGTAGTCTGCCGACATACGCAACATGCTCACCAATGGCTCTATAAGACGCTCATCGCCTTCATCGCTGTACGCGGTAACGGCCCAGGCGGTTTTGCCGGCCATGCGTTTCCGAAAGTCGGCACCGGGCACCCGGAACCAGGCTGACCAGTAGTCGAGGTAAAGCTTCATGGAAGCCGATACGCTGTACCAATAGAGCGGGGTAACGAATACGACATCCGTAGCAGAAAGGGTTGCGTCAAACAAAATTTTTTCATTCCCAACGGGTTGCGGGTAAACGCCGATCGTGTGGCGAAGGTCTTCAAAAGGCGGCAGTGGCAGGTCGAGCAGGTGCAGCCATTGTTGCTGCACATCAGCGGGCAGTTGTTGAGCTGCCTGATGGGCGAGTTGTTCCGTATTGCCGTCGCGGCGACCACTGCCGAGTAGAAAAAGAAAATTTCGTTGCATAGCGTGCTTTTTATTGAGTTTTAGAATCGGAGTTATCCCTCGAAAAGCCTAAAATGTCTTTTTTTTACCACTAAAACGGTTCCTTTAGCTCATAACGGTGGTATGGATACCCGCGCGTGGGTGCGCGTTGAAACAACGAGCGGCATTACTACTAAACGCAGGTTTTATGAAATGGATGGTGAAAATGAAAATCAACTGTGTGGGTGATCCCCGTCGCTGATTTTTAGTTAGGTTTCCTTCAATTTTACATCGTTCCAATAGATAAAATCAGGACACTGTTGTAAAACCAAAACCATGCTAAAGTTCATCTTCATCGCCATCGCACTGATTCACGGATTGATCCACTTTATGGGTTTTGCCAAAGCGTTCGGCTACGGGAACACGACCCAACTCACCAAAGAAATTTCAAAGCCGGCGGGGGTGTTTTGGATGCTCACGGCGTGGTTGTTTATAGCAGTCGTTGCGTTATTCTTGTTCAAAATAGAAAATTGGTGGGCATTAGGCATCATAGCCGCTGTGGTTTCGCAGGTATTAATTTTTTCGATCTGGCAAGATGCAAAGTTTGGGACGATTGCCAATGTGCTGGTATTGGTTGTTTCGCTGTTGAGCATGACCAATGTCTTGTTAGAGCGCAGTTACAAAAAGGACGTCAATATAAATTTGGAGCGAACGCGCACCCTTCCTCCGGCACTGCTCACCGAATCGGATATTCAGGGTTTACCGCCATTGGTGCAAAAATACCTGCGCTATTCCGGCGTGCTCAATAAACCTAAAGTGTACAACATGCGCGTAATTTTTGAAGGCGAAATGCGGGACAAAAACAAAGATTGGTTTCCCTTCCGGTCGGAGCAATTCAATTTTTTTGACGAACCCACGCGCTTGTTTTTTAGGAAAGGGAAAATGTTTGGAATCGTTGTTCCAGGTTACCACCGGTATTCGGACGCAACAGCCACCATGAATATCCGGTTGTTCGGCATGTTCCCAATCGTAAAGCAATCAGGCGCTGTAATGAACAAAACCGAAACCGTCACGCTGTTCAACGACATGTGCCTGATGGCTCCGGCTACGCTGATTGACCCCCGGATTACCTGGAAAACCATAGACGCTACTTCCGTTGAAGCAACCTTCGCCAACAAAGGCATCACCATCTCCGCGATCCTGTACTTCAACGAGCAGGGCCAATTGACGAATTTTACATCGAATGACCGAACTTCGGTTTCACAAATGCAGACCTTTCTGTTTTCGACCCCTGTTTCTGAATATCAAACCATCAATGGGATAAATATGATGAAAAAGGGCGATGCGGTTTGGCATTACCCGGAAGGGGAATTTGTTTATGGAAAATTTCTGCTGAAAGCAATTGAGTACAATTGTCCGTAAAGGCATTTTCAATAGGGATATTTTGAAAAGTATCAAAAAAAACAAACCACGTTTAGTAACCGGAGCTCCGTTACATAGCTTCGTTTTACCCTGATTATTGAAAATGTCCGGTATTATGGAAAATCGGCTTTATTTGATGATTAATTTTTCCCGGTACACCTTTCCGGCCTGCTCCGCTACAATGATGTAAACTCCGGCTGGCAATTCCTCCAATTCCAAACGACCAGTCCTACTCTGTGATTTTTTTAACTGCCCTTGTGCATCATACAGGCGTACCTGAAGCAGTTCGGTTGCGTTGGATTCAATGAATATTGCATCTTTTGCCGGATTGGGGAAAATGCGAACCGTGGACCTCGCATTTACATCATCTGCATTAGTGACCGTCAATTGTATCGGATGGATCAGGTCTTCCTCCAGCCAAACCGTGTCTTTCACTACCTGGTCATTGTGTTCCACCGCGATTTCGTATAGCCCTTTAAAACCCCGAATCGTGGCAACGCCATTTGCAGGGGTGGTGGCAAAGATGTCGGTCCACCATTCATTAAAAACTAAATCTAAGAAAACTGCTCCGGAAGGTTTCAGCGACCAATCCTGGCGGAAAATCGGCGCATCGCCATGCCAGTGCGCGCCATCCCAGAAGCCCCACATCAGGAAAGCATCGGTACTGGGGTGGCTGAAAACCATCGTCAAAAAATCGCGCAGGTAATTGGCAGCTACCTGCTCCCCTGCGTCAGTACTGATGTCGTATTCGGTGATTTTGGTACGCAGGCCAAACGTCTGGTGAAAATCTTCCAAGATGTCGTAAACCTTATAAATAGAGGTCGGAAAAGCGCCGATATGGCCCTGAAATCCAATGCCGTCTATATCGCCACCATTGGCAATGATCTCCGCAGCGAAGCTTTTGTAACGGTCGTAGACTTCGCCGCTGCTGTTGTTCTGGCTAATGGTGACGTAGTCGTTCAGCCAGGTTCCGACCCCGGGATCAATTTCTTTGACTTTTTTGAAAATATCGGAGTAGATCTCCCGGCCGGTCGGGTAGCCGGGCTGCCCTTCAAAGGCATCTTCCAGATCGCGATTGAACGTTATTTCATTCAACACATCCCATTCGCGCACCACATCGGAAAGGCCGGGGAAAGTCAGGGCCGTTTGCAGGCGGGCATCAATGCGGTTTTTGAGATAGGTGGGGTTGTTCAGGTTGTTGCAGAGGTCATCGGGCAGATAGGAGCAACCCGGCCAAACTAAAGTGTGACCCCGCACCCGGATGTCCTGCGCATGGAGCCACTGTGCGGCATTGGCGGCGTTGGCAGGCGGGCCAAACCACTGTTGTTCCCAACTATCCCATTTCAGGTCGTTTTCAAAGACCACTTCATTAAAGCCATGTCCTTGTCCGTCGAGGTCGAGGATTTTATTTTGGTACACATTGTCTTGGCAGGGATTGCCGGCAAGGCGACAACCGGTGACTGCCGAGCCAAATCCGTAGGCGTGTTTCAGCATGCGGAAATGCACCTCCGCGTCGGCAACGGATTCGTTATCGGAGCCTGTGACGACCACTGTCAGGTCTGATTTCCGGAGTTGTTCGATGCGGTCTGCTGCCACTGATCGCCAGGGAGCATCGGATTCGTGCCCGCCGTAGAATTGGTTGCCGATTTGCGAAGGAAGTTGAGCCAATGGATACAATTGATTGAAATTGAGCACGCCCACACCGCCGAAAAGGATGGTTTGCGCCTGATATCCAAAATGAAAGCCCAGCGACAAATCGCCGATGGTATAGTTGTCTTCCAACTCAACGGGGATCAGCAACTGCGTCCAGGTATTGCCAATCGGCATAGCAAATATCATCTCTTTGAAAAAGGTGACATTGTCTTCTAAGTAAAAATTGACCAAACCGCCTTCCGGATTTTCAGACCGCACCCAGATGACGACCAGCAGGCGGTCGCCAGCGTCCAAAGCCGTCAGGTTGTTGCTTTTCCAGCCGCTGCCCCAGGGGAATTCCTGTGCGGCGGCAACCTGCACCCGCGCGAAACGGGTAAACGGCTGTCCGGAGATGTTTTGGTAAGTAAGGTTGGCACCCCATCCGCCTGCCGCAGAAAAAGCAGCCATTTCGTTGGCCGGCCAAGCCCAGGTTCCGCCGGTGAGGTTGTATTCGCTTTGCAGGGCATTGATGGTGTTGGTGTAATAAGCGGTTTGAGCCTTAACGGAAAAGGCAAGTATACTCATCAACAGGCTGAGGAGCAGGAATCGGAGCGCGGTTTGCATATTGGGTGGTGTTTTAAATAGATTCGCCAGCTAAGGGTCGCTGAAATAATAAGTGTCCACTTTTCCAGGAGGTCTTTTGCTCCTACCCTTCGTTGGGGAACCGCCTCCCTTAGCTATGGCTAAGGTCGGGACCCCCCCGCCTCGGTTAGAATCAAAATGCCATGCCCGGAGAAAACGACACTTATTAATTCAGCGCCCCTAAGATATTCATTTTACTCATTTTGCTTCGCATGAAATAAGCTGAAATACATATGGTATGATTGTGGGTGTAGATCTTAGAAAACATAGGGCTAAGATAAGCAGTTTTACGAAATTGAGGGTTGCGCGCATACGAATTACGAACGACCCGGATTTTGAAGATTGCTGTGAACAATTGCCAACGGGGCGGAGAAGGGAATCTCCCGATTTTTTCGGATGTTTGCAACGATTTTTTGCTCAACCAAATTCAATTCGGCATTCATGAAAACACCAGGCATCCATTTCACGGTTCTCGAAAGATTTTTGCGCTATGTGGTCATTGACACCCAATCCGATCCGGCATCGCCAACGACCCCTTCCACTGAAAAACAAAAGAACCTGGGCCGCCTGCTGGTGGGGGAGTTGCTGGCCATGGGCATTTCGGATGCGCATTTGGACGAGCATGGGTATGTCTATGCCACCATTGCATCCAACTCGGACAAACAAGTGCCGGTTATTTGCTATTGTTCCCACATGGATACCTCGCCCGATTGCAGCGGCGAAAATGTAAAACCCATCGTACACCTTAATTATGATGGTTCCGACCTCGTTTTGCCCGACGATCCCAGCGAAGTCATCCGGCTTTCGGAGCACCCCGACCTGGCCGAACAAATTGGCAACGACATCGTCACGGCCAGCGGCACGACCTTGTTGGGCGCCGACAACAAAGCCGGATTGGCAGAAATCATGGATGCTGCGCATTTTTTTGTGAACCACCCCGAATTTAAACACGGGATCATTAGAATTTTGTTTACCCCCGACGAAGAAATTGGCCGGGGCGTGGACAAAGCAGACCTTAAAAAGCTCGGCGCCGATTTTGGGTACACCGTAGACGGCGAGCGCCTCGGGTCGTTTGAAGACGAAACGTTTTCTGCCAATGCGGCGACCATTACCGTTCATGGCGTGAGCGCGCACCCCGGTTTTGCAAAAGGCAAAATGGAGAGCGCCGTCAAAATGGCTTCCGAGATTGTTGCAGCGCTGCCCAAAGACTTCCTGTCGCCCGAAAGTACCGATGGGCGGGAAGGCTTTTTGCACCCCGTGAGCATCAGCGGCGGCGTGGAAAAAGCGACCGTTCAATTGATTGTGCGCGACTTCACAGACGAAGCCCTGGCGCAACACGAAGCGGTGCTGCAAAACATTGTTGACCGCGTGGTGGCCAATTACCCGCATTCCCGGGCAGAAATCGAAATCAAAGAGCAATACCGCAACATGAAAAAGGTGTTGGATCAATTTCCACAGGTATCCGAAAACGCGGTTGAAGCCATCCGCCGCTCCGGCATTACGCCCCACCTTTCCAGCATCCGCGGCGGAACAGACGGCTCCCGGCTATCGTACATGGGGCTGCCCTGCCCGAATATTTTTGCCGGCGAACACGCCTTCCATTCCCGCCAGGAATGGGTGTCGGTTCAGGACATGGAAAAAGCGGTGGAAACGCTGATTCACCTGGCTGCTGTGTGGGAGGAACGTTCCTGAGTTAAAAGAGCAAGTTTGCAAACTTGCAAGTTTGCAAACTTGCCTCTTGAATTTAACAATCTTAACATATTAAACAATATTTTTCTATTCTTTAACCATTCCTGGCGCCGGGTTAACGCTCCTTTAGCGCCTTTCGGGTGTTTTGTACCCCTATCTTGGCTGCATAAAACCTACAGCCATGACACACAGGAGAAACCACCGAACCTTAGCCGCAGTTTTAGCCGCATTAATGTTGTTTGCCGTTGCCTGCACCACCCCACAGAAACTGCTCGAATCGGGCGCGTACGATGCGTCTGTGCAGTTGGCCCTGAAAAAACTAAGCGGTAAAAAAGTCAAAAAAGCCAAATACGTAGACGTCCTCGAAACGGCTTTCGCCAAAGCAACCGAACGCGACATGCAGGAAGCCAACCGGCTGAAGCAGGAAAACCGCGAAAGCAACTGGGCCCGCATCCACGACCTGTATCAGCGCATTGACCGCCGCCAAAAAAGCATCGAACCATTATTGCCCCTCATTGACCAGCACGGTCTCAAAGCCGATTTTTTATTCGTCCGCGTGGACGGCCTTGAAAACGAAGCCCGCGAAAATGCAGCTGCTTACCACTACGGCCGTGCTAAAGACTACCTGAAAGACGCCCAAAACGGCGACCGGGTGGCAGCCCGAAATGCCTACAGCGAGCTTGAAAAAATCGGCGAATATTTCCGCGATTACCGCGACGAAGACAAACTCATGTCCTTAGCCCGCGACCTGGGCACGGCGCACATCTTAGTGGAAGTGGAAAACAAAGCCCAGGCTTATTTGCCGCATCGTGTGGAAAACGCCATCCGCTCTTTCCCGGTTGCCGACTTGGCTAACCGCTGGAACGTCTACTATGCCGAACCAAACGCCAATATTGAGTTCGATTACAAGGTAGTGGTGAAAATCGGCGACATCCGGGTTAGTCCGAGCCTCGTGCAGGAACGCTCTTATGAAGACGCCTGCGAAATCGAAGACGGCTTTGAATACGTGCTCGACGAGCGCGGCAACGTGATAAAAGACACGTTGGGCAACGACATCAAAGTGCCGCGGAAAGTAATCGTGCGTGCCAACGTGCTGGAATCGCTCCAGCGCAAAGACGCGACCATGCAGGCCACCCTCGAATTCTACGACCTGCACACCAAACAATTGATAGACGCGCAGCCCATCACCGCCACTGCTGCTTTTGAACACTATGCCTCCACGTTCTGGGGAGACCCCCGGGCGCTGAGTCCCGAGTCCAGAAACCGCATCGGCAGTTCGCCCCGGCCTTTCCCTGCTGACGAAGACTTGTTGCTGCAAGCCTCCGAAAAACTAAAACCTGCCCTCAAGCGCAGGATCGCCGACCGTTCGAGCCTCATGATATAGCCTAAGAGCTTATTAGGGAATCCATTAATTGGCTACGAGCGGCAAATTTTATTTTATACTGCGTTGGATTTTTTCGTCATAGCTGCCGGTTATGCCTGCAAAATGCGCCTTGTCTAAAACAAAATTTACTCGCTCTCGCTCAATCATGGAATCCCCAACAAGCTCAACCGATCAGATTTTTTACCGTTTTGAAAGATGATGACCGGGCCTGCGAAAAGCGGGCTCGGTTTTTTTTGTAAACACGACATGAGTCTCGCGGAGCGCTGGGTAGCTCTGGGAAACGCCGTGTCTACTCTGTGTGACTCGTGTTTTTTTGTAACGCAGAGTCTCGCGGAGGTAACGCAGAGTCTCACGGAGCGCAGGGGTAGCTCCGTGAAACTCCGTGTCTACTCTTTGAAACTCCGTGTTTTTTTTGTAACGCAGAGTCTCACGGAGAGTTGGCGTAGCTCCGTACACCTCCGTGTTATTTTTTCGTAACGCAGAGTCTCGCGGAGGTGACGCGGAGGTGCTGTGTCCTTTTGGTAAATTTTTTTCGAGCGAGTCTTGTGTGGTGTGATCTCAAAATATATCTTTGCAACCGCTTTTGAAGAAAGGCGCAAGTTCAACGGGGTGTAGCGCAGATGGTAGCGCGCTACGTTCGGGACGTAGAGGTCGCAGGTTCAAATCCTGTCACCCCGACTACATTCAGAAATTATACTACATAAGCCGCCCTAGCTCAGTTGGTAGAGCGACGCATTCGTAATGCGTAGGTCGGGGGTTCGAGTCCCCCGGGCGGCTCTCTTTAAAAAATGAAGGCGATCCAATGCGGGTCGCCTTTTTTGTTTTTTGGGGAGTTTCTGCAAAGATGGGGATTGTGTAAAGAGGCAAAGAGCAAAAGGCAAGAGGCGATTTTATTTCGTAAAATCTGATAATTTCGTAATCAAGCAGGGGTACTTTACGAAATTATTTCATTTTACGAAATTATTGCCTTTTGCACCTTATTGCACAACCCCAGAATAGAATGGCGGCATTGTTGTGGTGCTACCAGAAAGAACCAGACTTTGTAATTCTACCGTTCACCAATAAAATGGCGGCATTGTTGTGGTGCTACTCGTAATAGCAAAGCAAGTTAAGTATAAAACCCATTTTTAAAATATAGGTAGTTTTACCCTGTTTTGGCTTCTTGGTAGCGCATAATTTTGCAGTATTATTTTATTCACTTTAAAACTTCAAAAACATGTGCGATCCAGCTCATCAGTATGGCAACATTGATCAGGTTAAGGTCAACGAAATTATTACTGCATTGCGAAACGCAGGGGCTACCGTTACCGGTAATAACCCCTAGAATGTAGATACCAATAGCAACGGTGTCAAACTACAAGGATCTTGGAATTCCGGCAATAATACGATGACCATCGCAGTTACTGATAAAAATTTTTATGTGCCTTGCTCAAAAATTTGGTCAATCATAGATGAAATGATGCACCACATCAGCACGCTCAATTCGGCTGAAGCTTTTGCTGCATAGATAATAGCTCGTTGAGGACGCAAAAATCCGCATAAGCCACAATGCCCTGCTTCGGGATACTACCTGAAAGCAGGGCATTCTTTTTCAAAAATAAATGAATAAACCTACGAACGACAACAACTATTTCCCCATCACCCTTTTCCGAATCCTACTCAGTGATTCCGGCGTAACGCCAAGGAAATTAGCCAATTGGTACTGCGGCACGCGCTCGAGCAAATCGGGGCGGGTTTTCATCAAATTCAGGTAGCGTTCTTCGGGAGTGGTGAGGATATATTCGGCGAGTGTTTCCTGGCTTTTTTGAAGCTCCATCTCAACGCCGACCCGGTTGAGCATTTGCATTCTGGGCATTCTTTCAAAAAATTCATGTTCGTTTTCGGGATTGCCCACAATCAAAACGCAGTCTTCATTGCAGACCAAATACGATTTGGAGGGCTTGTTATCGAACTGGAAACTGCCCGCATTGACCGGTTGGCCTTCCGTAAAAAAATGGGTGGTTTTTTCCTGGCCATCAACTAAGTAATATTGCCGGACGCAACCCTGCAAAACAAAGCAGCACATACTGCTTGCCTGTCCTTCCCGAAGCAGGACTTTTCCTTTTTTATAAGATTTGACGTTGATCAGCTCAAAAATCGTGCTGATTTCGGCATCGCTGAGCGGCGCAATTTGAGACATGTAATCTATGAGTACCTGCTCATGAGCAGAAAGGCGGCGGGTTGAGGAAACGGCAATGTCCGAATTGTGAACGAAATGGTCTATCATGGCGCTGATTTTAATGCCATTGGAGCCAACAAGCTCCTGGGCGAGACTTCAAAGTTGGATAGCAGGGAGACGCTGGTCGCTTTTTTTCGACGGAGGTTTGATTTCCTGAGAAAAAGGGTGATTTAAAATTACCTCCGCTCGCGCCGAGGCTCTGCCTCGCGTGTTCTATTTCTCCGCTCGCGACCAACCTTCCCGCCCCGTCAACATCATGGGATCGTTGCGACCTCTGGGGTCGCATACGGATCAAAGCTGCGGGCTCCAGCCCGGCTACAAAAACCAGGATATCAAATCCGGGCTGTGGGTATACCTCACGCCGTTAGGTTTTGTGCATGAAATACTAGGAAACATCCCGAATTTCGGTTAGTGGCCCCATCGGGACTTAATGCCGGTAGACATGGAGCATTTCGTATGGTTTTTCGTGCCGTAGGTACGCAATGTTGACGTTATATTGCGTACCTACGGCACGTAAACGTTATGAAATGCTTGGTGTCTACCGGCATTAAGTCCCCATGTGACCAAGCTCAAGAGGAAATGAGATATTTCCTATTTATAGCACATCCCGACAATGCACAACGGAGTCCCGTAAAGCGGGAAAACTTGGCTACTCGCAGTATATCAGTACCTGCTCATGAGTAGAAAATCAGCGGGTTGAGGAAACCGAAATGTCCGAATTGTGAACGAAATGGTCTATCATGGCGCTGATTTTTAATACCCTTAAAGGTTCGCCCGTGCTTCTTTATTTATTTCTTCCCCGGCATCTAATTCCCATCCATCTACTTCTATTTTGGCTAAATACTGATCCCAATTTACCATTTCTCTACCTTTAAACCGTCAATATTTCCGAAATGCTTATCTCTGGTTACTAATGTAAGATCATATTGAATGGCGATGGCTGAGATCCAAATATCATTTTCCGGAATAGAGGTACCTTTTTTCTTGAGTTCTGCCTTTACTTCTCCATAAAATCGTGCTGTCTGATCATCACTGTTTAAAACTGCGACCTCATCCCGATATCCATCAACTTTTCGCAAATTTTCCGTCTTCCGTGTGGAATTAAAGGCACCGTAATACAATTCACCAATCACAATGGTTGGATGATAAATCTCTTTAGCTTCCTACACCTTTTTGAGGACTTGTTCATCTTCACCGAAGAGCGCAATTACTATGTTGTTATCCAATAGATATCTACCATTCATCTTCATCGATTTGTTCACAATCCTCAAGCGCTTTTTCCATTTCTTCCAGATCTTCTTTTCCGAAAGCACCTGCAAATTGGAGCAACCCTTCCGGTTTGCCTTCCTGCTTTTTAACAAGCAGTGATTTGATAAAATCCAGCAACTTCAACTGCTGCGGCAAGCTCAGTTGACTTATGGATCGAACAATGGAATCTTGTATCTCAATATTGGTCATGCTATTCTTTTTTAGACTAACCATTTTTTATTTTTTGCCTCTGTTACCGCTCTCATTTTAATGCCACCAACTCCCCTGCCAACGCAATGCTTCCAAGCCGCGAATACCCGGCACTAAACCCGAATGGTGTTTATTTTCGGGTATTCGCTTATAGACGAAGGTAGCGGATTTTTTCAAATAACTTGAAAAAGGCGATGGAGGACTTCAAACTCCGGCAAAAGGAGACCCAGCGCTAAACCCACCCTCGCACGCTCGGCTCTGCCTCGCGTGTTCTATTCCTCCGGGTTTTACGCGGTTTAAGCACCCTCACTCCGCACCTTCAACAACCCGCCCAACCTATAAAAAGCCTGCTCCCATTCTTCGTCCGGAAAAATCAACTTGCTGTTTTTAAACTCTTTAAGCAAATGAAAATAGCTGTTTTGGCTTCTCCAGAAATCCAAGCGAACATTTGCTTCTTCCAGAATTCCGAGCACGGCGATCAGGGTTTGCAGTTTGGAAAGCGTGGCTGGAGAATTATCCAAACTACGGATTTCGCGAAAAATGCGCTCCCCGAGCTTTAACAGAAAATCCGGATAAGGTTTCAGCGGAATATTCCAATTGCGGAATTCGCCAACCAACCGTTTTAACTCGCGAATGTTGAGGTTGCCGTTTTCAAAAAGCCTTCGCAAATCGGCATACAGGATAAACTGGATGGCGCTTTTGTAAGCATCCGGCACCGGAATATCGTTTTGAGCAATGATGCTCATCAACTGGTAGTTGTCGTTGTAAATTTCCCGAAAATCGCTTTCTACTTGACGGAGGCTGTTGGCCGTGATATCGCGGAGGATTTTTTGTTTTTCATCCCGAAACAAATGGCTGATCGAATATTTTTCAGGCCCGAAATATTCCTGCATGATGCCAATGACCTGACTCAGATCGGAGGTGTGGAACGCCCGGCTGATTTTGGTCGTCATGTCGTCAAAAACCTCCCGATTCATATTCACCGAGATGTTGCCGATGATGTTGTGCTGCCCTAAGTACAGGGCTGCAAAGCTAAACTGCTTTTCGGAATAGGTGATTTTTGATTGCACCGTTGTCCGCCCCAGCGCTAATTTCAGGATACCCGCCTCTAATCGTTCAAACACTTCGCTGGTTGCGCTGTAATTCAACATTTCCAAGCGCTCCGGGTATTCTTCAAACAGGGAGGATGCGGCATAGTGCATGCCCACGCGCTCTAAATCCACGCGGGCAGGCATCACCGTTTGCCGGTAACTCACCGCACCATTGGCGTGGACATTGCTGGGCGCGCCTTCCAGCAGTTGGATGAATTTCGGATGCAGATCCGTATCGCCCACCTGACGCGCATAATAAATGGCGCGGTTGGCGTATTGCAAAATCTGGTTGGTTTCTAAGCCGGAAATTTCATCAAAAAACCAGCCGCAGCTGGTGAACATCAGAATGGCATGGCGTTGCATTTCGAGCAGGCGCATGGCTTGGATATGCTGCTCGATGTCTAAGGGTTCAACCGCGTTTTCGGTCAAAAAATCGGTTACCCGTTCATCCGTTCGGTTGAGCAGCACATCTATGTAAGCGTTTCGGGCCTCCCACGGATTTTTCAGTAGTTTCCCTGCCTCTTTTTCATAAATTTTGGCCAATTCATCGCGCAGCCAGTTCAGTGTTTCCCGCAAAGGGCCTCGCCATGCCTGGTTCCAACCGGGTTTTCCGCCGCTGTTGCACCCGCAGTCGGATCGCCAGCGCTCCACGCCATGTACGCAACTCCAGGAGCTATTTTCGTGGATTTGTGCTTCAAATTTTGGCGGAAACGAGGCTAAATATTGCCCGTAATTGGTGAGGTGGGCGATGCTTTTTTCTTCGATAAAGTTCAGGCAATCGGCCAAAGCCATTTCCCCGTACCGGTGGTGGTGGCCGTAACTTTCCCCGTCCGTGGCAATATGCGCCAACTGTGGCGTTTCGCTGTCATCGAGGGCGTCTGCGATGCGTTTGGCAAACTGCCGGCCGCTGTTGAGCAGCCCTTCAAAAGCAACCGCCTGGGCAATAACCGGGTGGTAGAAAAAAATGGCAATCGAACGCCCGGATGGCAATTTGCATAAATAAGGCTGGCGGGTGTCAATTGCCTGGTGCGGCAACTCGATCCATTTCTCTTCCCCGATCCGGCGCACCGCCTTTGCTTGTCGGGCTGCCAGAATCGTGAATTTGATGCCGTGCGCCGCCAGAACTTCCAGGCTTTCGGTATTGACCGCAGCTTCAGCTAACCACATGCCTTCCGGTTTGCGCTGGAAACGGTGTTCAAAATCTCGGATGCCCCAGACCACCTGGGTTTCCTGATCCCGCACGTTGGCCAAAGGCATGATGAGGTGGCTGTGAACCTGGGCGAGCGCGTTGCCGTGGCCACCGAAATGAGCCAGGCTGATTTTGTCAGCGTTCAGGATCGCCTGGTAGGTTTCCGGATCAGCTTGTTCGAGCCACGACAACAAGGTCGGACCGAAATTGAAGCTGATGCGGGTATAGTTGTTGACAATTTTGACGATCTGTTGATGCTGATCGTGGATGCGGGCGGCTGCGTTTGGCGCGTAACATTCAAAGTTAATGCGCTCGTTCCAGTCGTGGAAAGGCGCTGCACCATCCTGTATCTCTATCACTTCCAGCCAGGCGTTCTCTCTGGGTGGCTGATAAAAATGCCCGTGAATGCAGATGAATTTGTTCGTACTGTTCATGGCAGGGGCAAAGGTAATAGATTTTTAAATCCAATAATAGCATTTCCTTAACACAATAGCACCTCGCAGCCCGATTGAGCTTTTTATCTTTGCTGTAATTTTTGTTACATCCTAAAATCACCCTGATATGCAAGGATTTCTACACCGGCGGTGGTCGGCAGCGATTGCACTGATTTTTTTAGCGCTGGCAGGTTACGCGCAAAAGCCCAAAACATGGTCTTCTACAGATTTGTACGAGGGCATTCAGAAGCTGAATTTTTTGGGATCAGTGCTTTACTTAGCCGCGCACCCGGACGATGAAAATACGCGCCTCATTGCGTACCTCGCCAATGAGGTAAAGGCCAACACTGCCTATTTGTCGCTGACCCGCGGAGATGGCGGCCAAAACTTAGTGGGTCCGGAAATCGAAGAACTGCTCGGCGTCATCCGCACCCAGGAATTGCTTGCAGCACGCCGCATTGACGGAGGCCGGCAGTTTTTTACGCGCGCCAACGATTTCGGGTATTCCAAACACCCTGACGAAACCCTGCGTTTATGGAACCGCGACGACGTGTTGTCGGATGTAGTTTGGATCATTCGCAAGTGGCAGCCCGACGTCATCATCAACCGCTTCGACCACAACTCAGCGGGCAAAACCCACGGCCACCACACCGCTTCGGCCATGTTGGGCGTGGAAGCTTTTGACCTTGCAGGGAAAAAAGACGTTTATCCCGATCAATTGAAATTCGTAGCGCCCTGGCAGCCGCGCCGCCTATTTTTTAACACGTCCTGGTGGTTTTATGGCAGTCGGGAGAAATTTGCGGAAGCCGATAAATCCAAATTGCTCGGCGTAGATGGCGGCGTTTTTTATACCATGCGCGGCAAATCGAATAACGAAGTCGCAGCAGAAAGCCGCAGCCAGCATCGTTCACAAGGATTTGGATCCGTTGGAACGCGCGGTTCGGAATTGGAATACCTGGAATTGCTCAAAGGCGACCTCCCTGAAAATAAAGAGCAATTGTTTGACGGCATCAATACCACTTGGAGCCGGGTTGAAGGCGGCGAACCAATTGGGAAATTGCTGAAAAAAGTCGAGGCAGAATATCGCTTCGATAACCCCGCTGCCAGTGTACCCAAATTATTGGAAGCCCTGCGCCTCATCGAAGCCCTGCCCGACGGGTATTGGAAAAACAGCAAACTTTCGGAAATCAAAGAAATCATTCGTGGCTGCCTCGGCCTCTTTATGGAAGCCATTGCAGAAGATTATTCGGCAACGCCGGGCCAGGATGTGACGGTAAACGTTGAAATCATTAATCGCTCCAATGTGGAAGTTACCCTCCAAAAATTAGCCTTTCTGCCTTTGCAAAAAGATACGGCCATGCAACAGCCGCTTGCGCAAAATGAAGCGCTCAAGTTTTCCAAAAAATTGCAATTGCCTCAAACCATGCCGTTCTCCAGCGCGTATTGGCTCAACCAATCCTGGGCCTTGGGCATGTATACGGTACCCGATCAAACGCTGCGCGGATTGCCCGAAACGCCGCGCCAATTTAAAGTAAAGTACACACTTTTGGTAGCTGGAAAAATCATAGAATGGGAAAGCGACATCGCGTTCAAACGCGAAGACCCGGTTAAAGGAGAAATTTACCGGCCTTTCGAAGTGACGCCGCCGGTGTTTGGCAACATTGCGGAAAGCGCCTACGTTTTTGCTGACAATGAAGCGCAGACGGTCGCGTTGGTTGTTAAATCGGGTGCGCCCAATGTGTCTGGTACGGCTTCATTAGACGTGCCGAAAGGCTGGCGCATTGAGCCTTCCGAGGCGGCTTTCAGTTTAAAAATCAAAGGAGAAGAGCAAATCCTTCGCTTCAAGTTGTTTCCGCCTAAAACGGCAGACGAAGGCTATATTCGCCCACTGCTGAAAGTAAGCGGGCAGTCCTACAGCAAAGAAATCGTGCTGATCGAATACGACCACATTCCCACCCAAACCATCTTGAGGGAAGGTCTGATCAAAGTTGCTAAAACCGACCTGAAAAAGGTGGGCGAACGCATTGCATACATCGTGGGTGCCGGCGATGGCATCCCCGCCAGCCTCCGCCAGATTGGCTACGATGTGACGGTGCTGGAAGACAAGGACATGACGCCGGAAAACCTTGCCCGTTTCGATGCGGTGATTCTCGGTGTTCGGGCGTACAATACGGCTGAACGCCTGAAGTTCCATCAGGCCAAGCTGTTAGAATACGTTCAAAATGGCGGAACGATGATCGTGCAATACAATACCAATTTTGATATGGTGCTGCCGGTGGAGTCCATTTCGCCATATAAACTCAAAATTTCGCGCGACCGGGTCACCTTAGAAGAGGCGGAAGTGCGTTTTCTGAAACCGGATCACGTCTTGTTGAACTACCCCAACAAGATTACGGCCAAAGACTTTGAAGGCTGGGTGCAGGAGCGCGGCTTGTACTTCCCCAATGAGTGGGGGCCGGAATTTGAAGCCATTCTTTCTTGCAACGACCCGGGCGAACCGGCCAGAGACGGCGGCTTGTTGGTGGCTAAATACGGCAAAGGACACTATATTTACACCGGCTATTCCTGGTTCCGCGAATTGCCTTCGGGCGTTCCGGGGGCATTCCGCTTGTTCGCCAATATGATCTCTATTGGTAAAAATGAAAAGCGGTAATAAAACAGGGGGATTTTTAGGGCTATCCCCAACGTTTTCAACAGCATTGTCAGTCTTACTGACTAAAAGATAAAGCTATGAAAATGAAACTTTTTTTTGTCTGATGGAAGGGCTTTGCTTGGTTTCAGGGTGCAACAAAGGAAGTGCAAATCCTTTAGGTTCCACCGCCCTTGAAGAAGAGGTGATCGCGGTTTATAAAGGACTGTATCGCCATCCATGTAGCGGACATTGGTTTACAGAAGTGAACGGAGACCGGACTTTTTTTGCATCCAGCGAATGGGAATCCGGTAATTTTGAAACAGACGTTCCGCTACGTTACCATCGAGCTGTCGCCGATAGAACAGCTTTCCTGCACGATCCTGCCGGTACCGGATAATTTTAGGTACATTAGGATATTGTCGGTGGAGGAATAGAGGAAAGACAAATTGGCAAGTATGCAAGGGGCAAGTTGGCAAAACACCTCGGTCAGATTAAGAATATCCCATAATTTGCCCCTTGCCAACTTGCCCCCAACTTGCTTACTTCTTCCCTGTTCCTTTGCCCGCAGGCATCATCAACACGCCCGATGCCATGAACTTCAATTCCTCGAGGGGTTCGGTGATGGCTTCGATTTCGGCTTTACTTTTTCCAGCATCTTCGGCAAAGTGGCGCAATTCATCAACCGTAGTGACCGACTTATACGCGGTTCCCTGGATGATTACTTTCTGGCCTTCGCAATCTAAAGGCATAAAAAAGCCATAGTCTTTGAACTGCACAAAAAGCGGCTCTGTTTTTTTAGATCCGGGCGCGGCAACGTTCATCCAGCAACCTTTCTTTTTGCAAACCGACGCAACTGTTCCGACTAATTTCACCTCAACAGACTCTTGGCCAGCCATTTTTTTGGCTAACTTTTTATAAGGAATGGCACCATCAGCAGTGATGGTTTCTCCAAAGAATTGCACTGCTGATTGAGCATAGCTGCTCGTGGCAAAACCTGCCAGCAGCAGCAGACAAATGAATTTTAATGATTTCATATTCAGTGATTTTAATGTGTGTATAAGTCTCTCCCTCTCCCCCTCTCTCCCTCTCCCCCTCTCTCATTCCCCCTCTCCACCTTCTACAGGCAACAACAGGACGCCCGACGCCATGAATTTCAATTCCTCCAAAGGTTCGGTAATGGCTTCGATCTCTTCCTTACTTTTGCCTTCGTCTTCAGCATAGTGGCGCAACTCTTCAACCGGAGTAACAGATTTGTAGGCATAGCCCTCCATGATCACTTTGCGGCCTTTGATGTCTTTGGGCATAAAGAAACCGTAGTCTTCAAACTGCACAAACATTTGAGCTTTATCCGGATCGGAGGATACAATGTTCATCCAGCAGCCTTTCTTTTGGCACACGGATTCGACTTCGCTAATAACCTTGACAGCAATGGAATCTTTACCCGCCATTTGCGTCAGCATTGTTTCATAGCCGATGGCACCATCTGCGGTAATCGTATCTCCGAAAGGCTGGCCGACCACCTGGGCGGTCTCTTCTTTTTGGCCTTCCGGTTGGTTGGAGCAAGCGGCAATAAAGCCCATAATGGCTAAGATGCCTATAAAATTTAATACTTTCATGACGAAATAATTTTGGTTAGCGAGCGCAAAGTTAGCCCTTGTTTGACTTTTATTACAAAGATATTTATCACCTTTAGCATTGATTTTAGCACATAAAGTATGAATGCAGTCATCACAGGGGGGAGTAAGGGAATGGGTCTTGCCATCGCCGAAATTTTTGCGGCCAATGGTTTTGAATTGGCGGTAACGGCGCGTACTCAATCGGATCTGGATGCCATGCAACGGGACTTTGCGGGGCGATTTCCCGGGTCATCGTTGCTGGCTTTTCGGGCTGACTTGTCTCAAAAAGAAGGCGTTTTGGCTTTTGCAGATGCGGTTGCAACGCGGTGGCCTTTAGTGGATGTCCTCGTGAACAACATGGGACAATTTCGCCCCGGAAAGTTGCTCGAAGACCCCGATGGTTTTTTGGAAAATCTGATGAATGCTAATTTCTGGAGCGCTTATCACCTCACCCGCGCGTTGGCACCCGCCATGGTGAACGCCGGGAAAGGGCATATTTTCAATATCTGTTCAGTGGCCAGTCAGGCTGCTTATCCGGAGTCCGGTGCGTATGCCGTCACGAAGTTTGCGCTCCTGGGGTTTTCAAAATCCCTGCGCTTCGAATTGCGCGAAAGCGGCGTAAAAGTCACTGCCGTTTTGCCTGGCGCTACTTGGACTTCTTCCTGGGAAGGGACAACCTTCGACCCGAAACGCTTTGTTGCCGCATCTGATGTAGCCAAAGCCGTCTACCAAGCTTGGGATACTAATCCTTCTACGGTGGTGGAAGAAATCATCCTGCGACCCCAGTTGGGGGATTTATGATTTCACCTCCAGCAATTCATTGACCCGTTTTAATGCCTTATGGATATCGGAACATACATTCTGACTTCCGAGCCATTCCACGATGCCTGCTTTTTCTAAGGAGTTAAAAACGTCCGGTTGTACGCCGGATAGTACGATTTGGGTACCTTGCGCTTTAAATTCCTTCAATACTTCCTCAAGGTTGTGAATGCCGGTGGCGTCTATAAGCGGCACATGGCGCATCCTGATAATCAGGTATTTAGGTCGTCGGTTGGTTCGCGTAAGCGTCTCTTTGAAGTTGTGCGCAGCAGCAAAAAACAGCGGGCCATTGACTTCGTAAACCTCCACGCCTTTGGGAACCGGCAGCCTTTCCGTAGCATCCGGATCGTTGCCGTCTTCTCTTGCGTCCTTCAGGTCGTCGGTAATGACGGATACGTTGCTGATTTTGGCCATGCGCCGCATAAACAAAAAGGCCGCCAGCACCATGCCGACTTCGATAGCCACCGTTAAATCCACCAGAACCGTTAGCAAAAAGGTGAGCGTGACGACCAAAATGTCGCTTTTATCGCCTTTTAAAATGCTGACAAACGAACGCCATTCGCTCATGTTGTAGGCCACAACGACTAAGATGCCGGCCAAGCAGGAAAATGGAATCAGTTTTGCCCAGGAACCTACGAAAAGCATGATGAGCAGCAGTACTAAGGCATGTACGATGCCTGCTATCGGTGTCCTTCCTCCGTTTTTTACATTGGTTGCCGTGCGGGCAATGGCACCGGTGGCCGGGATTCCGCCAAAAATGGCCGAAAAAATATTCGCGCCGCCCTGCGCCACCAATTCCATGTTGGAGCGGTGCCGCCCCCCAATCATCCCGTCCGACACAACTGCAGAAAGCAGGGATTCAATGGCACCTAATATTGCGATGGTAAATGCAGGTTTAATGAGCTGTTTGATCGTTTCAAAGTCAACAACCGGGATTTGAGGCATGGGCAAGGAAGATGGGATGCTGCCAAAACGAGTTTCAATGGTTTCTACCGGAAGCCCAAAAAACTGGACGACAAAGGTTGTGAGCAGGATTGCGGCCAACGCGCCGGGGACTTTTGGCGTGATTTTATAAAAATAAAACGTCGTGATCACCGTAAAAACGCCGATGCCTAAAGCGTAGTAATTGATGCTGTTAAAGTGGTCGAAATAAAGGCTCCATTTTTCTATAAATTCAGAAGGCACAGCGCCCATTTCCAGTCCAAAAAAATCTTTGATTTGCGAAGAAAAAATAAGCACCGCTATGCCCGATGTGAATCCCACAATGAGCGGATGCGGGATAAACTGAATGACCGCGCCTAACCGTACAAGTCCCATCAGGATGAGTATGAATCCTGCGAGAAAGGTAGCGATGGTAAGTCCTGTGACTCCGTATTCCTGTACAATGCCGTAAACTATAACGATGAATGCGCCGGTTGGTCCTCCGATTTGCACGCGGCTGCCTCCAAAAGCAGCAATGATAAACCCGGCAATAATGGCGGTCACCAAACCTTTTTCGGGCGTAACGCCTGATGCGATGCCAAAAGCGATGGCTAATGGCAGCGCCACGATGCCGACAACGATTCCGGCAACCACATCTTTGCTGAATTGCTTTTTGGAATACCCTTCTTTGAGGATGGAAAAAAGCTTGGGCGTAAACGTGTTGTTCTTCATAAGCTCGGTTGCAGGTACTCAGGATTGTATCTATAACTGTACTGTATCAATACTATTTTGGTCTTTGAAATCAATCGGTAAATTTAAAGATAAAAAAAAGTGATTCCGGTGATTAGAATCCTTGCAATTTTGTAAATATAAGCATATTGACCCGAAAGCAGTTATCCATGAAAAATCGGCGCTATTTACAATTTACGTTGGCAGGTTTAGTTCTGCTATTGGTGGTTATTGAAGGCGGGCGGTTATGGTTACACCGCAGCCTTTACCATATCAGCGAGGCAGATTTTGTAAGCATCCCATCCCAATGTGCCGTCTCTGACTCCTCATTTCATCGGGAAATTAATCTTGGACGCCGTTTCATCAAAAAGTTCATGCTTGAAAACCAGTCTCCTTCCTTTTCTTTAGCGGTTGCCTGGAAGCGCAGGTTGATCTGGTCGGAAGCTTTCGGATACATCAATCTCGAGGAGCAGGTACCGGCAAGCCCTGAAACGCGCTATCGGATCAATTCGGTCAGCAAACCCATCACCGGCGCAGCGCTTGCGAAGTTGTATGAAGCAAGGTGCATTTCGCTCGACAGCACGGTGCAGCATTATGTACCTGGCTTTCCGATCAAAGCCTATCCCGTAACTTTGCGCCAGTTAGCGGCGCACACGGCAGGCATTCGCCACTACCGGTCGGACGATGAAGTGTTGAATACAAGGCACTTCAACAACTTAGACGAAGCGTTGCACGTGTTTGCTGATGACTCCCTGCTTTTTCGTCCGGGCAGTCAGGTTAAATATTCCAGCTTTGGTTTTAACCTCCTGGGGAGTGTGGTAGAAAAGGCTTCCGGGCAAAATTACCTGGATTATATCCGTAAGGAGGTGCTGGTGCCTGCAAATGCGTCGGGCATTGGGACTGAACAAAACGATACCAGCCAGGTACGGTATTACGAACGCCGCGGCACGCACCCGCTGCTGCTTGTGCCGCCCATTGATCAAAGCATCAAATATCCTTCTGGCGGATTAGTTGGTACCCCTTCGGATTTGGTTGCCTTCGGAGCCGCTTATTGGCAAGGGGAAATTGTATCGCCTGAAACCGTTGCGCTGTTCACTCAGATGCAGCGGGTGAATAGCGGCGAAGAAACCGGGTTTGGATTGGGTTGGGAATTGTCCCGAACGCCGTCAAAGACAAAGCGCCTCCTGATAGAAACCTGCGCAGCTTTAGGTTTTTACCTGCCGCAAGCCACCGGATTTTACGAAAGCGTCTACCATCGCGGCGGCGCTTCCGGCAGTATTTCCGGGTTGGTCATTTACAAAAATTACGACCTGGTGCTTGCTTTTGTATCTAATGCCAATGGAGAAGGAGCGCGTACGCCCTGGAAACTGCCGACGTTCATGATGGAGCAGTTTATCAGACACTAACTAATTACGGTCGGGCAGAATCAGAGGAGGAACGTTCTCCTGCTGATAAAGCAGGTTGAAAGCCGTTACATCGGTATTGATGATGGTATACATATCTGTTTTATAGCGATCCCAGTCCCTTAACAGGTCGGCGAGCCGGTTCCGGGCACCACCGGTGATGAAAGGATCCGGGCCATCCACCCGATTGCGCAGGTTGATCAATTCTGCACAAAGGCGTTTGGGAAAAGGAATGGTTTCCAATGCCGACGCCTCAGCCTGAAGCAGGTTTTGTTCCCAGGAAACGATTTTTTCTACGATGATTTTGCCTTGTTCAATCAAAATGGCAGGACCGTCGCTGCGCATAGCCAGGGTTTGGTGATAGTGCTCTGCCTGTTGCTTGATCGCGCGCATTTGCAGAATACTGGCGTTAATTTCAATAACCACATCTTCAATAGATTGGATGAATTCCTGTTGGGCGGCATAATCTGACGGCGCAGCAGAAACGCGGGGGTCGGGAAGCACTTCAACCCGTTGTTCATCCGTCCCCTTTGAGGTTGAAAAACGAAGGGTGTAAACGCCGGGACCGACCAAACTTCCAAATTCATTGCCATCTAACGTTGCGTCGGGAACCATCGGCAATGTTGTACGGCGTAAGTCCCAGGAAAAACGATTTATCCCTGCCCGGTTGGGCAGCTTCAGGGATGACCTTTGAGCGATGTCCATGTATTTTTCATCAGGATCTGTATGGCTATAATAACTGCGAATCAGGGCACCCTGGTTATCAAAAATTTGGAGGGAAATGGTATCCCCGGCCATCAGTAAAGGAAGGAAATAATCAATGATGACGCCGGGCAATGGGTTTACTCCGAGGTTCGCCGCTATGAAGGGATTGCCCGTGCGGTGCAGCTTAGCTGGTTTGGGTGTGAACAACAAGGAGCGACGGAAAGAACGATTCACGCTTTGTTGCACGCTGCCGAGGTCGTCCAATATCCAAAAACCGCGACCCGAAGTTGCGGCAACTAAGTCGTTGTCGTGGATCAGGAGATCATTGACGGGGCAGGTTGGTAAATTAAGCTGAAAGCGCTGCCAGCTTTCTCCATAGTCAAAAGACACGTATAATCCGGTTTCTGTGCCGGCGTAAAGCAGTCCCGGTCGGGTCGGATCTTCCCGCACAACGCGAACAAAATCGTCAATTTCGATGCCGTTGACCGTCTTCTTCCAGGTTTTTCCATAATCATTTGTGTAATAAATCAGCGGCGAAAAATCATCGAATTTATATCGGGTAGCTGCTACATAAGCCGTTCCGGATTCATGCGGAGAAACTTCAATGCAATTGACGAGCGCTTCCCCGAGGTCGGGCGGCGTAACATTTTGCCAGATTTTTCCTTCATCGAACGTGAGGTGAATCTGGCCATCATCGCTGCCAGCCCAAATAAACCCGCGTTGGTGCGGCGAGCAGGCAAGGTAGCTGATGGTATTGTAGTTTTCCCCACCAGCGCCTTCGTTGGTGTAGGGACCTCCGCCAGCGCCTTGCTTTACAGGTTCATTTCGGGTCAGATCCGGGCTGATTTCATCCCAGTTCACGCCCCCGTCTTCCGTACGGAGCACAACGTTTGCGGCGTGGTACACGACATGGCTGTCGAAGGGGGATGCAACAACCGGCGCATTCCAGTTGAATCGGTATTTTTGTTTATAGGGCGGCATATCCAACCCGATTGCCGGGTAGGCCATGACGTCCCGCGTTTGTTTTTTCTGTTGGTCGTACAGGAAGATATTCCCCTGATAGTTGGTAGAATAGATCAGGTCAGGTTTGTTCGGATCCAACGCAACAAAAGCGCTTTCAGCATCTGAAATGACCTGCCAGTCCTGGTTGCTGATGCCCTCTCCGAAAGTCCGGCTGACAATAGACAATACGCCGTAGTCCTGTTGACCTGCGTAAAGGGAATAAGGGAACTGCTGATCCGCAATAACCCGGTACAACTGGGCGGTGGGCTGGTTGTAGATGGAACTCCAGCCATCGCCATCGCCGCCACTATTAAAAGTAATGGCAGCGCCGCCATCGGTGGCCAAAATCATGTTTTTGGGACTTTGGGGGTTGATCCACAAGTCGTGGTGATCAGAATGAGGGGTAGGGATGACTTCAAAGGTTTTTCCGCCGTCGGTAGATTTTAACAGCGGAACGTTTAAAACGTAAACTGTTTCAGTGTCGGAAGGGTCGGCAACAATCTTGGTATAATACCAGGCCCGGGCAATGGTTTCCGGGTCTGCATTGGTCTTAGTCCAGGTAACGCCCCCGTCTTTGGAGCGAAAAACACCGCCATTGGCAGCTTCAACGATTGCATAAACGTGTTC
Organism: Chitinophagales bacterium; assembly: GCA_038323375.1. Taxonomy (GTDB): domain Bacteria; phylum Bacteroidota; class Bacteroidia; order Chitinophagales; family Saprospiraceae; genus JABWAJ01. The sequence goes on from JBBQGV010000004.1 coordinate 101,634, forward strand.
GGGATTAGCACGCGAAACACTGATGGCCACTTTTCCTGCCTGATCCGGAAGGCCACCTTTTAGCTTTACCCAGCTTTCGCCTCCGTCTATGGATTTATACAACCCTGATCCAGGGCCGCCGCTGCGAATCGCCCAGGGATAGCGGCGGTGATCCCAAGTTCCTGCATACAGGATCCGCGGATTGTGCCAGTCTAAGCTGAGGTCGCAAGCCCCGGTATTTTCATCCACATACAGCACTTTTCGCCAGGTTTTTCCACCGTCACTTGTTTTGTACACCCCTCTTTCGGGGCTTTCGCCAAACAAAGCGCCCTGAACAGCAACCCAAACGACGTCAGCATTCTGCGGATGAATCCGGATGGAGGCGATATGCCGGGAATGAGGCAGCCCCACATGTTTCCAGATTTTCCCGCCGTCTAAGGATTTATACATGCCATCGCCGTGGGAAGTCGTAGCGCTTCTGGCAGTGGATTCTCCCATTCCTGCATAGACCACGTTGGGGTCAGATTCCGCCACTGCTATTGCGCCGACAGCGCCTGTTTTTACAAATCCATCGGAGCAATTTTTCCAGTTCAACCCAGCATCCTCTGTTTTCCAGATCCCTCCGCCTGCGCTACCCATATAATAGGTCGTCAACTTTCCGGGAACACCGGCTACGGCTGCACACCTGCCGCCTCTGAAGGGGCCAATGTTGCGCCACTTCAGATTTTGATAATAGGCAACATTGACAGGGGGATAAGCCGCCAACGCGGATGGTTGTTGTGCTATTGCTGGACTAAACGCCAGGCAATACATAAGAAACAGTGCGCTCCCGATGGTTGAACGGTTCATAAACAATTCGTTTAGCATGGCCAAAACCTTACCTTGCTCAGGCAATGGCGTTTGGTGCTGCTGGTGTGTGTGTAGTTTCCTCCCTATTCAGAAAAGCATACCGGAAAAAGGTATACTTTTCTGGCTCGGGCGACAAAGATAACACCATAAACAGAATTACAAGGTGTTTACGGGCGTCGCTGTACCTTAAATATAGAAGTGCTATTTCCCATGCTACTGCCTGGTGCTGATGCAGAATGTTAGAACCGGCGATGACTTTGCGGAGTTTGCCGGAGCAGGCCTCAATTACGGTTTCGGGAAACCTGATCTATTTTGCTTACGAAACCGGTTTTAAAAAGTTTCAGTTTCTTGAAAAAAAATCAACATTTACAAAATATTAAAATTTTTCAAGTCAAAAGCAAGCTGTTCCGGCGATTCAAAACGGATGGCGTTCAGCCCTGCATCCTGTGCGCCTTTCACATTTTTGGGATTGTCATCTATGAACAGCGCACGCTGCCCGTCTATTTCGTAACGCGTCAGGAGTAACTCATAAATGCGCCGGTCTGGTTTGAGCAGTTTTTCTTCACCCGAAACCAAAATCCCTTCAAAAAGATGAAGAAAGTCGAACAACTCCAGGGCAACGGGGAAGGTTTCGTGCGACCAGTTGGTAAGGGCATACAACCGGTGCGTCTGCTTCTGATGCAGGTGCCGCAGGATTTCCACGGTATGTGGAATGGTACCGCCCAGCATATCCTGCCAACGGTTGTAGTAGGTGCGAATCTGCAATTCGTAATCCGGGAACTGCGCCACGAGGATTTCCGTAGCCTCCTGAAGGGTGCGTCCTGCATCCTGTTGTTCGTTCCATTCCGGACTGCACACTTCCCGGAGGAAGTATTGCATCTCGGAATGGTCGTCAAACACTTCCCGAAAAACGTATTCAGGGTTCCAGTCAATGAGCACGCCGCCGAGGTCGAAAATAACGGTATCAATGTTTGTGGTCATGCTAATCAGGTTTGCGATAAGCGTACAAATGTAGGGTAATCCACTTATCGTTTTTTAGTTCACAGTTTTTCATGATTCGTTCGCGTACGAAACCGAATTTCTTCAACAATTTACCGGAAGAACGGTTGCCTTGTTCCACAAAAGCCTCTATACGAAGAACATCGGTGTGTGAAACGACAAAGTCCATCGCGGCATTCAGGGCTTCGCCAGCATATCCATTTCCCCAATGTTCGGGTAACAGCCAGTAGCCAACTTCTGCCTGATTCAGTTCTGCTTTGTAGTAGTTGAAACCGCAGGCGCCGAGGAATGCGCCGGTCTCGCGGTCGCATACCGCCCACCAGAGGCCGGTTTTGTGGAGCCAAAGGGATTCGTACCATTCCATTTGCCCTTCCGTTTCCTCTAAGGTATTGAAGTGGACGCCGTAGAATTTCGTCACCCGTTTGTCGGATAGCCCTTGGTGTATTTTCGCCAGATCGCTGGCTTTGATCTGCCGGAGTTGTAAACGGTTGGTTTGTAAAATCGGATAAGAGCCAAAATACACGGGCACTGCATTTTATTGAGAATAGGAGCATTGAATTAGAGCGGTTCTGTAAGCAGCATGTCGTAGATTTTCAAGCCTTTCCAATGGAGTTCTTTAATTTCGGGCATGTCTAAAAGAACCCCTTGCTTATAAAAAAGCATCATGTAGCCAATCCCTTCCAGGTACCAGTTTTTTTCAATGGTAAAGAAATGCAAGACTATATCATGCATCGTAGCCCGGGTGTATTCCTCGTCTTTGCTCTTCAGGAAATATTGTTTGGAGAACTCAGGAAATTCCTCAAAATTAATATCCCTTTGAAGGCCGAGCCAAATGCCCAATTTATGAAAAATATTTTCGGGTTTCATCCAAAATTGGGGGAGCGACAGCGCGGTTGAGTGAACGTACAGAACCGTTTGGCGGATTGTCGTTGAGCTTTTTCCGGTGCTGACGGTGTAGGCAAAATCGAAGATGCGGAAATCCATGGTTTCCATATCATCCTTTTTCATCAGCATGTTTGTGATTTTATGAGCGCCTCCGCTACGGAAAAGCTTGAAATCTTCTAACAAGTTGGAAAGTTTCCAATCGTCAACGGGTTTGAAATCCATTTTCGATTGGTTGGCAAGCTGGCTGAGTTGTTCCGTTCTATTTTTGGCAGAGGCCATGGGTGGCAGTGTTTTTAATGATACTGCCAAAAGTATAAAACTTTCCTGGATGTATGGTCAATAAATACAAAATGTATCAGGCAACGTGTTTCGCAAAAAGATGACTGGCATCCTGGACGGTTTCAATAATTTCAACCTCCTCCGGAGTCAGGTAAAGGTTTAACCTATTTTCCAGCTCGGCGATGAGGAGGAGTATGTCTAAGGCATCCATTTGCAGGTCGTCCTTGAAATGGGTATACGGGAAAATCTGTGAGGCCGGGACGTTGAGCGTCCAACTGATGTGACCAATCACCTGATCCTGAATTCCGGTGCTGGTATTGGAGTGATAATTTTCTACTGTCATAGATTATTAAGTTGCTTGTGAGCACTTTAAATACTATGCTTGCAAGTATAGCAGCAAAAAAAAGCATCTGCTGATCTCTGATTTGACAAGCTTAAATGACAACGTTTGTACCCTGAATTTAGTTGCCTTCTCAGGCGCTTGAATTTGGTGTGGTTTAGACCAACGGAGCTTTTTTACCGATCAAATGTTGGATAAACCTGAAGCAGGCGCGAGAAAAAATCAGAACAGGGATGACGTTGAATTCGCTGAACGGATTTCTGTTTACCATCCAACGAATTCAACAAAAAAAACAACACGCCTAAAGCTCGTAATTGGGACTTAAAGCAGTCGCTTTTTGGTTATAGAAGGTTTCAATGATTTGTACCACTTCTTCCGGACTGTCGGTGATGGGCATCAGGTCGAGGTCGTCGGGATTCACGTTTTTCTCGCGTTCCAGCATAACCAGCTTGATCCAGTCTTTCAATCCAGTCCAGTAATCTGAGCCCACCAGAATGACCGGCACTTTGCGAATTTTTCCGGTTTGAACCAGCGTCAGCACTTCAAACAATTCATCCATGGTGCCAAATCCGCCAGGCAAGGCAACAAATGCCTGCGCATATTTTACAAACATCACCTTCCTTACAAAGAAGTATCTGAAATTCAGGTTTTTATCGTGGTCAATGAATTGATTGGAGGATTGTTCAAAGGGAAGCCTGATGTTTAAACCCACCGATTTTCCCCCGTAGATCACCGCGCCTTTGTTGCCAGCTTCCATAATGCCCGGGCCTCCGCCGGTAATGACGCCGTAGCCCTCTTCAGTGAGCAGGCGGGCGATATCAACGGCCTTTTTATAATAAGGATGATCTGGGCGGGTGCGTGCCGAGCCAAAAATTGAAACACAAGGACCCATTTCATTCAAGGTTTCAAAGCCTTCTACGAATTCAGATATGACCTTGAACATCGTCCAGGAATTTTCTCCTGTTAGTACTTTATCCCAAGTTTTCATGGGATGTTTCGGATTGACCGTCAGTCCATTTTTCGGCATTATGACTTGTTTTTACTGCCTGTGTGCATTGCCTGCGGATCGCGAAGAAGGAGATCTGAAGTCAGGCAAAAGGCAAGGCATAGTAGTGAAAATCTTGTTTATACACCACCGGAAATACGGAAAGGTGATTCCGGAACTTGGCAAGTTACAAAATTAGGCGTCACGAAACCTATCAATATTTATTGAACTAACAAATATTGCCGGCAAGGCCACCGATTCCGGTTCAAAAATCGAGCGTTCAAAAACAGTATAACTTGATTTTCAGTTTATTGCGTCACAAAGATTAAAATTAAACAAAGAAATGTTTTAAAAATCTTGCTTTTTAAACACAAATAGTTTTATATTTGTCCTATCAGTTTCAGTGCAGATTTGTCTAACATAAAAAAATACCGGATATGAAGCCGCATCAACCCAACCCATCATTAAGAGGCCGGAAAATGGCTCATCAGGCGCGTAACATGCAAAGAAGCGGCGGCGATGAGGCCTATTACTCATTTTTTTCCCTGAGCTGGTTTATAGACAAGCTACTCAGTGGTTTGAACCGCTTGTTTGTTGCGTTTAAACACAAATTGTACTCGATGATGTCCGGTCGCCTGGAAGGTTTTAGCCTGCCCTGGTTCAAAATTGGATTGGCCGTTTTTGCTGTGTTTCTCTTCGCTAAAAAAGACTTGCAGTTCTCTGTGAACATGCGTGCGCCACTAAGAGGTGCCAGCACGGAAGAACCGGAAGCCACCGGGGTTGCGCTGCGATCAAACACCATGAGCCTTGGACAAAACTTATGGTTAAAAGGCAAAGACGCCGAGTCTTCAACAAAACTTGAAGATCTTGACAATGAGGCGGTTAAAAATTACATCAAACGCTTTTCAAGGGTAGCTATCGCAGAAATGCAGAAATACGGTATCCCGGCCAGTGTGAAGATGGGACAGGCCATACTGGAAAGCAAAGCCGGATCTGCTTCGGGAGTTGCATCAGAAAACAACCATTTTGGATCCCCGCTTTCCGGCAAAAGCTACGCCAGCGCCTGGGAAAACTGGCGCTCGCACAGTTTGTTGCTAAAAACGTCGGTTCCGGAAGCATTTGAGTATGGAAAAAGCTACAAAAAATGGTCGAAAGCCCTCAAAGTCTACAGTAAGGACCGCTCCTACACAGATCAGTTGCTCCAGGTGATTGAAGCCTACCAACTCTACCTGTTGGACGAAGAAATATAACAACTTGCCCTAATACAGTCAAACTGAAGCCCGGAAATCACCCGACACCCGCATAGAAAAAATATGCCTTCCATTTTGTTTCTTTTCTCAGTGGTTTTCTCATGAATGTACAGACGGCTGCCCAAGCGGGTAGCCGCTTTTTATTGTTCCGGGTTCTGGCGCTTGCGCCGGAGTTCAAAAAAAGTAAACTTTTTAAAAGTTTTAACAATCTAAATAAGGCATAAAGGCGTTTTTTGCGTTACACCTATTTGAATTCCTAATTGTTTACCCGATAAAATCTTTTCCTTCATGAAGAATCCCTTGTCTTATTTCGCTGTGGCGCTGCTCAGTTCTTTGATGTCGTTTTTTATCTTCCAGGCGCTTTTCAGTCAGGACGCCGTGTTGTCGTCATCGCAGGAGTATGCAGCAGCCCAGTTGGTGAACGAACCTGCGCCTGTACGCGTCAACACGAGTCCCGCCAGGACTTACCCCGACAACAGTGTGGATTTTAGGGTGGTCTCAAAATCGGTGACGCCTTCGGTTGTAAACGTGACGGCACTCAACAGCGCCGGGTATCGCGCTTCGTCCGGATCAGGGGTGGTACTTTCATCGGATGGGTACATTGTGACCAATCACCATGTCATTGAAAACAGCGCGAAGGTGGAAATCACCTTGTCAGACAAGCGTGAATTGATCGCCAAAGTCGTTGGCATTGATTTAAATACCGACCTTGCTTTACTCAAAATTGAAACCCGCAACCTTATCCCGGCGCAATATGGCAACTCCGACCAGGTGGAAGTAGGGGAGTGGGTGCTCGCGGTGGGCAATCCGTTTAACCTGACTTCGACGGTCACAGCAGGCATTGTCAGCGCGAAAGCGAGGAACATCAATATTCTGGGGAATGCCTACGCCATTGAGTCGTTCATTCAGACCGACGCGGTGGTCAATCCCGGCAACAGCGGCGGGGCATTGGTCAACACCCGTGGCGAACTGATTGGCATCAATACTGCCATCATTACGGAACGCGGGGGCTACGAAGGCTATTCTTTTGCCATTCCCGCCAATTTAGTCAAAAAAGTTGTTGAAGATATTCGCCAGTTTGGCGCGGTACGCCGTGCTGTTCTTGGCGTTCAAATCCAGGAAGTGGATGGCGTGATGGCCAACCGGCTCGGATTGCCGTCAGCAACCGGCGCTTACATCTCCAGGGTATATCCTTCCAGCAGTGCAGAAAGTGCAGGTCTTTTATTTGGAGATGTCATTACAACCATCAATGATGTTGCCGTATCTTCCATGCCTGAACTCCAGGAGCAAGTCGGACGTTACCGCCCTGGCGACATCATCAGTTTAGAGTACTACCGCTCCGGGAAAAAATACCGCCGGGATAATGTCAAGTTGAAGGCCATTGAGCAGTCTTCCGCAATGACAGATTAGTGCCTGTTTTTATAGTCCGAATAGCTGCGGCCATTTCGACTGCGCTCAATAACCGCAGCTATTCGGACTATAAAGAACAGATCCGGATGAGGTAATTGTTGAGTGCTTTGTAGTTTTGTTCGTAAATGTACGTCACTGTAATAGTATCATTGAAATCTTTCAGATCCTGAAAATCAACCATACGCGCTGTGGATAAGTCATCTTTCCAGTGCTGTTCATCTTCCATGAGATCGAACAGCAATTCGAATAGGGATTGTTTGGTGTTGAGGAAGTTCGTATCAATGCTGCCTGTCGTCGTGTCCAATGCCGTCGTATAGCCATTTTCCAAGGTAAGGAGGGGGTCTATCCGCAACCCCACATCTTCATGGATTTTGTCTATGTCTTTCTGTTCACCTGAATCCGCCATCATGGCCTGCCTCAATCCGGGCAGGCTGTAAGACAAAGCGCCGGCAGAAGTTGTGGTCGCATTGGTATTGTAAAAACTCAATGCATTCATGTTTCCCAGCAGGGCGGGGTTGTCCCGCAAGGTCAACATCAGGGTGTACTCCATTTCCCAGTCGTCCAAAGAAGTTTCTGTATAATCGCCAACGTTGCCCGTGGCGGTTTTTGCCTGTTTCAAAGCAGGCAGTTACAAGTGGTAGGTATACTTAAAGTATTCAATTTACAACTTTCTGACGAGGAGAAAGAATTTGTTTAAGCAAAAGTCAGGATGCTGACCATAAAGAGAGACGTTAAACAGGCAACCCGGCCTTATATAAAACGGAATTTGCTTCTCCAGTAAGATCATAACGCAGCCCTTCCGGCACGAGGAAACAATCGCCTCTGCGGAAGGGCTGTTGTTTATTGACCAAAACCGAACCTTCCAGTACAATCAGAATATGTGGGCCGCAAGTGCTTTCTGAGGTATGCAACTGGTCTTTTTCCAACCGGACGCAACTCAATTCGAAATCAGGCGCCGGGGTGGGGTAGATGATTTCCGTTTCTGAGCGGCTTATGCCGGGGATGGCCACGGGGGTAACCGGATCGAAGTGCAGGTGTTGCAGCAGAAGTGGGACATCAATGTGTTTGGTCGTAAGACCCCCGCGGAAAACATTGTCCGAATTGGCCATAAGTTCCACATTCACGCCTTCCAGATAGGCATGCGGAATGCCTGCACCCTGATAAATGCCTTCGCCGGGTCGCAAATTCACTAAATTGAACAGGTAAATGGAAAAAATTCCCCGGTCGAAGCGCCCTTTAGCCGGGCGGAAAGATTCGATGGCCCGCCATGCCCAAAAATCCGGGTGCTGTTTGTCTTCCGGCGTTTTGGCACCAAGCCTTTCCGCTAAAGGCGTCAGCAGCGCATCTACTTCTTCCTGCGGCATTTCCATGAGATGGCGATAGACGACTTTGATGCCCGATGATTTCCAGGTTTCGTGTAAAAAGGTGAGTTCGGGCACAGAAGACTTGAGGAGCTGATCCGTTTCTTCGTCGCTTCTAAAGCCGTGGAGCAGCCAGAAATCACTCAGCGCTACCATGACCTCCGGCTTGTGGTTGTCGTCTTTGAAATTTCGGATGGGCGCGTTTATTGGAATACCTGCTTCATTTTCCTCCCGGAACCCTTCCACCGCCGCTGGTTTATCCGGATGAACCTGAATGGAAAGCATCGAACGGACGTCCAATATTTTTAAGAGATAGGGAAGTCTGGTGCCAAAGGCAGCCGCCATTTTTCCTCCCAGCCAATCGGGTGCCGCTTTGAACAAGTCGTTGAGCGCAATTTCTCCTTCGGGCAAAAAGGCGGTTGCCGGGGCACCGGGATGGTCGCCCATCCACAATTCGGCAAAAGGCTGGTCATCGCTGTTTTTTACGCCGGTCAATTGGGGAATATAGGTTTTTCCACCCCAATCGTAGTGTTGAACAGCACCTGAAAGTTTTACGAGCTGGGGTTTTGATGATATCGTCATGGATTGAATTTTTGCCCGCGTCCAGAGCTTGGTCGGGATTTCATGATCGAGCGAGGGTGAGGAAATTTTGTTTTAGATAAGGCAAATTTTGAAAACATAGCCGGCAACTATGTTGAAAAAATTTAACGAAGTATAAAATAAAATTTGCCAGCCGTAGCCGATTGATGAATTCCCGAACAAGCTCTAAATGGCCGCAAGCGGATTATTTCATAGTTGTGTGCTGCAAATCATGTATTTACAATAACTGGCAAAGCCCATTTTTAATTGCGGCGCGAATATCTGCCTTTTTAGTTTTGTATGCACCAGATCAATGTTTGTAATTTTTTTTGTCTGCGTATGTGACTTCCGATTTTTTGATCGTCTTTAAGTTGATTTCAGCCGACAGGCGAAATTTTTAACAAACACTATGAATCATCACTACACGTTTTGTTCCGCTCTTTAAACCAATATGGAAACCTGAAAACCCAAATTTATTTTTTCATCCTTATGGTTAGATTTTCATCCTTATGATTAGAAATGCAGGAACCACTGCTAAAAGGTTAGCCCCAAAAATCAAACCAGCCTAAAACCGATTGGCCTTATCCTGTCGTATACTAAGAAACGATCACGCTCAGTGGGTCTGATCGCCTTAGACTGGTTTGGTTAATACCTGCGCAAAGCAGGAATAAGATTTTAAGTAAGGGGGAATGGTTGTCAGGTCAACTCCGGAGTCATCTCTGGACACCTGGCAACTTTTTTTGTTTTACACAACTGCTCATTTCCCTATCTTTGCCGCCATGCCGAGAATAATGGCCATAGATTACGGAACCAAACGCACGGGGTTGGCGGTTAGCGACCCTTTCAAGATCATTGCAAGTGGCTTGGATACGGTGCCTACCGGCGAAATTTTTGACTATTTGACCCGCTACCTGAATAAGGAAGAAGTGGACACTTTTGTAGTGGGCGAGCCTTTGTATCCTGACGGGAATCCAGCTCAGATTGCGCACCTCGTTGTAGGTTTTGTGCGCAACCTGAAAAAACTTTTTCCACATATTCCAGTTGTCATGCAGGATGAGCGCTACACTTCGGTGGAAGCCAAACAGGTTATTCTTCTGAGTGGAGTATCCCAAAAGAAGCGCCGCGATAAAAGTTTAGTGGACAAAGTGAGCGCTGTGTTGATTTTGCAGGAGTATATGGAGCGAACCCAATACCGTACTTGAAACTGTCTTAATTCTAATATCTGACATCTAACGTCTAAGTAAGCATGATTTTGCCAATTTACGCCTATGGCCAGCCCGTATTGAAGAAGGTAGCCGAAGACATTACCGCCGATTATCCCGATTTGCAGCAGTTGATCGCCAACATGTGGGAAACCATGTACCACGCGCACGGGGTTGGTTTGGCAGCGCCTCAGATCGGTTCTTCTATCCGCCTTTTTGTGGTAGACAGCGTTCCGATGATGGAGGAAGGCAGAGAAGCCGAAGGAATCAAGCGGGTATTCATCAACGCGCACAAAGTGGAGGAAACCGGGGCGCCCTGGTCGTATGAAGAAGGGTGCCTGAGCATTCCCGACATTCGGGGCGATGTAGACCGTCCACCGGTGTTGCGCCTGCGCTTTTTGGACGAAAACTTTGTCGAGCACGAAGAGGTTTTTTTCGGCCTCAATGCGCGTGTGATTCAGCACGAATATGACCACATTGACGGGGTCTTATTCGTGGAACGCCTCAAACCGCTGAAAAAGCGCTTGGTACAACGCCGATTGGAAAGTATCCGCAAAGGATATGCCGATGTAGAATACCGGATGAAGTTTTATTCGGTCAGGTAACTCTCAGTCCTTCAACTTCGAATTCGTGTAATTCTTCTGGTAAGCCGACCACGGCGTCTTTTTGTAAGCATCCGTAGCGAAATAAGATGCAATCTGTTCAAAATCAAATGGATTGCGAAAACCCGGAATGCTTTGGATGAGGCTCAGGTCTTCGTCTAAAAAAACAAGCGAGGGGAAACTCAGGCGTTCGCCAAGAAAAACAACGGCCAATTCATTATAACCGTGTTTGCCGCTGCGCACAAACTTGTAGACTTTGGCTTTATACGTCAGTTCGTCTTTTGTCTCTGCATCAAACTTCACGGCGTAGAAGTTTTCGTTGATGTAGCGGGCGATGACCGGATCCTGAAAAGTCGCTTTGTCCATCCGCTCGCACCATTGACACCACTGGGTGTATACATCGAGCAGTACCTTGCGCTTTTGCTTCTGCGACAATGCCACTGCTTCTTCCCAAGTCAGCCAGTTCACTTTCTCAGAATCTCCTGCCGATTTTGAAATTTCAGTCTGTGCAGACCCTATATGCTGAAGCGCCAAAAGGACGCCGACTGCCAAAAAACATTTTCTCATGTGTAGATTACTTTAATTTTCGAGGCAAAGGTAACGACAATGGAACAAAACGCGGGAATCCTTTATGGTGCGGCAAGTATACTTTAAACCAAATTTAACGATTGAGGCACTTTATGCCTGCTATTCAGTTAAAGAAAAAAACTTTTTTGAAGGCGTCTTGTTAACAATTAGTCTAAAATTACACACATGATGATCGCTGTTTATGTTGATCAGGAAGTAATGGAGCAAATGATTACCAATTCAGGAGACGACCTCCTCTCGTTGTCCCGGCAACAAGGCGTTATGCTCGTTTTTTTACGCCATTTCGGGTGTACTTTTTGCCGGAAAGGCTTAGCCACGATTGCTGAAAAGCGTGCTGAGATTGAAGGCAAAGGGTTAAAAATTGTGTTTGTACACATGACGACCAATGAAATCGCCGATGACTATTTCGAACGTTACGAGATCGTGCAACCGACTTATATCAGCGACCCCGAATGCCGGTTTTATGCCGCGTTTGGTTTGACAAAAGGTACCTTTACACAGTTGTTTGGCTTGCAAACCTGGATTCGGGGTTTTCAGGCAGGTCTTGTAGAAGGACACGGCCTTGGGCCAAAGCTGGGCGATGATTTTCAAATGCCGGGCGTTTTTATCCTCCAAAATGGTGAGGTGATTGAGTCGTTTGTGCATAAATTAGCATCTGATCAACCCGATTACGATGCTTTGATCCGGAATTGCTGTGCGCTTCCGGAGGCGTTAGGATAATGGGTGATCCATAAAACGAAGATTATGATTGGCTGGCGATTCTCAGAATACATACCCGATGAAACGGGCGGCGCTTCTTTTGAAAAGTTGCTGAAACTGCTCCAGGAACTGTTGGTCTATACTTCCGGCGACATCCGCGAGGCCTTGTCCTGGCTTACGCAATTGGATCGTCAGTATAAACTCACGGACGACAACTACGGAATGGCTGATTTTATCCAGGATTTGATTGACAAGGGCTATTTGCGCCAGGATGATCAGTCGGTTTCAGGCTTTCGGCTTACCTCAAAAATGGAAATCGGCATCCGCAGGAAAGCCCTGGAAGATATTTTTGGCCAGCTAAAAAAGACCAAACGCGGCAACCACGACACACGACAAAGCGGACGCGGCGACGAATTTACTTCCGAAGTGCGGCCTTATGAATTTGGCGACCAGTTAGACAATCTGGCGATTTCGGAAACGCTGCGCAACGCGCAAATCAACCACGGAATCGAGGAGTTTAAATTAGATCAGGGCGACCTGGAAGTGTACGAATCTTTCTATCAAAGCCAGATGAGCACCGTGCTCATGATTGACATTTCGCACTCCATGATTCTGTATGGAGAAGACCGCATCACACCTGCAAAAAAAGTGGCGATGGCCTTAGCCGAACTCATCACCACGCGCTATCCTAAAGACACGTTGGATATCATCGTTTTTGGCGACGATGCCTGGCAAATTGAGATCAAAGACCTGCCTTATCTGGAGGTTGGACCTTATCATACCAATACAGTAGCTGGCCTGGAGCTTTCCATGAACATCCTGCGCCGCCGAAAAAACCCGAACAAGCAGATCTTTATGATTACCGATGGCAAACCGACTTGTATCAAGCGGGGCAAAGAGTATTATAAAAATAGTTTTGGCTTAGATCGGAAAATCGTCAGCCGCACGCTCAGTTTGGCCGCCAATTGCCGCAAACTGAATATTCCCATCACTACGTTTATGATCGCTCAAGATCCTTATTTAGTGAACTTTGTGGATCAGTTTACGCGCGCCAACGACGGGAAAGCTTTTTACAGCAGCCTTCAGGGGTTGGGCGAGTTCATTTTCCGGGACTATAAGAATAATAAAACGAGACGGCGGTAGGGAGCGTTGACAGGGTTTAGTTGGCAGGGGATTTCAGTTTGAATGAAAATACGGGTTTCCAATAAAACCCGAAACAATCCTGCTAACTGAAAACCTGCCCACTTCCAACTGTATCTATGCCTGCCAGCTGAATGCTGCAAACTAAAAAATACAATTTTTGCGTTTAAGCTGCGTACCAAATACAAAATTCATCCATGAAAAAAATACTGGGTCTTTTCCTTCTGTTAACGGGTTTCAGTATTTTGCTGTCGGCTCAGTCCAAAACCAAACTCAGCGCGGAGACGCTCCAAAAACTCGACCAAAAGGAAGACACCCTGGCTTTGCTGGCCTACGCCATTGTGAATGATTCGTTACCGGAAAATCGCTTTGGTACCTGCCGCGTGTTTATCCCCAAGTTGGTGGAAGCGCTGAAAACCGAAAATTCTTTCCAGTATCCTTTTGATCGGGTAAAGGCCGTTTCCATCCAGTATGCGCCGGACAGTACTTTCCGGATTTTTACCTGGCAATTATACGTGGATACTTCTGATTACCGCTACTATGGCGCGATTCAAATGAACACGCCGGAGTTGAAGCTTTTTCCGTTGGTAGATCGCTCTTATAACCTGAAAGGTGATCTGGAACAGGCAGTTTTGACGCCCGAAGAGTGGTATGGCGCTTTGTATTACAACATTCGGGAGGTAAAAAGCTCCAAAGGCAAATATTACCTGCTTTTCGGCTACGACGGGTTTAGTTTTTTTCATAAACGAAAGTTGATAGACGTCCTCACGTTCCAGCCGGATGGCAAGCCTCAGTTTGGCGCACCGGTTTTTGTCCACGAAAAAAAAGGACAACCAACCACGACCAAAAATCGGGTCATGTTGCAGTTTTCATCAGAAAGCAGCGTTAAATTGAGCTATGAAGAAACGATGGAAATGATCGTTTTTGACCACCTCATTTCCATGGGCGGCGCTTATGGCCAGGGCGAATCCAATTTTCCGGACGGATCTTATGAAGCCTACGAATTGAAAGGAGGTCTCTGGAAACACAAAGAAATGCTGCCGGTTACGCCAATGGATCAGGCGCCGAGGCCGTCCCCCGTGCTCGATACCCGCAAAAAAGACATCCTGGGGAAAGAGGATGTGAAACAGTAGAAAGACGACATGGAAGCACATACCCTGCGCGTACACAAAACGGCGCATTATTATACCCTGGGTCAACCCGGCACCCATACCCGGTACTGGTGGATTGCCTGCCATGGTTACGGCCAGGCAGCTAAAAATTTTATCCGGAAATTTGAATCCATCCAACAACCTGATACCTTTATACTGGCACCGGAAGGGCTTTCCCGCTTTTACTGGAAAGGTTTTAGTGGTGAAGTTGGTGCCTCGTGGATGACACGAGATGACCGCCTTACGGAAATTGACGACTACTGCGATTACCTCAGTTCCCTTTACCGGCACTACGCAGCAGTACTTCCGGAGGACGTGACCGTCATTCTGATGGGATTTTCCCAGGGATGCGCCACCCAAATGCGGTGGATGATGCGCGACCAACCTGCTTTCCGGCATTTGGTGCTTTGGGCGGGCAGCATTCCGGAAGATATTGACTACCAGAACAAAGCCGATTATTTCAATTCCGGAGCCATTCACTTTGTTTACGGCACGGAAGATGAATTCCTGACGCCTGACCGCATGGAGCAGTTTTTTGAAGCGGCGGTTCAATACCCGTTCCACTTAGATGTCAGCAGTTTTGAAGGCAAACACGAGGTAGACCGTGCGGAATTGGAAAAATTAGAGGAGCGGATCAGGCTGACGGTGTCGCGCTAAGGCTTTCCAGTACTTTTTGAATCAGGCGCTCAATACCGGCTTGCGGATCGGGACTAAATTGGTGCGTAATCCGGTTGGCCAGCAGTAAGCTGCATGACAAGGCTCGGTGACCCAACATGCTGGCCATTCCATAAATGCCCGAAGTTTCCATTTCAAAATTCACGACGCGGGTTCCGTTGAAATCGAACCGGCCCATGCCAGCTAACCAGTCTTGCCCAATCCGGGGTTTTGCCAACAATTGCCTGCCCTGGGGGCCATAGAACCCCGAACATGTCAGGGTGATTCCTGCAACCCAGTCGCCTGCAACGGATTTTAGGAGGTCCCGGCTGCATCCAAACACATAAGGTTGAACGGGCGGATGTCCGATGAGGTCAAAGTGTGCTTCCAGCGCATCGGTGAGTTCCGCTTCCTGCAATGAATACTGACACTCGTAGAAATGCATCAGGTTGTCCAAACCCACCCCGAAAGACGAAGCGACAAAGGTATCTACGGGTAATTCAGCGCGCAGCGACCCGGAGGTTCCAACGCGTACAATATCTAAGGAACGGTGTTTTTCGAAGGGCATTCTCGTTTTGAGGTCAATATTCACCAATGCGTCGAGTTCTGTCATCACGATGTCTATATTGTCGGTGCCAATGCCGGTGGAAATGACGGTCAGCCGCTTGTTGCCAATCCGCCCCGTATGGGTGATGAATTCCCTTTTGCTGACTTTACATTCGATGGCATCGAAGTACTTTGAAACTTCCGCCACCCGCTCTGGGTCTCCAACGGTAATCACCGTATCCGCCAATTGCTCAGGCAAGAGGTGCAGGTGATAGATGGCACCGTCCGGGTGCAAAATGAGTTCTGATTCAGGTATCCGATGCATCTTTTGACAGTTGTATGAAGATTAGCCTCTAATTTAGCGCTAATTTTGGGGCTGTTCACAAAATCTTTTTATGAAAAAAATATACCATCTGGCGACCTGCGATACTTGCCGCCGAATTCTGAAGGATGTCAACGCGGAAGGCGCAGGCTGTCAGCTTCAGGACATCAAAACGGAGAAAATCACGCCGGAACAATTGGATCAATTGCGCGAAATGGCGGGGTCCTACGAGGCGCTGTTCAGCCGAAATGCCATGAAATACCGAAGTATGAACCTGAAAGACAAACAACTGTCGGAGGCGGACTACCGCGAGTTGATCCTGGAGGAGTACACCTTTCTAAAAAGGCCGGTTATTGTATCTGGCAAGACCATCTTTATCGGCAATGCGCCCAGCGTAGTGGCCTTGGCAAAAGCAGCAATGGCCAATGGATAAGGAACAAATTGCGGGAGCGCTGAGGCACCTGCAGGACGAAATTTGCAGCAAACTGGAAATAGCTGACGGCGAGGGTCATTTTCGCGAAGATTTATGGGAACGCGAAGGCGGCGGCGGGGGCCGTACCCGCATCATCGAGGGTGCGCGGATTGTAAAAGGGGGCGTCAATTTTTCGGCGGTGCAGGGCCGGTTGCCTGAAAAAATTGCACAGGCGCTGGGTGTTTCTGAAGGCAGCTTTTTTGCCACAGGGGTGTCTATCGTACTGCATCCACACAACCCGCATGTCCCCATCATCCACATGAATGTGCGCTATTTTGAATTGGACAGCGGCAACTGGTGGTTCGGTGGCGGCATAGACCTCACGCCCCATTATATTGTGCCGGAAGATGCCCGCGATTTTCACCTGCTGCTGAAAAGCGTTTGCGACCGGCATCATACGGGCTATTATCCAAAGTTTAAAAAATGGGCGGATGACTACTTTTTTTTGAAACACCGCAGCGAAACCCGTGGGGTGGGGGGCATCTTTTTTGATCGCCTTGGCCCGGCGGAAGGGGTGGATAAATCTAAGCTATTCGATTTTGTGCGCGAAGTGGGGGAAGCTTTTTGCCCGGCTTTTATTCCGCTTTTGAAAAAATACAGCGAGGTGCCTTTCGGCGATGCGGAGCGGCATTGGCAGGCATTGCGGCGCGGGCGCTACGTCGAGTTTAATTTAGTTTGGGACAAAGGCACCAAGTTCGGGTTAGACACCGATGGCCGCACCGAATCTATCCTGATGAGCATGCCCCCAATGGCGGAATGGGTATATGACTACCGTGCAGAACCCGGAAGCCGGGAAGCAGAGACTTTGTTGCTGTTGCGAAAAGGCATTGACTGGGTTAAGTAGTGTCTGTCCATTTAGTCCCGTGTCTGTCTTTAGAGTCCCGTGTCTGTCTTTAGAGTCCCGTGTCTGTTCTTTATAGTCCCGTGTCTGTTCTTTAGAGTCCCGTGTCTGTTCTTTATAGTTCGAGAACAAGGCGTGTTTTGCCCCAAAAATGGGAGTTTACTCGCGTAAATGACCAGTTTTGGGGCAAAATACAACGCAGTTATCGGATTATAAAGACAGACACTAATTACACAGCAGGGTAAGGGTGCCGGTGCGGGTTTTATTGCTAAAATTGCCGGCGCGATCCCTGATCTGGATGAAATAGGACAGGGTGTCGGTTGGGCCAGGAACATTGGGTTTGCAAGCTTCTCCGGTAGCGAGGTTGGCGCAGCAAAGGTTGAACGGCTTATTGATAATTTTCACAGTAATATCGCCGGAGATGCCGCTGCCTCCGCCTTGTTCGGGGATGAAGGGCAGTTTAAAATTCGTGACGAACCCATCGCGGCTATCGGTCAGGAACACATCGAGCGAATCGTTAACAGAACCCAGGTCGCCGTCGCCATCGGTGAAAGAAAAGTTGACCGCCAGCGTGTCCAAAGGCGCATTCGGCGTGCCCTGCGCGATAACAGATTGGCTGAAGCCGATAAAGTCAATGGAAGGTTCTCTCGGATAATCCGGAGGTTGGGTGCAAGTGGCAAAAAACAGGCCGCCCAGCAGCAAAAAAACAAAATACAAGCTTGTTGTCGTTTTCATACGCTCTATTTTTTCAGACGTTAGATCTTAGACGTTAGATATTAGACACCAGAAAGGTCGTTTTTGTTGGCTGATTCCAATTCAATGATCATATCGCTATAAGATTTCGCGATCAGCGCTTCCGGCTTGATGCCAAACAAAGCCTGATAATAATTGCATTGTTCCCGCAACGCCGCCTCGCTTTTTGATCCGTATTGGTCGCAGGCTTCAATTTCCACAAACGCGCCCAACCCTTCAACGCTGTCAAGGTGGAATTTCACGTTGTCAAGGTAGAATATTTTTCTTCGCTTCTCCACCACCACCCAACTCCCCAATGCCCGGTTGAGGATTTGCCGCAGCGCTTCACCGGAATCCGGTAGTTGTTGCAGCACCACTTCTGATTTTTTCAACCCTTCCACTTCCAGCCGGTCGTACAGGATTAATGAATTTTCGATGTTCCCCTGGCGTAGTTTTAGTCGGCCACCGGTCATTTTGTAATAAGTATCCCGTTGGCGGTCTTCGCCTTTGTAGTCGGCGTGGTGGGTCAGGAGAATGGCTTCGATGCGCTCCGGGTGGTCGGTGTGGGCTTTGATTTCGATGTTGAGATGGGTCATAAGCGGATAATAATTTAGGTCATATCGCTGACCTCAATGATGACCCGATTCTGTTTTTGTTCGTTATCGAACAGCAGAATATCGGGTTTTAGACTGGTTTGGCTTTCGTCAATCATGGTTTCCGGGAAAGGCTCGTAGGGGATCTTTTTTTCAATAGACTTGTTGCGATGGGGGCGTTTGTGCGAGATGACTGCAAATTTTATTTTAGATAAGGCAAAATTCGCAGTCGAATACGGGTGATTCGGCGAAAATTTTAACGCGGTATAAAATCAAATTTGGTCAACTCGCGCAAA